>JAZASH010000313.1:0-1004 GCA_036343395.1 Eubacterium sp. | reverse complement strand
GAGTAATTTCTCATACCCGTCATATAGTCCTTGGCAGCCCACGGTGATCGCATTTCCAACCACTCAGCAACCGCCTCCTGGCTCTTCGGATTTGGCGAATAAAATGCGATCATCAGATTCTGGAAGTAATTGAAGAGCAACGGGAGAAAAGAGTAGATACTACCTGCCTTCGGATTTTCGTCAAAATATTTGATGATGAGATTTGCCTTGTACACATTCCGGTTCACGATGGCGTCACGAAGTTCGAAACCGTTGAACTCCTTGCTGACTCCGATCTGATCCTCCACCACCTGAGGGGTCACTCTCCTATCCTGCTCCGGCAGTGACAGTACCACCTTATCCAGTTCACTCGTCAGCCGACTCAAGTCAGCGCCGATGTTATCGGCAATCATCTGGGTGGACTTCGGATCGATGCTCACCTGTCGCGAAGAGAGATAGTTCTCGATAAACGCAGGCAGATCCCTATCGCGCAGTTTTTTGCTCTCAAAAAGTACGCCTGCCGACTGGATACTTCTCACATATTCCTTCTTCCGTCCGTCGATGGTACCGTTCTTATGGCACATCACCAGCACCGTAGAGGGCATCGGCTGCTTGAAATAACGCTCCAGAGGCTCCGTATTCTTCACGTTCTGCGCCTCTTTTACGATAATCACCTGCCTTTCTGCCATCATCGGATACCTCCGAGCGGCATCAGCAATCTGCGAGGCATTCACATCGGAACCAAAAAGGATGGTCTGGTTGAAATCACGCTCCTCTGGCTGCAAAGCATGCTCCGCGATATAGTCGGCAATCTTGTCGATATAATAGGGCTCGTCACCCATCAGATAATAGACAGGAACGAACTTTCCGGCCTTCAAATCGGCCATTATCGCGTCGAAATTGACATTTTTTGCCTCAGCCATTGCGTTATTTCGATTATTATTTGTACTTTTGCGGGGACAAAGTTACAAAAATGTTTCGATTAAACCTACCTCCATACCCAATAAAAATACAAGAGAAGGGTG
>JAZASH010000312.1:0-1007 GCA_036343395.1 Eubacterium sp. | reverse complement strand
TCTCATCGTCCATGGATTTGAGCTTTTGTTTATCTATTTCTTTCCACCTGATGTGAGCGACGCCCGCCGAACTCGATGGCGGCAAACTATCCCGTCTGAGCTTATCATACTCAGAGTATTTGATCATCTCATCCTCGCCTTTTTCGGATGAATAATACCCGTGCCCACTCCAGGCACAGGCCTTTCCGCCGTATTCCGTCGAACACTCACCATCCCTGTACGTCAGGTAAAACTTGTTATAAACAGGTCCGCCATATCCTCCAAGAACGCTCGTTAATCCATAATAATATCTGTCATCCGCCTGATCATAGTACACTCGTACATCACAGGTATCTTCATCCCCAAGTCTGACATCGTACTTCTCACGATCTTCTTTCTCACCTGTTTTGTTCTCGCACGGTTTCAGCTTATCGTCCGCTGTCAGTTCATACATCCTTGCATTTGTCAGGTGCAGAGAACCCACGCTTTCCGTGATCAATACTTCCAGATAACCGTTTTGGTCCAGATCGGTAAGTGACAGATTCGCCGTAGAAACATACGAATCCTCGTCTTCCATCTCAGCAAGATCCTTGATATCACCGGTCGTATAGACCAGTTCCATCCAGGTGTCCTTGTTTTTTACAATCGCATCTACCTGGCGCTGAAGATCCTCATCCGGGATGGTGATACCCTTTGGCAAAGCAGCCGTACTCGTATCGTCGCTGTCCTGCTCTTGCGCATCCTGTTCCAGGCCCTCACGAGCACCTGCACCACTGACCGTGCCCTGCATCCCACCGTTATCAGAAGTATCCGCGCACCCCATCGCAAACAAGACAACAGAGCATAACACCATTACCAGGAAAACCGTCCCGAATCCTATAGTCAGCTTTCTTTCATAAGCACCCATGGTATCCTCCATCCTCTATCAAATCTATCCCTCTATATATATAAACGATCCGGCGGGACATTTTTGGACAAAAAAGGGACTACATCACCATAGCCCCTTCAGTATTTCCACTCAATGTGCT
>JAZASH010000311.1:0-1007 GCA_036343395.1 Eubacterium sp. | reverse complement strand
GGCCGAGACAGCAAGACGCAGGCAATCCTGCCCCTGCGCGGCAAGATCCTGAACGTGGAGAAGGTCCGGCTGGACCGGGCCCTGGAGAACGCTGAAATCCGAGCGATGATCACAGCCTTTGGCTGCGGCTTCGGCGATCAGTTTGACGAGAGCAAACTGCGGTATCACCGGATCGTATGTATGACGGATGCTGACGTGGACGGCGCCCATATCCGGATCCTGCTGCTGACGTTCTTCTACCGCTTCATGCGGCCGCTGGTTGAAAAGGGATATGTTTACGCCGCCATGCCGCCGCTGTATAAGGTGACCAAGGGCAAAACCTCCCGCTATGTGTATGACGACGATGAACTGAACCGCGTGCTGGATGAAATCGGCCGGGATCCGAAGCCGGATATCCAGCGGTACAAAGGTCTGGGTGAAATGAGCGCCCAGCAGCTGTGGGATACCACGATGAATCCGGAAACCCGCATGATGATGCAGATTACACCGGAAGACGCCATGGAAGCTGACCGGCTGTTCACACTGCTGATGGGTGATGATGTGGAGCCCAGAAAGCTCTTCATACAGGAAAACAGCGACCTGGTAAAAGATCTCGACGTTTAATCCAAATTCAGAATTAAGAATTCAGAATTCAGAATTAATACTTCAACAGCGAAAAAAACCATCATGGAATGCACTTGATTTATGAATATATGAGGATTGTGAAATGATTCAAGACAAGCTGATTCCCGTCAATCTGGAACAGGAAATGAAAAAGAGCTTCATCGCCTACGCCATGGCGGTGATTGTGGACCGGGCGCTCCCGGATGTCCGGGACGGTCTGAAGCCGGTCCACCGCCGGATCCTGTACGACATGTCCGAAGAACTGGGCATGACGCCGGACAAACCGACCCGTAAGAGCGCCCGTGTGGTTGGCGACGTTCTGGGTAAATTCCACCCCCACGGAGACTCCTCCGTGTACGACGCCATGGTCCGCCTGGCCCAGCCCTTCAACATCCGCTATCCGC
>JAZASH010000310.1:0-1014 GCA_036343395.1 Eubacterium sp. | reverse complement strand
ATTTCCATGCTTCTGGTCGCGCTGGTCGTGAACCCGCTGATCGTCGGAATTACTTTGAGACACAATCCTTATCCTCTTATTTTCAAATGTATCCGCCAGAGCGGCGTGACCGCTTTCTTCACAAGAAGCTCCGCTGCCAATATCCCGGTCAACATGGAGCTCTGTAAGGAGCTTGGTCTCGATGAGGACATGTACTCTGTGTCCATTCCGCTTGGTTCGACCATCAATATGGACGGAGCAGCGGCGGTCATAACAACATTTGCACTCACTGCCGCGTACACGGCAGGTGCCCAGATCACGCTGCCCATGGCGATCCTGCTCAGCATTGTAGCTACATTTTCAGCCTGCGGAACATCGGGCGTTGCCGGAGGCTCACTGCTTTTGGTCCCGCTCGGATGTTCACTTTTTGGTATTTCAAATGACGTAGCGATGCAGATCGTTGGCGTCGGCTTCATAGTCAGCGTAATCCAGGACTCACTCGAAACGGCACTTAATTCTTCCGGCGACGTCATTTTCACGGCGACGGCGGAATTCCTCGAATGGAAAAAGCAGGGAAAGGAGCTGCCACTCTGATGAAAAGTATAACAAGTGTTTACAAAATCGGTAATGGTCCCTCAAGTTCACACACAGTCGGTCCCTATCATGCAGCGCGGACTTTCGGCGCCCGCTACCCGGATGCCGACGAGTACGAGGTCACATTGTTCGGATCTCTGGCTTTCACAGGCGAGGGCCACGGCACAGGCAAAGCGATTAAGGAAGGTTTGCCGGGAGCGAAGGTAGTCTTTGACCGCGAGACAAAGGAGACAGATCTGCCTCACCCGAATACCATGCTGTTCAAGGCGCTTAAGGACGGAAAAGAAATTGCTGCCATCCGCATGTTCAGTATCGGCGGCGGATCGATCCGCATTGAAAATGAGTCCTCCGAGGAGGACAAGGAAGTCTACCCGCAGAAGAACTTTTCGGAGATCGTCGCTCTGTGTAATCAGGAAAAGATCAAGATCATTCAGTTCATAT
>JAZASH010000309.1:0-1049 GCA_036343395.1 Eubacterium sp. | reverse complement strand
TGATGGCTTCCTTCCGTGGTTGTCGTGGAGTAAACGCAGTACTGTTCCGGCGGGTTCTGGTTGGGCGAGGTTGCCCGCCATATACCCGCGTATACAGGAATGCCGATGTTCGCCAGCGCCTGCTGTACCTGTCTCATCCGCTCACCCCCCTTGGCAAGGGAAGCCTTCAGGCCGAGATAGGTGCGCTTGAAGCTATACTCGCCAAGAGTTGAGATATTCCATTTATCTCCCTGAAAGCGCACCCACATCCCGGGCTTGATGTCCTCCCGGTACCGGATGGTAAAGTTGATGACAGCCTCGGTGTTCATGACATCAGCGGCTCTGTAATGCTGGTTTCCAGCGTCCGTCACAGCAGCCCATACCCGGCAGACCACGACATCTGTCGGGGCGGGATACCCGTTTTCGTTGATAGTGTTCTCTGTATAACCGATCTCGATCTTATGCCGGAGTTCCCCGGGGTGAGGATCGCTTTCGAAGTTTTTGTAACCTCGCATGGATCATCACCTCCGTCAGAACATCTTTGCGGGATCACGATACCGGTACAGCAGATTGTCAAACGCCATACGGGTTGCTTTGTAAGTCGTCATGTCCGGAATGTCCCGGTTTTCATAGTAGAAACTGGTCATGAGGATAACGGCCAGCCGGACAGGCTCAGGAGCATCGGGGATATTACCTTCCTCGTCAGGTGCCTCAAAGGAAACCCGGCAGTAATCCTCCGCCTCAGCCTGAGCCTGTTTGATCAGGCCCTCGATATAGGAATCTTCCTCATTGTGCTCGATACGCAGATGGGTTTTGACCTCATCAACCGTCACGATCATCGGGGATCACCTCCTGAAGAGGCGCGATGATCCCGGCATCCCGCAGTACGGACAGCAGGCGGTTGTAGTCCTCACGGAGCTGGGCTACGGTGGTCGCCGTGCTGTCAGCCAGAAAGGGCAGCTTGACAGTTTCACCTCCCGGAAGAAGATCGAACAGTCCCTCGCCGCCTTCCACACTGGCACCGGGCAGGAAGGTCAGCTTCCCACCGATGACCAGCTCATTACCGCCAT
>JAZASH010000308.1:0-1054 GCA_036343395.1 Eubacterium sp. | reverse complement strand
TCTTCCAGACTCTTTCAGGACTCGTGACATTGATCTCAAATACACTCATATAAACTCAGCTCCCGGTTCGCAAAGCACACAGTATCACTGCCAGCGGTTGATATCAAATTCCTCAAGATTGTCGTAGCACACCAGGTCGACCGGGACTGTGATGGTCTCGGGAAAGACTTCACTGTCCAGCATCTTGTAGAGAATATCCGCCGCCTGTTCTCCGATCTCTGTCGGAAACTGTGCGGCTGTCGCTTCCATATCACCGGACCGGATCATCATCTTGGCATCCGGAGATCCGTCTACACCGTAGACATATACTTTACCGAGCTCAGGATGATTACGAACAGCAGTCACCACGGCTTCACCCGCAAGGTCATTAAGACTGAAAGCAGTGTCGAAATCACCGCCCTCCTCAATGTACTGCTCGACAAGGGGCAGCGCGATCTCGTACTGACCTTTGCAGCTGATTTCTTTAACGATCTGAAAGTTCGGATTTGTCCTTATTGCGCTCTTAAAGCCCTCTACTCTTCTGTATGCCGATAAAGCCGTCTCATGATGCAGGACAAGTATCCTGCCGGACTCCTGCTGCTTCATCATATACTCCCCGATCATATAGCCTGCCCGAAAATTATCAGATACGATCGTGCAGTCAGCCTGTCCGTCGCGGTCAAGCTCCGTGTCAACGACAATGACCCTGACTCCAAGCCTTTGTGCCCTGTCAAGCACGTCAGAGAGGCCATCGGCGGTGACAGGTGTCACGATGAGGGCGCTGATTCCCATGGAGAGCATAGAATTGATCTGCTCAGCCTGACGATTCGCGTCGAGACCCGGGTCACGCAGGACCATCTGATCTCCCTCCCCCTCGACTCTGACACGAATCTGCTCATTGATAATGTCATAGAACTCATTATTCATGGTCATATAACTGGCGCCGATGAGTCGGGAATCCTCTGTTCCCTTTTCTGACAGGGAGATCAGGTTCATCCCTGTGCTGCCCAAAAAAATCAGAGCCGCAAGATAGACAACAATAATAATTCCGTTGAGTAGTTTATCCTTGCTTTGC
>JAZASH010000307.1:0-1055 GCA_036343395.1 Eubacterium sp. | reverse complement strand
CACCGGCCTGCCTTTTTTCTTTTTTAATCGTCCACATCGCAGCACTGATCGTCGATCGCATGATAGGCGAACGCGAGCGACTTCATGATGGCGTTCAAACCCTCGTCGCCACAGCAGGCGATCCGGATACCGACGACGCGGCCATCGTCATCCTTGATCGGGCCGAAGAAAAAGTCGCCTTTCCGGCAGAGCAGGGCAAGGTAAGTGCGGCTCCCGGCATCCCGGCAGCACGCGCCAGTAAAGCCAGTGGTCCCGGCTTCCACCTCAAGGTGGGTGTCGCCATCAAGGACCGTCCGCAGGAAAGTGTCGACCTTCTTGTCGTTGACGGTATGGTTGCTTGTATCAATCGCGTACATGAAATTTTTCCTCCTCAAATATCCTGACCGGAATTCCGGCCTCCGTGGCGTGATCAATCTCACGCTTCATTCCTTCACTGACCGTGTCCCCGCAGACCCACAGCTCCGAGACCAGGTCGAGCAACCGGAGATCAAGGCTGATCGCCAACTCCCGCTCTGTCTCTTCCGACAGGATGCCGGGTAGCCAGAGGTGTGGCGTGATAGGGACATAACCGTTGTCGATGGCATAGCGGCTGTAGCGCCGGGCCATCTCGGTGTTGCGTTCTACGTCGCCCGAGTAGGGTGAGCAGATATAAACCACAGGTGAATCCTTATTTCTGATTTCCACAGGAAAGCAGCTCCTTTCATCGTTCTGCACTCCCATGCCTGAAAAGGAACCTTTTTTATAACGAAAAAAGAAAAAAGCCGCCCCGGAAGGAGCGGCTATAAAAATCGGCGATCAGCCATACGAATCTGGTGATTCTTGCTCAATACTACGGTGTTTCCACCGACTGGCTGCTGGGTCTCACCGAATCCCGTGAAGTTCAGAATCACGATATATCGGAGCTTCATCTGGACGATGAAACCTTGGATATTCTAAAAAGCGGCAGACTCAACAATCGCCTGTTCTGCGAAATGATAAAGCACCCGGATTTTCTAAAGCTGATGACTGACACTGAAATCTATGTGGACGGCATCGCCACCATGCAGATTAAGAAT
>JAZASH010000306.1:0-1059 GCA_036343395.1 Eubacterium sp. | reverse complement strand
TCTGGCTCTCCGTATTCCTCATTCATCCCGGAACCTTTTAAGCATGCTCTTTTCCTTTACAGTAAGATTCGATGTGTCTCCGTTCAGATTTTCAAGATATTCAAAGCTCTTCGCTTCCCGCAGCGCCTCGGCGCACCGCTCGTAAAAATACCGAGGGTCGATCTTACCGCCCTTTAGCCGGTCCTTGTCGAATTTTGCGGTCGCTATCGTGCTCTGCAGTCTTCCCAGCACACTTCGGGAATATAAGAAAAATGTCGCGTTAAGCCCGGCGACCGGCGCCAGGAATCCGAACACATTTCCGAAACTCCACGCCAGAAGCCCTCCGAGCAGGACAGAAATGACCGCGCACGCGATGCGGTACTTGCCGATTTTTTGGCTCGTGAGCTCCGCCTCCGCTATCACCTTGTCGAGGTAATCCATGGATTTCACATAGGCCGATTCCGGGTCGATTCTCACATTTTCATTCTCATTCATAGTCATCATCCTTTTTCTGCAAATGAATCCCGCCCCTCTAAAACATATTTTGCCGATAGCGATTCAGAGGCGCTACGGGAATATTCTACCATAAAAGAGTCCTGTCGTGTCTACAATCTCGCATGCACCGCCCAGAAGACACCGAGAAACTTCGACCACATTCAAGTCTCGCTCGCGAGACTTGGCGCGGGATTCGGGTCAGCGCTAGCTGACATAATTCCCGACCGAATCCCTGCGCATTCTCGCGGAGCGTTTATCTCAGTGGGGACTTCCCCCACTGAGATAAAAAAATCCAGCCAACGGCTGGATTTTTCTATCAGGTTTCTTGTACCCTGTTATACGTGCTGTAATTGCATTCTCGAGCAGAACTCCTCCGGTTCCTTCGGGTCCTGGCCATACTTGTTCGTACGCGCCTCACTGTCTTTTACACACCAGATGAAGAAAATGATCTGGCCGACAACCGGGATGAGAGAGATGAGGTAGAACCATCCGCTCTTGCCGATGTCATGAAGTCTTCTCACAGAAACTGAAAGCTTCGGAAGGTAAAAGATCAGGCATACGGCAAGGTATACAAGGCTGATCTCT
>JAZASH010000305.1:0-1067 GCA_036343395.1 Eubacterium sp. | reverse complement strand
TCAATTCCGAGTTCCTGGACAAGATGTCCCAGCTGTACAAGATGGTGGACCGGATGATCGTCACCCGGCAGTACGACGAGCTGCGCCGGTCCCTGAAAGAATCCACCATCGACAAGGAGCGGGACGAGATGTACGAGTCCTTCGACCACACCTTCCTCAAGATCTTCCCGACTTTCGTCAACGACTACAACGCCCTGTTCCCGGAAACGGAGCAGCGGTTCCCCGCGGAAGGCCTCACTCCGGAGATGCGCATCTTCGCCCTCATCCGCCTCGGCATCTCCGAGACGGACCGCATCGCCAGGTTCCTGGACTACTCCGTCCACACCATCAACACCTACAAGACGCGGGTGAAGAACAAGTCCTGGGTGGAAAACGAGCAGTTCGAGGCCGAGATCATGAAGATCGGGGCCCGGTAAGGCCAATACAACCGTTATATTTTTTACCCCGGAGGAGGGTGTCAATACGCTGGTTCTCAGCGTATTAAAATGTTTTAGAATTATATTTTCCCTATGTTATTCGGACGCGCGTGAGAATCCCGGTAATTTTGCGGTACACTGACAACAGTAACCCAATATAACCAACTACCAACCCAATGAAAAGGATTCTTTCCGCATTGACCCTCCTGCTTCTGGCAGCGGGTCTGGTGTCCGCCCAGGGCGGATACCTGGTCAAAGGTGTGGTGGAGGATGCGATGGGCCCGGTGATCGGCGCCACCGTCTTGCAGCAAGGCACGACGAACGGCACGACGACCGGCCTGGACGGTGATTTCGTCCTTCGCGTCCCGGATGCGGATGCGCTGGTGGAAATCAGCTGCATCGGCTACGCCACCCAAGTTTTCAAGGCCTCCGAGGTCCCGGCCAAGGTGCTCCTCCTCGAGGACACCGAGTTCCTGGACGAAGTGGTCGTCATCGGTTACGGTACCCTCTCCAAGAAGGAGGTCTCCGCGTCCATCGTCCAGGTGGACAGCAAGGATTTCTTCCGCGGTACCACCAACAACCCGATGACGATGCTCACCGGTAAGGTGGCCGGCCTGAACGTCGTGACGAGTCAGGGCTCCAACCCGAACT
>JAZASH010000304.1:0-1068 GCA_036343395.1 Eubacterium sp. | reverse complement strand
ATTTCACGCTTCTTCGTGAGGCGGACGAGGGCGTTTTCGACGGCGTAATCAGCGATATTGAGTATGGCAGCTGGCGCGGCCTCAAGTCGGATGGAAACTACGTGTATTATATGACGGTCGACGGCACCCGCAACGTGCTCCGGCGGATCGGACTTGATGGAAACGCAGAGACTCTCGTGAATAAGGAAGGCGCTCTCTATGATTTTGATGTCCTGCGGGGCGACCTTTGGGTGATGGGGCTCTATGACATGAAACTGCAGGAGATTTATCATGCGGATCAAAAGGGCAGCCTGCGCCAAATGACCGGGCTCAATGTCACGGCACTCCGCGGCAAATATATCGCGCAGCCCGAATATATATGCACACAGTATCATAGTGACCAATATGGCGATGAGGAGATCGATGGCTGGGTACTGGCTCCCAGAGACTACGAGACCGGAAAAAAATACCCGGCGATTCTGGATATCCACGGCGGACCGAAATGTGCGTACGGGCCGGTCTTCTTCCATGAAATGCAGCACTGGGCTTCGGAGGGATATTTTGTCATGTTCTGTAATCCCCACGGCTCAGACGGCAAAGGAAATGAATTCGCTTTCCTTGATATGCAGTGGGGCGGAATCGATTACGAACAGATTATGACTTTCGTCGACCATGTGCTGGATGCATACCCGGATATCGACAGGGCAAAGCTGTGCTGCACCGGCGGCAGTTACGGCGGCTTCATGAGCAACTGGATCAACGGTCATACGGACAGATTCTGCTGCATTGCGACCCAGAGGAGTATTATGAACTGGATCACGATGTACGGCGTCAGCGACATTCCGCCGCTTATGTGCGGCGAGACCTGCAATACCGATCCCTATTCTCAGGAAGGATTTGCCCAGATGTGGGACGTCTCACCCCTCAGGTACATCGGCAATGCCAGAACGCCGACCCTGATCATCCACAGCGACGAAGACTACCGCTGTCCGATCGGGGAAGGATATCAGCTCTTTACGGCACTGAAATATAAAGGGATTCCCGCCAAAATGGTCGTCTTCCACGGCGAGAATCACGAGCTTTCCAGAT
>JAZASH010000303.1:0-1073 GCA_036343395.1 Eubacterium sp. | reverse complement strand
GGGATATCTCCAATTGCTTCGTAAGCTGTTGTATCAATAATTTAAAGAAAGGTACCATCACTGAAGGAGGTAGCTACATGTCGTTATCCACCACACTGAAAAAATACGGTCTCACGAAAGCCTTTGATATGCTGTACAAGGACCCGGAGGCCAACCTTGTCAAAATCATGGACTGGGCAGACAGTTTCGCCAAGGGAGAGATGCCCGCACAGCGAGCGGCCATTCGCGCGGCGATCGAAGACCCCGAAAACGCGTATTATCCCTTTGTCCGTCACATCCTGCAGGATGTGGATCCCGAGATTGTGAAAACGGTGGCTGTCAACTTTCTGATCAACGCCAACCTCATCGGCTGGCCGAGGGAAGAAGAGCTTCGCGCAAAGTACAATTGCAATATCCCCTGGGCCATCCTGCTTGACCCCACCTCCGCCTGCAACCTGCACTGTGTGGGCTGCTGGGCCGCCGAGTACGGAAATAAGCTGAACCTGAGCTTTGAGGAGCTCGACGACATCATCCGCCAGGGCAAGGAGATGGGCGTCTACTTCTATCTGTTCGCAGGCGGCGAGCCGTTGATGCGAAAAAAAGATATCATCCGGCTGTGCGAGAAGCATAATGATTGTATGTTCACCGCCTTCACCAACGGCACGCTGATCGACGAGGCTTTTGCTGACGAGATGCTGCGCGTGAAGAATTTCGCCCCGGCCATTTCTCTGGAGGGCTTCGGAGAGGCCACCGACTCCCGCCGCGGCGAGGGCGTTTATGAAAGAGTGCTCAGAGCGATGGAGATCCTGCACCAGAGAAAGCTGATTTACGGCATTTCCTGCTGCTACACCAGCGCCAACTACGACTCCATCACCTCTGAGGAATACTACGACATGCTCATCGAAAAAGGCGCCTATTTCTGCTGGTACTTCCATTACATGCCCGTGGGCAACGATGCCTCTCCAGAGCTTCTGCCCTCGCCGGAACAGCGTGCCGAGGTCTATCGCCGCATCCGGGATTACCGCAGCCGCAAGCCGCTGTTCTGCATGGACTTCCAGAACGACGCGGAGTTCGTCGACGGTTGCATTGCCGGT
>JAZASH010000302.1:0-1075 GCA_036343395.1 Eubacterium sp. | reverse complement strand
CCCGTATCTGTCAGTTTCTGTGTAACGTAGTATCTATATGTGCTCGTCAGTGTCTCGCCGGAGCGCATAGCCGCCGTCGGAGTTGGTCCCGTAGGTCCGTCCGTTATCTTTCCATGATTCTCGTCATACCATATCAACTGATAGGAGGATGCCGGGTTGGTCAACTCATTGATTTGAGCAGTCAATGGGCTGGTCGTCTCGCCCTCGCAATATGAGACGGGCTGCACGATTGGATTCGGTGCGTCACTGATCACCACCTTCACGATATTCGTCTTTCCTTCGCAGTTATCCACCGTCTGGGAGACACAGTAATACACATACTGGTCTTTACCTGTCTGTACGGACGCATCCACAGTAGGGGTCGGCGTGCCGCTCAGTGGCGTGCCGCATGATGTGCCGTCGCTCGCATACCAGTTGATCGTGGCGCTGGCATCTTCTCCTGTATATACCGAAGCCTCCTGTTGTTTCAGATTGTTGTCGAATGAACCTGCCGCATTCGCTTTCGCCTTCAGGTAGGTCACCTGTTTCGTCTGCAGCTGAGGTACGAATGTCACCTTCACGTCAAAGGTGGCCGTATCGCCGTAGCATATCTCGCCGGAGGTTGGCACCGTATAGGTCTGACGTACTCCGTAATGATAATTCGTTGTCGTTGACACACTTGTGTTCGGTGTCGGTGTGGCTGACTGAAGGGCGCCGTTCAGGAACCATTCGAAGCCCGTTGCATAATAGTTATTCGAATTGTCATCCACCTTCGTCACCGTCAGAGTCTGTGCAGGTTCTTCCGCACAGTAAGCCAGTTTGTTGGCTGATGCGTCTGGGACTTTCACTCCGCGGACATCTATCGTGATCTTACGGTAGGCACTGATATTGCCTGGATTGTTTTTATCGCGTTGTGCCACCTCGTAGGTGAATTTGCCCGCTGCACTTACAGGTGGAACGGTGCTCTCATCCACTCCGTCCTTCCATACCAGTTCGTATGTCACTCCGGCTTTCGCCTGGTTGATCTTCACGTTCGTACTCAATGCCGCCACTTTCGGACTGTTCTGACAGTAGATCGTGTCATGCACTATCGGTG
>JAZASH010000301.1:0-1079 GCA_036343395.1 Eubacterium sp. | reverse complement strand
GCATGAAAAAAGGTCCGCAGGAAGCGGACCTATAAACGTCACCGTTTCCCTTATTGTTCGATTGCTCGCTTGAGGATGGCACCTTCCCGATAGGGGGGTTGTCACGGCTTCACAGATCCTCTATTCTCCGCCGTTCTTAATAAAGGTAAGCAAATATATGTAATTGGCTGACACATAGACTAACACGTTGCCCCTCTACATGCAAGCACTAAATTGTAAAAATTTCATAAATTATTGAGAATTAATCTCAATGTGTGCACTGTTTGAGGATTTCCTTCATCTCATCTACACTGAAAACGTAGTCCGTATTGCAGAAAGCGCAGTTCAGAGTCTCCGGTTTTCCGTCCGCGATGATATTGGAAAGCTCTTTGCGGCCGAGTGCGATCAGGGCAGCGGTGACACGTTCGCGGCTGCAGTTGCATTTGAAGGCTACCGGCATACTCTCAAAGATATGAAGGTCCATGTCTCCCAGGATTCTCTTAAGGATCGACTCAGGGGTCTCACCGCTTCTCAAAAGATCTGTAACTGACGGGATGTCCTTCAGCTTCTCCTCGAGCTTTGCGATCGTCTCCTCCGGGCAGTCCGGCATCAGCTGGATAATATAGCCGCCGGACTCGCGGACCGTATTGTCCTTGTTCATGAGAACTCCGAGCGCGCAGACCGTCGGGACCTGCTCGCTCAGCGCGTAGTAATATGCAATGTCCTGGGCGATCTCACCGGTCTGGATGTCGACCTGGCCCGCATACGGCTCCTTTAAGCCTATGTCCCTTAAAATGTGAAGGTAGCCCCTGCCGACAGCTCCGCCGACGTCAAAATGGCCGAACTGATTTGGAGGGAGCACAACGCCGGGGTTCCCGACATAGCCCTTGACAGTCCCATCGGAACCGGCGGTCACAGTGATCCCGCCGATCGGGCCGTCGCCCTTGAACTGGATCGTGAGAACATCCTTCTCACCCTTCATCATCGATCCCATCATAAGACCCGCCGCCATCGTGCGGCCAAGCGCCGCCGAGCAGACCGGGCTCAGGTTGTGGGCCGCTCTCGCCGCCTCTGTCACGCCCTTCGAGGTCACTGCAAAT
>JAZASH010000300.1:0-1088 GCA_036343395.1 Eubacterium sp. | reverse complement strand
GGAAAGCGTCGCAGCCCGTCATGCCGGTCCGCTCGAGCAGGATCTCGGCCATCTTCTCCCGATTCCGGCGTGCAAATCTCTGGCATATCTCCACATCATGTAAATAGTCATCCAGATATCTGCCGGTTAAGTAGCACAGATCATCCGGTATGCCGGATCCGCTCTCAACCATCTCAAAATGGAGCGCCTTAAGGGCCTTCTGGATTTCCTTCTTCCGCCCCTGCTCCTTGTACGTGCGGATCAGTTCATCCCTCTTTGTCAGATAGTCGTCATATCCCTTATCCAGCTTTACAGCCAGCTTCTGGTAGAACTCCGCCACCTGCTTTCCGAGGTTGCGGCTGCCGGAGTGGATCACCAGATACTTTGTCCCGTCCCCGGTCTCATCGATCTCGATGAAATGGTTACCGCCGCCCAGAGTTCCCAGGCTTCGCTCGAGTCTCTTTGTGTCCTTCAGTTCTCTGTAGCAGCGCAGCTCCTCAAGGTCAAACCGCTCGCTGCGGCCCTCCCATACATTCTTGCCGGACGGGATATAGTGTGCGGCCTCGTCCACCTTCTCAAAATCGATCTCATTTCTCCCGAGATTGACCGTGTACATTCCGCAGCCGATATCCACTCCGACTACATTCGGGACTGCCTTGTCGATAATTGTCATCGTCGTCCCAATTGTGCACCCCGCTCCGGCGTGCACGTCCGGCATGATCCTGATGCGGGAACCCTCCGTCATCGGGTAGTCGCACATCCTGCGGATCTGCTCTATTGCCTCCTCCTCCACGACCTTCGCGTAGCAGATGGCTGTGTTAATTTTTCCCTTTATCTCAAACATTTCTTTATCCTCGTTCTTTAGACTGGTATCGAAATTTCTGTTTCTGCAAATATTGGCACGCCTCGCTCTGCCGGGTTGGTGCTACAAAAAAACCGCCTGCCCGGTTCATCCGAGGCAGGCGGTGCGATTATATCAGCTTATTAGGTCCGGAATCTCCTGTTCCTGGAGTCAGGATCCGAGTCCAATAACGCGATATTTTCGTCCATAAGAACCTTCAAATGAACACGAAAAAGTATAGCCCTGGCCATCATATTTAGGCAGTGCG
>JAZASH010000299.1:0-1088 GCA_036343395.1 Eubacterium sp. | reverse complement strand
CGGGAAGCGGGTATCGGAAATCACGCCGAGCGTGTTCTCGTGATACTTCTCATAGATCGCCATCGCCTCCTCGTAGTTCGTGGCGAGCACCACCTTCGGACGTCCGCGTTTGCGCTGGGCAGCAGCGTGTGGATTGAGTGCCTCAGTCGAGAAACGTTTCGACTGCGCGAGGATATAATTATATAAATTAGGTAGCACAGAGGAGTAGAAGCGGATGTTGTCCTCTACGAGCAGGATCATCTGCACACCGGCCTCCTTGATATCGTGCTCGATGTTCATCTTGTCCTCCAGCAGCTTGATGATACTCATGATGAGGTTCGTGTTGCCGAGCCAGCAGAACACATAGTCGAACACCGTCATATCCTCGTTCTCGATACGCTTCGTGATACCGTGCGAGAACGGTGTCAGCACCACGCAGGGGATATCCGGATGGGCAGCCTTCACCTCACGCGCCACGGCAAAGGCATCATTGTCTGCCGTACCGGGCATACAGATCACGAGGTCGATATCCGTCGTCTTCAACACGGCATTGGCCTCCTCCGTCGTCGATACCTGGGTGAACGACGGCGGATAGCGCATGCCCAGTTCCATATACTCGTCGAAGATCTTCTCGTCGATGCGGCCGTCGTCTTCGAGCATGAAGGCGTCATAAGGATTGGCCACGATGAGCACGTTGAAGATACGGCGCGTCATCAGGTTGACGAACGACACATCCTTCAGATAGAATTTATTCCACTCCTGTGGTATTTTCTTTGCTTCTTCCATAATTGAGCACAAAGTTAGTCATTTTTTCCTACGGATTACACAGATTATTCGGATTTTTTGATTATTTATGTATAAAATTCGTAAAATCCGTATAATCCGTAGGCTGTTTTTTGTAACTTTGCACGCAGTAATAACTCTAAAAAGGCAAGCGAAATGAAAATTAGACCACTCACCCTAACCCTCGCAGCAGCTTGCTGCGCCCTACTGACGCTCTCCTGCGCCCAGCAAAAGAAACTGTCAACAGTCAACTCTCAGCTGTCCACTCCCGGCAACCCCTACCTGCCACTGTGGGAACACATCCCCGACGGCGAGCCCTACGTGTT
>JAZASH010000298.1:0-1089 GCA_036343395.1 Eubacterium sp. | reverse complement strand
TCCAGATATTAAAATATCTAATAAAAAATGTCGAGCCGGGAACGCCCCCGATCCGGCATCTGAAGCACTATCTTTGTGCCGAAGCACTTTTTCCCGTCACCGGACCCCAATTTGCCGTATTATCGTGCGGACGGGATCCTGAGGCGAGAATACCGCAGAAAGTGCAGCAGCTCACCGGAGCAGCGATCCGACAGCGGAAGGAACCGCGGGAACTTTTCCGCGGGCCATCGGAGGATCGCTGAAACGGCTTGTGCTGCGGACTTTCGAGGACTCGAGCCGAAGGTTCCCGTCCGCACGAAAAAACGGCTCCCCGAAAGGAGCCGCTTTAGTCGTTGTGATTGATTATTCAATTACCTCTGTTACAACGCCGGAACCTACTGTTCTGCCGCCTTCTCTGATAGCGAATCTCAGTCCTTCCTCGATAGCGATCGGTGTGATCAGCTCGATCTCCATGACGACGTTGTCGCCAGGCATGCACATCTCTGTGCCTTCTGGAAGGTGAAGATCTCCTGTTACGTCAGTTGTTCTGAAGTAGAACTGTGGTCTGTATCCGTTGAAGAACGGTGTGTGACGTCCGCCTTCTTCTTTCTTCAGTACGTATACCTGGCCCTTGAACTTTGTGTGTGGGTGGATCGTACCCGGCTTTGCGAGAACCTGTCCTCTTTCGATCTCTGTTCTCTGTACGCCTCTCAGCAGTGCGCCGATGTTGTCGCCTGTCTCTGCCTGGTCGAGTGTCTTTCTGAACATCTCTACTCCTGTTACTACGACGCTTCTCTTCTCTTCTGTAAGTCCTACGATCTCTACTGTGTCACCAGTCTTGAGCATTCCTCTCTCAACTCTTCCTGTTGCTACTGTTCCACGGCCTGTGATCGAGAATACGTCCTCTACCGGCATCAGGAACGGCTGGTCGTTTGCTCTCTGTGGTTCAGGGATGTATGTGTCTACTGCTTCCATCAGCTCGAGTACTGCGTCTGCCCACTCGCCTGTTGGGTCTTCGAGGGCCTTCAGTGCGGATCCTCTGATTACCGGTGTGTCGTCGCCAGGGAACTCATACTCGTCGAGGAGCTCTCTGATCTCCATCTCTACGAG
>JAZASH010000297.1:0-1090 GCA_036343395.1 Eubacterium sp. | reverse complement strand
TTTTCTCACGAAGATGGATGCTTTGCAGCCGGTTAACGAACTGTGAGCTGTGCCGTCCGGCCGCAAGCATCATCTTCATCGAAAAGCGTAAGTCCTTCCCTGCGAGCTAAGGAAACGCTTACACGTTTCCTGATCTCTCGGTCAGACTTACAATGCTTTTCTTACGAAGATGGATGCTTTGCAGCCTGTTAA
Organism: Eubacterium sp.; assembly: GCA_036343395.1. GTDB lineage: Bacteria > Bacillota > Clostridia > Lachnospirales > Lachnospiraceae > Eubacterium_F. The sequence continues at coordinate 898 of JAZASH010000297.1, read as the reverse complement.
CGAACTGTGAGCTGTGCCGTCCGGATTGTTACATAGTAAGGCGCGGTGACGCCGCAAAAAAATGCTGCGCAGGTTTAAATCCAGGGCGTGAGGAACCGGATGTGTCCGGGAGGAGGAAATTATGATTCTCGCAATCGATATGGGAAACACGAATATTGAGATTGGATGCGTCGATGACGAGAAGATTCTGTTCACAGAGAGAGTCTCGACAGATAGGCGGAAGACAGAGCTTGAGTATGCTGTCCTCATCAAGACGATTTTGGAACTCCACGGTGTGGAAGCAAAACGGATCGACGGCGCGATTCTCGCGTCGGTCGTTCCCCCGCTCACTCAGATCCTCTGCACAGCAGTCGAGAAGGTCGCCGGGATGAAGCCGATGACGGTCGGAGCAGGCTTAAAGTCCGGGATCAACCTGAAGATGGATAATCCGGGTTCAGTCGGCGCGGACCTGGTCGTTGATTCGGTGGCTGCGCTCAAAGTCTACGGCGCGCCCTGCATCGTGATCGACATGGGAACCGCGACGACAATCACGGTCGTGGACCGCGCAGGGAATTATATCGGCGGCGTGATTCTGCCGGGCGTTGTGGTCTCGGTGGATTCACTGGCCAGCCAGACATCCCAGTTGCCCCATATTTCTCTTGAGGCGCCGAAAAAGGTGATAGGCAAGAACACGGTCGACTGCATGAAGAGCGGCATCGTCTTCGGTGAGGCCGCGATGCTGGACGGCATGATCGAGCGCTTTGAGGAGGAGCTCGGCTATCCATGTAAGGTGGTGGCGACAGGCGGTCTCTCCAAGGTGATTGTTCCCCACTGCCGGAAGGATGTGATTATTGACCCGATGCTCATGATGAAGGGCCTCAAGATTATTTACGACAAGAATAAGTAACTAAAATTCCCG
>JAZASH010000296.1:0-1108 GCA_036343395.1 Eubacterium sp. | reverse complement strand
TCTGTTCCCTGCTCTTGTATGTAAGTGCGGATCACTTCGATCGGCGCCCCTCCGCTGCTCAGGATCAAGTAGCTCCGGCTCCAGAAATATGGCTTCCAGTAGTACTTCGCCAGATGGTCAGGGAACTCCTTCCTTACCTTTCTGGAAGATGTGGTCTTCATGGCGTTTATCATCTCCGAAAGACAGGCCTGGGGCGGCGCCTCCAGGAGGATGTGGACGTGGTCCGGCTCATACGCGATCTCAAGGATCTCCGCCCCGTTCATCTTTGCGATCTTTTCCAGCTGGTCCTTCAGGGAGAGGAACAGATCCTGCGTGATACATCTCTTCCGGTACTTCGTTACCATGATAAGGTGGTAGTTGAGGTGATACCTCGCGTGGCAGTTACGTGCTGTCTTAAGTTCCATAATCCCCTCCAATACTTGTAGAACTAAATGATTTATGATATACTGGCAGTGTAACAGAAATAATGCTTATATACAAGGATTTATGAGTTATAACAACGGCTTCGGCATGGGAATCGTGCGGGTAGAACTGAATAGGATCGACAGGGGAAAACAGCGTATCTTCAAGGATACGCTGGCTGTGTTCCGTGATGCCGTTTCGTTCGTCATCCATGTGGTCTGTGACCATGTGGACGAAGTGTCCGTCCTCGACAGCCGGGAGGGGCTTACGTTCGTAGAGCACCTCATCCACACCACAAAAAACAACGAGGCGGAGTACCCGGCGTTTGATAAGATCTTCTACAAGTTCCCGTCCTATATGCGGCGCAGCGCCATACACGCCGCCATCGGCCACGTGATGTCCCATGAGACACGGTGCATACAGTATTACGGCAAGCGGGAAAAACTCGTCTCCCACGGGATCCATTACAGGAAGATGGAACCGGCCTTCACCTATACGCCGAACGTGTTCCCCACGCTGTACAAAATGCAGTCGTTCAGCGACGACGGGTGCAGCGTAAAGATCAAGGTGCGTGCAGGGAGTACCTGGGACTGGACCACCGTCGCCATGCCGGGGAGGGACTACAGGAACCTCATGAAGGCCCGCGCCCTCGGGACGCTGAAGAACCCGAGGCTTGTATATGAATACCACAAGTACTACCTGGAGT
>JAZASH010000295.1:0-1109 GCA_036343395.1 Eubacterium sp. | reverse complement strand
GTTCGCGATCGGAACGCTGTTGGGGAATCTGATTTCGATCCTGATCGCGTTGGTGTTTGCGTATGTGACGAATCGGCACTGGGTTTTCCGGTCGCAGACGAGCGGGGCGCATGACGTCGGGATCGAGTTTCTGAAGTTCGCTGGCGGGCGTGCGACGACGCTGGTGATCGAGATCGGCGGCGTGCAGCTGACGACGATTTTGTTTCCGGGCGACAGCGTGATGCTTTTTATCGGCAAGCTGATCACCCAGGTGCTCGTCATCGTGCTGAATTTCGTTTTCAGTAAGCTGTTCGTCTTTCGAGAGAAGAAGGACGCCGCCGACGGTGACGCCACAGCCACTGCAGGCGGTGACGCTGCCACCGACGCCAATCAAAGTGACATGAAAGAATCATAGGTTGGTCGTGAATTTGACACAGGTGTGAGATAGGATAGTCAGAGGGAGAGAAGGGATCGGCGGAGAGCCGGGTATTTGCCGGCATGGCATGGTGAGAGTCCCGCCGCGGAATGTATTAAAGCATACGTCGTGAACAGCCGATATAGATGATGGCGGTTTGTGTCATCCTGAGAAAAGCGAGGTTAGGACTATGGAGAAAGAAATGAGAAAGAATCATACAAAGAGAGGGGTCGGCAGACGCGCGCTTAGCGTGTTCTTGTCGATTTGCCTTTTTATAGGAGCCTTTTCGGGGTTCAGCTTGGTCATCGAAAGTGATACGGCGAAGGCGGATGACAAGGTTAAGATTAAGATCACCGGTGGAAAGGTCCTTGACGAGACAAAAGAAAACCTTATGAATGTCGGTGAACTCGGTCTCGAGATTCAGTCTCCGGATATCTCGTTTTCTAAACCGGATGATTACCGAGTTGAGTGGGGAATCCAGACCGGTGAGGGTTCGATCCTTACTATGGGAGATCCCAGCTCGCCGAATAAGTTCAGAAAGAATATATATGCCGTTGCACCGGGAGATGCATCAATCTATGTCAACGTGTACAAAGTGGAAGCAACCGGAGAAACAACGGTCGGAAACGCCAGCTGCGTAATCCGAGTTGTATTCGGAATCGATACAAGTAATGATAACGATTTTGATAATGTATACGAGTCAGACGAGGACAAG
>JAZASH010000294.1:0-1124 GCA_036343395.1 Eubacterium sp. | reverse complement strand
GTCACGAGCACGACACCGTTACCAGCTTCGACACCGTAGATGGCGGCGGAGGCGGCGTCCTTCAAGATCTCGATGGAGGCGATGCTCTCCGGATCCAGATAGCTGATGTCATTGACCTTGAGGCCGTCCACGATCATGAGCGGAGAGGTCTTGGAGTTCGAGGAATAACCGCGGATCTGGATGGAGGACGCAGCACCCGGAGCACCGGATGCGTTCACGATCTGGACGCCGGCGGCCTTGCCCTGGAGCGCCTGGGCGACATCGATCGCCGTGCGGTTCTCGAGGTCGGACTCCTTCACGGACGCGATCGCGCCCGTAACGTCGCTCTTGCGCTGGACGCCATAGCCGATGACGACGGTCTCCTCGAGGAATTCCGTGTCTTCCGCCAGGACAATGTCGATGACGGAACGTCCGGCCACCGCAACCGTCTGGGTTGCATAGCCGACGCAGGAGTAGATGAGGGATGCGCTGGACGGAACGCTGATGGAATAGTTACCACTCAGGTCCGTCTGCGTTCCAACAGTCTGGTTACTGCTGAGCATGACCGTGGCTCCGATGACGGGTTCGCCACGCGAGTCTGTCACTTTTCCCTTGACCGTGACGTTCTGGGCGAAAACTTCCGCTCCGGAAACGGTCAACAGCCCTGCGAGGAAAAGGCAGCGAAGGGTGTTGAAGACTTTCATAAAGAGAAGTTATTAGAAGTTGGTGTTGTTATTTTTACGGCAGGTCTTGCTCGTTTTTGCAAAATTAGCCATCTTTGCCGAGGGTCTTGTGGATAAAAAAGAATATATGGTAGATAAATTATTCAAGCGGGTGGATTTTTTGTTGGCATTTTTTTCATGCCTGTTCCTGCTTCCCGGAAGACTTTCCGCGGAGGCGGGACCGGAAGACTACCTCGTCATCAACCGGCTGACCCGGCAGAGCGGGCTTCCGGACCAGGATGTCAACCGAATCTACTTCGACAGCAAGGGGTACGCCTGGATCAGCACCTTCGGCGGAGGGCTGGTCCGCTACGATGGCGACTCCTTCATCAAGTTCACGGCGAAGACGGATCCGGAATTCATCAACGACTTTGTCAACCAGTGCAGCGAAGATGATTTTGGAAGGCTGTGGATCCCCACGGC
>JAZASH010000293.1:0-1132 GCA_036343395.1 Eubacterium sp. | reverse complement strand
CCGAGCTCTTCGAGGCTCGTAACCCGTCTAACCCTGCTGTCGTATCTGAGATCGACGGTGAGGTGACCATGGGTAAGGTAAAACGCGGTAACCGTGAGATCATCGTTACCTCTAAGACAGGCGACCAGCGTAAGTATCTTGTTTCCCTGTCGAAGCAGATCCTGGTACAGGAGCACGATGCCGTACGTGCCGGTACACCGCTCTCCGACGGTGTGATCACGCCGAACGATATCCTGGCCATCAAGGGTCCGACCGCCGTTCAGGAGTATATCGTGAATGAGGTTCAGGACGTGTATCGTCTGCAGGGTGTGAAGATCAACGATAAGCACTTCGAGATCATCGTTCGTCAGATGATGCGCAAGGTGCAGATCAATGACCCGGGAGACACCATCTTCCTGGAGCAGGAGATCGTTGACAAGCTTGATTTCGCAGAGGAGAACGACCGCATCTGGGGTAAGAAGGTGGTTGTTGATGCCGGTGACTCTGAGGTCATGAAGGCAGGACAGATCGTTTCCGCCCGTAAGCTGCGCGATGAGAACTCTATGCTCAAGCGTCGTGACCTCCGTACCGTACAGGTTCGTGACGCCGTGCCCGCTACTTCAACCCAGATCCTGCAGGGTATTACCCGTGCAGCATTGCAGACCAAGAGTTTCATGTCGGCCGCTTCCTTCCAGGAGACGACGAAGGTGCTCAACGAGGCTGCTATCCGCGGAAAGGTAGATACCTTGGAAGGTATGAAGGAGAACGTGATCTGCGGTCACCTGATTCCTGCCGGTACTGGTCTGCGTGAGTTCGATAAGATCATCGTGGGCTCGAAAGAGGAGTATGAGCGTATTCAGGCTAACCGCAAGAACGTGCTCGATTTCTCCGACAAGGAGGCCATCGAGGTGGAGCCTTAATCCGTTAAGACAATAAAAAGGTACTCGTCAGAGTGCTTGAAAATACGAAACGGCAGCTGTATTCTTCTGTAAGAAGGATATGGCTGCTGTTGTTTTTGGCAAATGTGACATTATCTTTCATTTTGTTTACCGAATCTGAAAATAATTCATTACCTTTGCAGGCTAAAGAGAATAAACAGTAATATGGGAAGAATCATACTCACAGGCGACCGCCCCACGGGTCGCCTGCATTT
>JAZASH010000292.1:0-1132 GCA_036343395.1 Eubacterium sp. | reverse complement strand
CTTCCATGATTCTCCGTCAAGCAGGAAACTCTCATTGGGATTGATCACGCCTTTCAGTTTCTGACCGCCGCCGGTCGCCATGGTAAACGGGATCACCTCTTTATAGATTTCATGGTCGTCGTCATCCATGCAGTATTCGGAAACCACAACGGAGTATACCTCTCCTTCTTTGACAGGCACCTCTTCTTTCAGGTCGATCCTCTGGTATCCGCCGTACAGGAAGACTTCGATTCCCTCCGCTGCCAGGGTTCCGGAAAGAGGGTCCGCCGGATCCTTCAGGTCTTTATAGACCGCATAGTCCACAAAGGTTCCCGGGAGGTTTGTGATGACCGAGATCGAATACAGGTAATTGCCCTGTGCCGCGGTAAACACATTGGCCATCTTCGATACTTCCGCGCTGTAGTCAACGCCTGCCTCTGCCAGGCTGATATATGAACCTGCGGGGAGCAGGTCATACTGGGCGATCGTCGTGCTGCCGATCGCTTTCTTTTCCTCCTCTGTGTAGAAGCAGTAAGACTCAGCGCTGATGACGGACTGGTCATAGTACGAGAGATAGAAATAGCCTGAGCCGTTTATGCCCCAGTCTCTCCCTGACGGCCCGTCCAGGGAACCCCAGCTGTTTTTTACGATAAACGCGCCGTCTCCCGGCGGGGTGCTGCCTTCAATTTCTTTTCCGTCGACCATTCTCGTAAAGTTTTCCCTGGGATACGTGTCATCGTAACCCACAACGCACACCGCATGGTTTGCCAGCATCCGATTGTTGGTGTACTGCGACCAGGTCTCGGTGTTCATATAGCTCTGCTCGCTGATCTCATCTCCGGGTCTCGACTGATCCGCAAAGTAAGCGAGCACCACGCCATGGCCGTTTACCAGTTCGTTTTTGATGCTCCACAGGATGTCTTCATCCAGCGTAAAGATCCCTGTTGCGGCGCCGAGCGGCGTCTGCATGATGCGGCTTTCCTTCATGTAAAGACGGTCGCCGCCAAAGCGGTACCTGGCGTTTAAGGGAAGCGTCCAGTCGTCAAAAGGGGCATAATAATCCAGATCATCAAGATAGGTTCCCGGCCGGATATTCTCCTCATAAACACTGTCAAACCAGGTCCTGAAATCCATATCATCCGTGTATCCCATT
>JAZASH010000291.1:0-1156 GCA_036343395.1 Eubacterium sp. | reverse complement strand
CTCCGACCGCGTCCGATGCGGAAGAAGCAGATAACAAACCAAAGGTGCCAGAACCAATTCCATATGAGTTCCCACCGGTCGAACTCCTGTCGAAACCGAAGGCAAGCTCTCGCCGGATGAGCGAGAAAGAACTCAAGGAGACCGCACTGAAGCTCCAGGAGACCCTCGGCAGCTTCGGCGTCGGTGTTACCCTCGGCGATATCAGCGTCGGCCCGAGCGTTACCCGCTACGAGCTGATCCCGGATCAGGGCGTCAAGGTCAGCCGCATCACCGCACTGGCTGACGACATCAAGCTCAGCCTCGCCGCCTCTGATATCCGTATCGAGGCACCGATCCCCGGTAAATCCGCTGTCGGCATCGAGGTTCCGAACGCGAACCGCGTGACGATCACCCTCCGCGAGCTTCTCGAAAGCGAAGAGTTCCAGCAGAGTAAATCCAAGCTGTCCTTCGCCGTCGGTAAAGACATCAGCGGAAAAACCATCGTCACGGACATTGCCAAGATGCCGCACGTTCTGGTCGCCGGTTCCACCGGTTCCGGTAAATCCGTTCTGATCAACACGATGATCATGAGTATCATCTTCAAGGCGGATCCGAACGACGTCAAGATGATCATGGTCGATCCGAAAATGGTTGAGTTCATGGCTTTCGCCGAGATCCCGCACCTGATGATCCCGGTCGTAGACGATCCGAAAAAAGCATCCGCGGCGCTCGCCTGGGCGGTCGCTGAGATGGAAAAACGATATAAAAAATTCGCCGAACTCGGCATCCGCGACATCGCAACCTACAATAAAAAGATTGAAAAGATGAAGGTCAAGGATGATCCGGAGTATCAAAAGATGCCACAGATCGTCATTATCGTCGACGAGTTTGCCGACCTGATGATGGTGGCGTCACACGACGTCGAGGACTCGGTTATGCGTCTGGCGCAGAAGGCCAGAGCGGCCGGTATTCACCTGGTGCTGGCGACGCAGCGTCCGTCTGTCAACGTTATCACCGGTGTCATCAAGGCAAATATCCCGTCGCGTATCGCTCTGTCGGTATCCTCGCAGGTTGACTCGCGTACGATCATCGACTCGGTCGGTGCCGAGAAACTCCTCGGAAACGGCGACATGCTCTTTGCACCGCAGTCGCTGCCGAAACCGATCCGTGTACAGGG
>JAZASH010000290.1:0-1158 GCA_036343395.1 Eubacterium sp. | reverse complement strand
TATTTGCGTAAAAATTCACCGATTTTAGTGACACGTGGATCCTTGTCCGATGTCACAGAAGTGCCGAGTTTCGGGGCATCCTTGACCATCGTACGGAACTTAAATATGCGGAATTTTTTTCCATACGTCGTCACTCGTTCCTGGCGGAAAAAGACCCCTCCTTTGCTCGTTGTTGCGATCGCTATTCCGATGCCGATCAGGACTGGAAATAACAACACTAACAAGAACACGGACACTCCCACATCGAGCATCCGTTTCGCACATAATTGTTTCTCTTTTTTTACCAGTGCGTCATAGTAAGGACGCACCGCCGCCGTCTGCAGCTCAGGCGGTAATTGATCCCATGGTAACATCGGTCCCTCCTACAATCTCACGGATTGGCACATGCTTCTCCTCGGCGAGCTTCTTCACGCTCTCATATTCCGGGTAGACACGCTCTTCGCCATCCGGGAGTATGACCTTCTTTGCCTGCACCTCGCCGTACGGCGTCGTGACGACGACCTCCTCGCGAGGGAGGATCGTCCTGGCCATCTCCTGGCGACGGATCCCGATGGTCGTTGTTTCTTTGAAAAGAATCCCCTCGAGCTCCGCTCTCTTATCCTCGGTTGTGATCACTGTCAGCTCGTAAGCCGGTCGGTTTTTCTTCATAAAGATCGGTGCAAAGTGCACCTCCCTGGCGCCCGCTGCATACAGGCGCTCCATCACATAGCCGAGTTCCTCACCCGTGCAGTCGTCAATATCGGTTTCCAATTTCCAGATGAAGTCACTTTCTTCTCCCTGACGTACTGCCGCACTCTCTCTGCTCACACAGGAGTCGCTGCCACCGGGACTGCCACTGCACACGGGACCGGCTGTACTCGCCTGATCGTCGATCCACATCGCGCGGACCATACTCGGCGGATCGTACTCACGCTTGCCACCGCCAAAGCCGACTTTCTCGATCCGATAGGCTCGCGGCAGAGACTCATCAGTCCGGATCGCTGCTGCGATCGCTGCGCCGGTCGGTGTCACCAACTCACCACGGATCGGACTCTGACTGAGGACCAGTCCGGCCTCCGTAACGATATGTGTCACCGCCGGTACCGGTACCGGAAGGATTCCATGACGGGTGCGGACCGTCCCGCTCCCCTCGGCCAATGGTGATACGACCACGCGGGC
>JAZASH010000289.1:0-1166 GCA_036343395.1 Eubacterium sp. | reverse complement strand
CATAGGAGCTTCCGCACCGCATGGGGGTGGAGGTTCATCTGAAAAGAGGAAGCGCTATGAGAAAAAAAGAACTCTTCACCGGTCCCCTCGAAAATATACAAATGGTCCCCATGGACACAATCGGTGACTTCGCAGTCCGCCCCGGTCTCTACGAGCTGAACGGGGCCACCGCGCTCCCCGGAGCCGTGAACTTCACGATCCATTCACACGGAGCGACGAGCGTGGAGCTGCTGCTGTTTAAACGGAAGGCGGATGTGCCATTTGCAACGCTCAAATTTCCGGAATCCTACCGCATCGGCGACGTCTACGCGATGATCGTCTTCGGTCTTGATATTGAAAAGTTTGAATATGCCTACCGCATTGACGGTCCTTTCGACCCGGAAAAGGGGCTTACATTTGACAAAAGCCGGATCCTGCTCGACCCCTATGCCAAAGCGGTCACCGGACAGAGCGTCTGGGGAAAAAAGCCGGGTGATGAGGATTTTTACAAAGCACGTGTCGTCCGCAACAATTTTGACTGGGGGACCGACAAAAATCCGCTGCTCCCGATGGAGGACCTGATCATCTACGAGGTCCATGTCCGGGGCTTCACAAAGCATGTGTCGTCCGGAGTGGAGAATCCCGGGACGTTTGACGGCCTTAGGGAGAAGATTCCCTATCTGAAGGACCTCGGCGTCAACGTGGTCGAGCTCATGCCGATCTTTGAGTTCGACGAGATGTGCGACGACCGCATCGTTGACGGGCAGCAGCTGATCGACTACTGGGGCTACAATCCCATCAGCTTTTTTGCGCCGAATACCAGCTACGCCGCCGGCCGCGAGTACAACCGCGAGGGGGCGGAGCTCAAACGGCTGATCAAGGAGCTCAATGACAACGGCATTGAGTGCTTCCTCGATGTCGTCTACAACCACACCGCGGAGCGGGGCGAGGGCGGTCCCTTCATCTCCTTCAAAGGAATCGACAACAACATTTACTATATTCTGACCCCGGACGGGAAGTACTACAATTTCAGCGGCTGCGGCAATACGCTGAACTGCAATCACCCGGTCGTACAGCAGATGATTCTTGACTCGCTGCGCTACTGGACCGTGACCTATCACATCGACGGGTTCCGCTTCGACCTTGCGAGCATCCTCGGCCGCAATCAGGACGGGACGCCGATGAAT
>JAZASH010000288.1:0-1175 GCA_036343395.1 Eubacterium sp. | reverse complement strand
TTACGATTTAACGATTTACGATTTAACGATTTATTTGACGATTTAATTCTATTGTACAATTTACCTCAATAGAACAATCAATCATCCGATCGTCAATCGTCCATTCGTCAATTAGTTCATCTATCTGACAAATTAGTAAGCCATAGCACCGGAGCGACCCTTGATGCGCATGCCGGAATCGAAGAATCCGTCATAGTGACGCATGAGGAGGTGGCTCTCAATCTGCTGCAAAGTATCCAATATAACGCCTACCATGATGAGCAGGGACGTACCGCCGAAGAACTGTGCGAAGCCCATCGACACACCGAACAGGCGTGCGAACGCCGGCAGGATAGCGATGATAGCGAGCAGGATAGAGCCCGGCAACGTGATGCGACTCATGATAGTATCGATATACTCAGCCGTTTTCTTACCCGGTTTCACACCCGGAATGAATCCGTTGTTCAGCTTCAGGTTCTCTGCCATCTGAACCGGATTGATGATGATCGCGGTGTAGAAATAGGTGAAAGCGATGATGAGCAGTGCGAATACGAAGTTGTACCAGAAGCCGTTGTTATCCATGAACGCTTGTACGAAGGCATTGGACTCCGAAGCACGGAAACCTACGATAGCGATAGGGATGAACATGATAGCTTGCGCGAAGATGATCGGCATCACGTTAGCAGCATTGACCTTGAGAGGAATGTACTGACGCACACCGCCATATTGCTTATTACCCTGGATACGCTTTGCGTATTGCACCGGAATACGACGTGTACCCTGCACCAACATGATTGCGAAAGCAAACACGAGGAGGAGGATAACGACCTCAAGCAGGAACACGATCAGACCACCACCGGCGTCGTTAAGACGGCTGGAGAACTCCTGAACAAATGCACCCGGGAGACGCGCGATGATACCGATCAAGATGATGAAGGAAATACCGTTTCCAACACCGCGGTCGGTGATACGCTCACCCAGCCACATGACGAACATAGAGCCCGCGCAGAGGAGGATGGTCGATGAGATAGTGAACCAGTTGAAACCGATAGCCAGCGGCTGTCCTGCTTGCGCCATCTGCACGGAGAGGTTAACGAGGTAGCTCGGTCCCTGGAAGAGCAGAATAGCCACGGTCAGATAGCGCGTGATCTGGTTCATCTTCTGACGTCCGGACTCGCCTTCTTTCTGCATCTTCT
>JAZASH010000287.1:0-1180 GCA_036343395.1 Eubacterium sp. | reverse complement strand
TGATCGATGTATTTGCCAAGACATTCCTTGGATATACAGGTCCCACACCGATCCTTAAGCCGCTGTGGTTCAACCCGCTCGACCAGCCGATGAGGCTTCTCGTCTGGTGCATGCTCTTCGGTATTATTCATCTGTTCTTTGGTCTCGGCATCAAGGGATATGAGTATCTGAAAGACGGTGATATGGTCGGTTTTGTCAGCGATATCGTAGCGTGGTTCGCGTTCCTTATCGGTCTTATCCTGATCCTTCTGCCGACAGAGCTTTTCGGAAACATCGCGCAGATGACATTTGTGTTCCCGCCGGTGGTGAACACTCTGGCAAAAGTACTCACTTTCGGTGGTATGATTGTTATCGTGCTTATGAGCGGGCGGGCCAACAAGAATTGGGGACTTCGTGTCGCCCTCGGCGCCTACGATATTTACGGGGTCACGAGCTGGCTTTCCGACGTCCTGTCCTACTCCAGACTCCTTGCCCTCGGTCTAGCGACCGGCGTTATCGCGCAGGTCATCAACACGATGGGCAGCATGTTCGGCGGCGGACCGATCGGGCTCATTCTGTTCATTATCATTTTTGTAGTCGGTAATATACTGAACTTTGCCATCAATGTTCTCGGCGCGTATGTTCACACGAACCGACTCCAGTACGTTGAGTTCTTCGGAAAGTTCTATGATGCCGGCGGAGAACCATTTGTACCGTTTACAACCAAAACAAATTATATTGATATTAAATAAGGAGGCATATAATGAGTGAATTAGGTATGTTCTTTGGTCTTTTAGGCGCAGCAGTCGCAGTCCTTTTCGCAGGCGCGGGCTCTGCTCTCGGTGTAGGTATCGCAGGTCGCGCGGCAGCGGGTGTTGTCACGGAAGATCCGAATAAGTTCGCGCAGGTCCTTATTCTTCAGCTTCTTCCCGGTACACAGGGTATCTACGGACTTCTTGTCGGTTTCATCACACTTTCCAAGATCGGCCTTCTGGGCGGCGGCAATGTAGCCATCAGCCTTCCGACAGGTCTCATGATCCTTGCAGCCTGCCTGCCGATCGGTATCGTAGGTCTCATCTCCGGCAAATCCCAGGGTCAGTGCTCCGCAGCTTCTATCGGCATCGTAGCCAAGAGACCGGATCAGTTCGGTAAAGCTATGCTGTTCCCGGCAATGGTCGAGACATACGCGATCCTTGCACTC
>JAZASH010000286.1:0-1182 GCA_036343395.1 Eubacterium sp. | reverse complement strand
AGGGTTTCGATGACTACACCATCCTGCTCGATAGCTACTTGTTTGGACATGTAAAAATCACTTTTTATAATTTAACATCAGTACTGTCTTTCTCGATGAAATCGAAGGTCGAAAGCTGTTCAGCCCGGCCTTTACGGACAACAACCGTAAGCTCGTAATGAGCCGCGTTCCTGTGATCGGCGGTGTGCACTGCCCAACCATTTCTTGCAAGGTACACACCTCTGCCGCCTGCGCAGATCATCGGCTCGATACAGATGACCAGTCCTTCGGCAAGACGCGCGCCGTGGCCCTTTCTCCCGTAGTTCGGGATGCCGGGAGCCTCGTGCATCTCCTTGCCGAGCCCGTGGCCTTCCAGCTCACGGACGACGGAGAAGCCATAACTTTCCGCATACGATTGCACCGCGTATCCGATGTCGCCGGTCCGGTTTCCGGCCACCGCCGCCTCGATGCCCTTGTACAGGGACGCCTTGGTGACGTCCAGGAGCTTCCGGGTCTCCGCGTCCACCTCCCCGACCGGGAAGGTGTACGCGGAATCACCGTTGTATCCTTTGTACAGGGTTCCGCAGTCCACGGACACGATGTCGCCCTCCTTGAGGACATAGTCGGACGGAAAACCGTGAACGACCACATCGTTGACCGAGATGCAGAGCGCGGCGGGAAAGCCTTCGAAACCCTTGAAGGAAGGGATGGCACCGTGGTCACGGATAAAGGTCTCGGCCACCTCGTTCAACTTCTCAGTTGTCACACCGGGGGCGACCCACTTACCGACCTCCGCCAGTGTACGCGACACCAGCTCACCGTTGATCCGCAGGAGTTCGATCTCTTCCTCTGTTTTCGGCCTTACCATTTTCGACGCTGTGATTTCCTTTCAAAGAACTTACATTCCGGACCGTCCGGTCAGACGGCCGGTCTTCATCAATCCGTCATAGTGGCGCATCAGCAGGTAACTCTCAATCTGCTGCAGGGTATCGAGGACATCGCCCCCCGTGATGAGGAGGGAGTTGCCGCCGAAGAAGCTGGCAAACTGGTTGTTGATGCCGAAGATGTTCGCGAACGCAGGCATGATGGCGATGAAAGCCAGCGCGATGGAACCAGGAAGGGTGATCCGGTCCATGATCTTGTCGATGTAGCTGGCGGTCTGCTTGCCCGGCTTGACGCCCGGGATGAAGCCACCGTTCTTCT
>JAZASH010000285.1:0-1190 GCA_036343395.1 Eubacterium sp. | reverse complement strand
TAGGCTTCTCTTGCTTCCTGATACTCGCGCTCTGTGAGAATCTGTTTCTTTACGATATTCGGAGCGGCATCTGCCGGATCCAGAACGATATAGTTAGCGAAATAAAGCACCTTCTCCAGCGTTCTCGGGGAGAGGTCGAGGATGAGACCCATCCGGGACGGAATTCCCTTGAAATACCAGATATGTGAAACCGGTGCAGCCAGTTCGATATGACCCATGCGCTCACGGCGGACAGAGGACTTTGTGACCTCGACACCGCATCTGTCGCAGACAACACCCTTATAACGTATCTTCTTATACTTACCGCAATGGCACTCCCAGTCCTTGGATGGTCCAAAAATGCGTTCGCAGAAAAGACCGTCCTTCTCAGGCTTGAGGGTACGATAGTTGATGGTCTCCGGCTTTTTGACTTCACCGTGGGACCACTCGCGGATACGGTCAGGAGATGCAAGTCCGATCTTGATCGCGTCAAATGTCACCGGCTTGTATTCTTCCTGCTTGTTATAAAATTCAGCCATGTATGCCTCCCATATAGTGATAGACTACGGGTTAACCCGGAGGGAGTCCCTGAGGGACCCCTCCGCAAATCTTTCATAAGAGTGTTTATTCGTCTTCGCCGAGGAATGCGTCGTCATCGACAAAGTCTTCATCAAGTCCGTCATACGGATCGAAATCGAGCATCTCATCATCCGTATCGTCCTCATCGTCGACAAGTTCTTCCTTGGTCTCGTCAAAGTGCTGAGATGTAAAGCCGGCCCTAGCGAATTCGCGATCCTCGTTATTTCTCATGCCGCGGGTATCTCCCTCGATGACCTTTCTGAGATCAGTCTCGCCATACTCGATCGTCTCGCGCAGAGTGACTTCCTCGCGGTTCTCATCCAGCACGCGGACATCGAGACCGAGTGACTGAAGCTCCTTGAGGAGGACCTTGAAGGATTCCGGAATACCCGGACTCGGGATGTTGTCACCCTTGATGATCGCTTCATAGGTCTTGACACGGCCGACAACGTCGTCGGACTTCATTGTCAGGATCTCCTGCAGTGTGTAGGACGCACCATAGGCCTCGAGAGCCCAGACTTCCATCTCACCGAAGCGCTGGCCGCCGAACTGGGCCTTGCCGCCGAGAGGCTGCTGTGTGACAAGAGAGTACGGTCCAGTCGAACGCGCATGGATCTTGTCATCAACAAGGT
>JAZASH010000284.1:0-1191 GCA_036343395.1 Eubacterium sp. | reverse complement strand
TTACATATCAGTTTATCAAATACCATGAGCAGCGCCGGCAAGAACAGAATAACGCAGGCGGTTGAGATCAACGCGCCTCGTGCCAGCATCGAGCAGATCGACTTGATCAGGTCGATATTGGTCACCACGGTTACTCCGAAGGTCGCTGCAAACATGATCAAACCACTCGTCAGGATCGACTTGATCGAAGCCAGATGCGCGATGGCGACCGCCTCTTTCTTTCCCTTTTTCCGTCCCAGTCGTTCCTTTTGGTATCGGCTCGTCATCAGGATCGCGTAATCGACCGTCGATCCCAGCTGAATCGTACCGATGACGATACTGGCGACGAACGACACATCTGACCCCATATAGAATGGGATACCCATATTGATCAGGATCGCCAGCTCTATGACGGCCACCAGGATCGCCGGTAGGATGATCGATCGGAACGTGATCATAATAATCAGGAAAATAAATCCGATCGATATCATATTGACGTTTCGGATATCCACGATCGTCGTCTCTCGCAGGTCCTTGGTCAGAGGAGCCTCTCCGATGATCATTGCCCGATCGTCGTATTTTTTTATGATATCATTGATCTCGCCGACCTGGTTGTTTACCGCATCCGTCGACGTTCGGTAATTCGAACAGATAAACTCGATCTCGTGCTCTGTTCCGGATAACTTCTCACGGAGACGATCCGGGATCATAGCCTCCGGCAGTTTCTCTCCTACGAGAGAGCTGATACCGAGTACCCACTTGACACCGTCAACCTTCTTGATCTGAGCATTGATCTCCTTTTTCTCCTTCGCCTCCATATCACTCGGAAGCATCAGGATATGCAGGTTGTTCATATGGAAATCATCATCCAGCTTGTGGTTCGCGATCGCCGAAGGCAGATCCTGCGGCAGTGAATCCGCGATACCGTAGACCGTATGATAGTTTGCATTTCCGTACCACGCCACCGGAAGGATTACCAAAAACAGGATAAACAGAATCACCCATCCTTTGTGGATCACCTTGGAGGTGCGGATAAAACTCGGCATGAAGCTGCGATGCGTTGTCTTCTCGATCGCCTTATCCATGCACAGCACGACAGCCGGCAGGAAGGTGATACAAACCAGGACACCCATCACGACACCCTTTGCCATGACGATACCCATGTCCATACCCAGACCGAACGTCATGAAGCACAGCGCCAGGAAACCGACG
>JAZASH010000283.1:0-1193 GCA_036343395.1 Eubacterium sp. | reverse complement strand
CGACATCCTTCCGCTGTTTGGCAAATACAAGATCACCACATTCTGCGCACCGCCCACAATGTACAGATTCTTTATCAAAGAGGATCTCAGCAAATACGATCTGTCCTCCATCCGTCACGCAAGCATCGCGGGTGAGGCCATGAACCCGGAGGTATTCAACCGCTTCAGAGAAGTGACTGGCATCTCCATCATGGAAGGCTTCGGCCAGACAGAGACAACGCTGACGGTCGGCAACTTTATCGGCATGACGCCGAAGCCGGGCTCAATGGGCAAGCCGTCTCCGATGTACAAGGTTATGCTGATGGCTCCGGACGGAACGGAAGCCAGAGTCGGCGATCCGGGCGAGATCTGTGTACGCTACGGAGCTGATGAGCCGTGCGGCCTCTTCAAGGAATATCTCAATAATAAGGAAGCGACGGACAATGTAAAGGATAACGGCTGGTATCACACCGGTGACCTTGCGTGGAAGGACGAGGACGGCTACTTCTGGTATGTCGGCCGTACGGATGACATCATCAAGTCCTCCGGCTACCGCATCGGACCGTTCGAGATCGAGAGCGTCATCATGGAACTTCCGTACGTCCTCGAGTGCGGCGTATCCGCCGTCAAGGACGATATCCGCGGTCAGGTCGTAAAGGCAAGTATCGTTCTTGTCAAGGGAACAGTGCCGTCTGATGAGCTGAAGAAGGATATCCAGCAGTATGTCAAGAAGCGCACCGCTCCTTACAAGTACCCGAGAATCGTCGAGTTCAAATCCGAACTTCCGAAGACGATCAGCGGAAAGATCATCCGCAATCAGCTGTAAAAGCGCAGGGATTCGGTTTGGAATTATGTCAGCTGGCGCTGCCGCGAATCCCGCGCCAAGTCTCCCGAGCGAGACTTGAACTGGCAGTCAGGCTCCCCCTGCAAGTCCAGACAGGAGGAATGACGCTTTACATGTTCGTTTTTTCGTACTATCATATAAAGAACCTATCTGCCGGTCTCCGGGGATGTTCCGATGAGCATCCCCGTGGGGCGGGCAGTGCTGTGATTAACAGGTAATTGTATTACAAGTACCCGTTTTGAATAATAAAAAGGAGACACCAGGTTATGAAGAGAAGGTTCAAGGTTGTATTCAACCGGGAAAAATGCAAGGGCTGCGAGCTCTGTATTAACTTCTGTCCAAAGGGCATTTTAGCCCTTGATCCGGAAGT
>JAZASH010000282.1:0-1201 GCA_036343395.1 Eubacterium sp. | reverse complement strand
GATGGCGAAAATCTTGGAAATCTTCATGATGTTTATAGTTTTAAAAAGTTTTTTCCTAGGGTGCGGTTCGCTTTGAGCCGCTATCTTGCAAAGATACTGTTTTTTCGTAAAAATGTATCAATTTATTTGATTCTTCGTCCAAACGCTATTTTTTCGAAGTTTTTTCCGGCCGATATTTTTGGTTTTATGTAGAGATTTTGTTATATTTAGACCGCATAAACGCATAAACTATGGCCAACGATCCTTCAATCCTTCAGTCGAAACTGAAACAATTCTTCGGTTTCGATGCTTTCAAGGGTGACCAGGAAAGAATCATCCGGCATCTCGTCGACGGGGGCAACGCGTTTGTGCTGATGCCCACCGGAGGCGGCAAATCCCTATGCTACCAACTCCCCGCCCTTGTGATGGAAGGGACGGCCATCGTCATCTCGCCGCTCATCGCCCTGATGAAGAATCAGGTCGATGCCATCCGGGGTTTCGTGGAGTCCGGCGACGGCATCGCGCACTTCCTGAACTCCTCCCTGAGCCGCACGCAGGTGGCCGAGGTCCGGGAAGACCTCCTGAGCGGAGTCACCAAACTCCTGTATGTCGCACCGGAATCCCTCACCAAGGAGGAGAACATCGCCCTCCTGAAGGAAATCCACATCTCCTTCTACGCCGTGGACGAGGCGCACTGCATCTCGGAATGGGGCCATGACTTCCGGCCGGAGTACCGGAAAATCCGCTCCATCATCGAGGACATCCAGCCCGCTCCGGTCATCGCCCTTACCGCGACGGCCACGCCCAAGGTCCAGAGCGACATCCTCAAGAACCTCCGCATCACCGACGCCACCGTCTTCAAGTCCTCCTTCAACCGCCCCAACCTCTACTACGAGGTCCGCGACAAGGTGGACACGGAGAAGGACATCATCCGCTTCATCCGCCAGAATCCCGGCAAATCCGGCATCATCTACTGCCTGAGCCGCAAGAAGGTGGAGGAACTGGCCCAGCTGCTCTCCATCAACGGCATCCAGGCCCTCCCCTATCACGCCGGCCTGGACGCGAAGACCCGCGCCGAGAACCAGGACCGCTTCCTGATGGAAGACATCCAGGTCATCGTCGCCACCATCGCCTTCGGCATGGGCATCGACAAGCCCGACGTCCGGTTCGTCATCCACTACGACATTCCCAAGAGCATCGAAGGCTATTACCAGGAGACCGG
>JAZASH010000281.1:0-1205 GCA_036343395.1 Eubacterium sp. | reverse complement strand
CCTGTTTCCCTTTGCATTTTTCAGCCGCGCCACGCAGCGCTTTTCCATCCACAGCCAGATGGGCTCCTTTCGAACTGACGATCCCGCAGATCCATTCAATAAAGTTGAACAGGAAAAGCTCCTCATCCATCCTTGTAAGCAGCCGTGAGACTGTTGAGAGCGATGCGATTCCGTTCTTAAGGGCCAGACCGTTCTTTTTCAGCCATCCTTCATGGTTGCGGCACCATTGCAGGCATCTCCGCAGAGTGGTATGCCCGGTCACATATCCCGCGACCAGATACGTAAGGATCTCTGCCAGATCGTGTTTTTTTGCCCGCGGGCTGCGGGGATCATCTGCGTTCTTCATATGTTCATGAAGGGATCTGACAAAAAAACCGTTTTCGTCACACCTCCAGTTTCAATCCAAGCCGGTCAAGGATCTCCTGCTGCTCCGGATCGATCTTAGAGATCACGTTTTCTTTCCCGATCTTTAACAGGTAGATCCTTTTTAATGGCGCAAGGTCTTTCGGCTCCACCTTATGCTCTTTCCATATGCGCCTGCTCAGTGAAGCTGCCTGTGTATTGAACTGGCACCGGAATTCCTCTCTGCTCCGGATCTCTCCCCGTTGAAGGTAACTGGTCTCGGACCAACTGCAGATGATGATCTTCAATATATCTTCCCATTCATCTCCAAGCGGTTTTTTCCATCCTTCCGGACACAGATCAGCCACTGCTTTTGAAAAGCCATACTCCCAGACTTCGATATCTGTTAATGACACCTTTCTTTTATCGCTTTCGATCACTCCTTCCGGGGTGATGATCCCGATATAAGTGTCTACCGGCTGGGGATATTTCTTCCCTGGGACTCTTTTGGATGTCCTTTTGTAGAGGTAATAAGAATCTCCCTTTTTCTTGACCGTCTTTCCCCTGGTACGATACTGCTGGACCCACTCAGGGTATGTTTTTTGTGTTACTGGCATAGTATCCTCCTTTCTGTATAGGTAGCATATACCTATACTATAGAGATATTATACCTCTACACAGTAAAAAAATCGAGAGCTATGAGCGCTTTGTATAGAGCCCATAACCCTCGATAAATCCTAAGGATTTCTTTGATTCAGTTTCTGTTCATGAAACAACCCTGGTTTCCGCCTTTTCACGTCCTTTTCACGTCTGCTTTCGAACTGCCATCTGCTGCCGGTCCGCCGTCTGCTTCCGGCTCTCTG
>JAZASH010000280.1:0-1210 GCA_036343395.1 Eubacterium sp. | reverse complement strand
CTTAAGTTTCTTATGCGGATCGCATAAAAAAAGCAGATCCGCTAGCGAAGCGGGCAGGAATGCCGCCTGCCCGCACCCGCGAGCACGAAAAAAAGAGCCGCTGCATTGCAGCGGCTCAGTAGTGCTCGTAATTACTCTACGATTTCGGTAACAACGCCGGAGCCGACGGTTCTTCCGCCTTCTCTGATAGCGAAGCGCAGTCCTTCCTCGATAGCGATCGGGGTGATCAGGTTGATCGTCATGACTACGTTGTCACCAGGCATGCACATCTCGGTGCCTTCCGGCAGAGACAGGTCACCAGTTACGTCCGTTGTTCTGAAGTAGAACTGCGGTCTGTATCCGTTGAAGAACGGTGTGTGACGGCCGCCTTCTTCCTTCTTCAGTACGTAGACCTGGCCCTTGAACTGTGTATGCGGATGGATGGTTCCCGGTGCTGACAGAACCTGTCCTCTCTCGATCTCGGTTCTCTGTACGCCTCTCAGCAGTGCGCCGATGTTGTCTCCAGTCTGTGCCTGGTCAAGCAGCTTTCTGAACATCTCTACGCCTGTTACGACGACTTTTCTCTTCTCCTCTGTCAGGCCTACGATCTCGACTTCTTCGCCGACCTTCAGGGTTCCTCTCTCGACTCTGCCTGTCGCTACTGTTCCACGGCCTGTGATGGAAAATACGTCTTCTACCGGCATCAGGAACGGCTTCTCTGTGTCTCTTTCCGGTTCCGGAATGTACTCGTCTACTGCTTCCATCAGCTCGACGATCTTGTCGCCCCACGGGCCATCCGGATCTTCCAGTGCCATCAGTGCGGATCCGCGGATGATCGGTGTGTCGTCTCCCGGGAACTCGTACTCGTCCAGCAGCTCTCTGACTTCCATCTCGACCAGGTCAAGCAGCTCTTCGTCGTCGACCATGTCGCACTTGTTCAGGAATACGATGATGTACGGTACGCCTACCTGTCTGGACAGCAGGATGTGCTCTCTTGTCTGCGGCATCGGGCCGTCTGTTGCTGCTACTACCAGGATCGCTCCGTCCATCTGAGCTGCTCCTGTGATCATGTTCTTTACATAGTCTGCGTGTCCCGGGCAGTCTACGTGAGCATAGTGTCTGTTCGGTGTCTCATACTCTACGTGTGCTGTCGAGATCGTGATTCCTCTTGCCTTTTCTTCAGGCGCCTTGTCGATCTGATCGAATGCTACGTCTCCGCCCAGTCCGTACT
>JAZASH010000279.1:0-1214 GCA_036343395.1 Eubacterium sp. | reverse complement strand
GGGCGGATTCTCAACCTGTATTTGCCACGATTGCTGAAAGACCCACGTTTTTCGATGAAGATGGTGACTGCTCCGGTTATCGAGGCAGGCTGCAGCCCGGCAGGGTCGGACCTCTTTCCGGAAGCAGGCATCCATCTTCGTGAGAAAAACATTGTCGGTCCGACCGAAAAATCAGAAGATGCAAATGCATCTTCTAAGTTTGCAGGGCAGGACCGGCGTTTTTCGATGAAGATGATGACTGCGCCGGTCATTGATACAGGCTGCAGCCGGCAGAACTATTACAAGTGTTGTGGAAATTTTTAGTTTTGGCTTAACGGTTGATTTTCCGCTGGTAGGTAAATATAATGTAGGTTGGACCGGGAATCGGTCCGTTATTCTAAAGAAAGGAGCCAGACAAATATGGAAAACGGCGGCAGAAGCAGCGGACGTGATTCCGGCGATATCGGTGAACCTCCGGAACCTTTATGGGTCTGGTCTTCTCTTTATCGGTAATACCGGATTAGTTCTGCCTCTAACCGTTCTAAAAAAACGAAGCGCTGCACGTGATCCGCGGACATAGCAGGATCTGCAGTGTATTAAGACGGAGGTAAGATATTGAATAACGAAGATTTTTTTGAGACATACGGGTTCTCTATTGAGGAGCTGAATGAACTTCTCAAAACCAAACAGTACAGACTGCTGCGGGAAAAAATCAATGATATCAACGAGGTCGACCTTGCCGAGTTCATCGAAGACCTCGACCATGAGCAGAGACTGCTCGTGTTCCGCATGCTTCACAAGGACAACGCGGCGGATGTTTTCGCCAACCTGCCTGTCGAGGTGCAGGCACAGATCATCATATCGATCACTGATACTGAGCTTAAATCCATCGTCGATGAGCTCTACGTCGACGATGCGGTCGACATGCTCGAGGAACTGCCGGCGACGGTCGTACGGCGTGTCTTAAAGAACGCGACACCTGAGACCCGAAAACTCATTAATCAGTTCCTGAAATACCCGGAGGATTCTGCCGGCTCGATTATGACGGCAGAGTACCTGTCCCTGAAAAAGGAGATGCGCGTACTCAACGCGTTCGATTATATCCGCACACACGGACAGGATTCCGAGACGATCTACGTTCTTTTCGTCACAGACAATGAGCGCCATCTGGAGGGCGTCGTAACGGTCAAGGATCTCCTGATGCATCCCTATGAGACTCGTATCTCGGACATCAT
>JAZASH010000278.1:0-1228 GCA_036343395.1 Eubacterium sp. | reverse complement strand
CCCCTGACAACGGTCCCGCTCCCTCTGGTCAGGCGGTCTCCTGCATCTTTTTGATGGTCTGCTGGCCAAGGAAGATCATCAGCTGCCACTTGCCGGGCATGTTATCACCATTTTTGATGACGTCATCCTCAACCGGGGGATGGAAGTGATGCAGTTTATGCGGGCGCAGGAAGTTATAGTATGCGACCCACAGGGCAAGGTCATATCCGGCACCATCATAATTGTCGAAGCCGTTCGTAGGGCGGTAAGAGGCCTTGTATGTACGGTTAAGGCGTTCGATCATCTGCTTATAGGGACGGAATTCTTCAGAGACTGCATCTTCGTTCGTCAGACCGATGACCTGCGTGACATCAAACTTGAAGTTTTCTCCGAACTTGTGAAAGAACTGCTGGGCGGCAAGCAGGTAGGCACTGTAGCCGTCGGCGATAAAACGGAAGCCGTCGGGAAGTTTTTCAAGGTGCTGGAAGGCCATGCGCATAGCCATGATACAGGGCCCGACACCGCGGTTGTCTGATACCTGGTAACCGATCACGGCGCGTGTGGCGGCATTGATGATGAGCCAGACATAGCCTTTGACGCCCCGGACTTTGATGTAAGTCTCATCGGCAGCAAAGACAGACCCTTTTTCGTAGGGATAGGTATCAACAAAGGGCTTGATGCAGACCGCGGCAGTCTTACAGTAGTTCGCGACCATCTGGTGTGAGATGGAGACACCGTGGATATCCTTCAGTGCCTGGGCGGTCTTCCTCAGGGACAGGCCGAGATTTACCCGGTAGGTCAGGCACAGGGACATGATATAGGAGTTGTTCCTGCTGAACTTCAGAGAGGACGCATTCTTTGGAAGGGTGGTAATGTCCATCCTGAAGAAATCTATCGTGAATTCGCGGTAGATATAATGCAGCTTGTATTTGTTTTTGCCGTATTCTTCCTTAAGGTCATCCTTGTCGACCTTCTTCAGGTTATGGAGATAGTAAGGGCACTCCGGGTTGACACATTTGTGGATGATGAAGTGCTTACGGTCCTTCTTGCGGGTAAGGGAGTGCGAACAGTACGGGCATTTCAGGGAAAGCTGTTTGGAAAAACGGTTCTCATCCGGAGAAAACCGTCTTCCGCAGACCTTGCACAGGAGCTGTCCGGCTTTACCGTTATTTCGGTACAGGTAGGGCTGGGGAGCCTTACAGAAGGGGCAGGTACAGTCTTCCGGGATATCACATTCGGAGCGGCGCCT
>JAZASH010000277.1:0-1240 GCA_036343395.1 Eubacterium sp. | reverse complement strand
CATGACCTTTTTGCCGACCATCTCCTCCGGCGAATACCACTTTTTGATACCGGATACGATCTGGCGTGTCTGCGATCCGATCTTAACCTGTGAGCAGAGAAGCTTTTTAGAATTCTCGACTGCCTCACAGGCGATGATCTCGCCGACCTGGAACTGCATCTTCATAAAGTCATCGTAACTGATCTCCGGCTTCGCCTCGATATCGATCCCTTCCTCATCATCTCCGGAAGCATCATCTCCGCCGATACCGGCCGCTGCCTCGAGAGCCAACACCTTATCCATTACCTCATTGACATCGAGTCTCTGGAAAAGAATCTCCGGTGCATCCGTTACCTTGGTCCCGGACTTATACTGTCCGAAGCCGGCTCCGAGCGCGTCAATATCGCACGCCTCACCGTTGATCTGCGTGAGGATCTTTTCCGCCGTCTCCGGCATAAAGGAGGACAAAAGGTTCGCACTGATCCGGATCCCCTCGATCAGGTTATAGAGTACGGTTGCCAGACGATCCTTCTTTGCCTCGTCCTTTGCCAGTACCCACGGCTCCGTCTCATCGATGTATTTGTTGCAACGTTTTAACAGAACAAAAATCTCGCTGACCGCATCGGCCACACGGAGCTTGTCCATCTTTTCTACAACCTTTTTCGGTGCCTCTTCGGCCACCTTTTTCAGATCCTCATCGACCGGCTCGCAGACATTTTTATTCTCGACGATACCGCCAAAATACTTGTTGCTCATCGAGATGGTCCGGTTAACGAGGTTACCCAGGACGTTTGCCAGATCGGAGTTGTTGCGCTCCACGATCAGCTCCCAGGTGATACTGCCGTCATTATCAAACGGCATCTCATGGATCACGAAATAACGCACGGCATCCACACCGAAGATATCAACAAGGTCATCCGCGTAGATCACGTTACCCTTACTCTTACTCATCTTATCGTTGTTCGTCAGCAGCCATGGATGTCCGAAAATCTGCTTCGGCAGAGGCACATCCAAAGCCATCAGCATGATCGGCCAGTAGATTGTGTGGAAACGCAGGATATCTTTTCCGATCAGGTGCAGGTCAGCCGGCCAGTAACGATACAGCTCGCCGTGATTGCCGTCCGCATCGTACTCGACACCGGTGATATAGTTGCTGAGCGCGTCGATCCAGACATACACGATATGCCCCGGATCAAAGTCAACCGGGATGCCCCACTTGAAACTCGTACGGGAGACGCAGAGATCCTGCAGCCCCGGCTTG
>JAZASH010000276.1:0-1252 GCA_036343395.1 Eubacterium sp. | reverse complement strand
CATGACCTTTTTGCCGACCATCTCCTCCGGCGAATACCACTTTTTGATACCGGATACGATCTGGCGTGTCTGCGATCCGATCTTAACCTGTGAGCAGAGAAGCTTTTTAGAATTCTCGACTGCCTCACAGGCGATGATCTCACCGACCTGGAACTGCATCTTCATAAAGTCATCGTAGGAGATCTCCGGCTTGGCTTCGATATCGATCACTTCGCTGTCAGCGTCGCCTTCCGATGATGCTTCGGCACCGCCGACGCCGGCTGCTGCCTCGAGAGCCAGTACCTTTTCCATCACCTCATCCACATCCAGACGCTGGAAGAGAATCTCCGGCTTCTCCGTCACCTTCGTGCCGGATACATATTTTCCGAAGCCCTGATCCAGAGCATCGATATCTTCTTCCGCCCCAGCGTTTATCTGTGCCAGGATCTTCTCCGCCGTCTCCGGCATAAAGGAGGACAGAAGGTTCGCGCTGATCCGGATACCCTCGATCAGATTGTAGAGAACCGTTGCCAGACGATCCTTCTTTGCCTCGTCCTTTGCAAGGATCCATGGCTCCGTCTCATCGATGTATTTGTTGCAGCGTTTCAGCAGAACGAAGATCTCACTGATCGCGTCCGCTACACGAAGTTTGTCCATCTTCTCCGCCACCTTTTTCGGTGCCTCTGTAGCGATCTTCTTCAGGTCGTCATCGACCGTGTCGGTGACATTTTTATCCTCAACGATACCGCCAAAGTATTTATTACTCATCGATACGGTACGGTTCACCAGATTTCCGAGTACATTCGCAAGATCGGAATTGTAACGCTCGACTACGAGTTCCCAAGTGATGCTTCCGTCGTTGTCAAATGGCATCTCGTGGATCACGAAGTAACGCACGGCATCCACGCCGAATATGTCGACAAGGTCGTCCGCATAAATGACATTTCCCTTGCTCTTACTCATCTTATCGTTGTTCGTCAGCAGCCACGGATGTCCGAATACCTGCTTCGGCAGAGGTACATCCAGCGCCATCAGCATGATCGGCCAGTAGATCGTATGGAAACGCAGAATATCCTTTCCGATCAGGTGGAGATCTGCCGGCCAGTAACGATACAACTCGCCGTGATTGCCATCCGCATCGTACTCGACACCGGTGATATAGTTGCTGAGCGCGTCGATCCAGACATACACGATATGCCCCGGATCAAAGTCAACCGGGATGCCCCACTTGAAACTCGTACGGGAGACGCAGAGATCCTGCAGCCCCGGCTTG
>JAZASH010000275.1:0-1255 GCA_036343395.1 Eubacterium sp. | reverse complement strand
TTAGTCAGAGCACTGATCGGCTATGCAGCCTTGTTGGTCTATGAGCTCGTTGTGCTGGTTCGCTACAAGAAGAAGACAGAAACGTTCTGCGGTATGAGCACTTTGGCGGAAGAGGCGGTATAAGGCTGACCCATTCAGGGGTTTTACGAATAACAGAACGTATTTTTTTCGACAACTTCCAGTTTAGCTATTTGAATACAACCTAAGAGATCGGAGAAATCCGGTCTCTTTTTATTTTACGAAGGAGGGCTGCCCATGAGTCTTTTTCGCGTATACGTGGATGGCACTCTGTTCTATCATCCGCAGATGTCGAAGCTGGCGATCACGGACGCCCGCATTGAAGAGGACGCGGAGAACATCGACAGTATGACGCTTTCTGCGCCTTTCAACCATCCGTACCTGTCTGCCGTCCGGCCGTTGGCCTCCACCATCGTCTGCAAGAAGGGCGATGCCGTGGTATTCGAGGGCCGGGCGCTGGATAACGGTACGGATTTTTACAACACCCATACCTGGACATGCGAGTCCTGCCTTGCCTATCTGAAGGACAGCGTCCAACCGCCCTATGATTACAAAGGCACCCTGCGCGGCCTGCTCGAACTGTTCGTCTCCGTCCATAACAACACGGTCGAGGAAAAAAAGCGGTTTGTTGTCGGCAACGTGACTGTGGCGGATAACAACGACTATGTCTCCTACAGCAGCATAGATTTCTCCATCACGCTGGACGCTATTCGGGACAAGCTGATCAAAACCCACGGCGGCTTTCTGCGGGTGCGTTATGCGGGCGGAGTGAAGTACCTGGATTATATTGCGGACTTTGATTCGCTCTCCCCGCAGACGGTAGAGTACGGCAAGAATTTGCTGGACGTGAAGATCAGCCGGGACCATACCGACCGGGTCTCCGTCCTTCTTCCGCTTGGGGCAAAAATCAAGGATACCGATGCCGAGGGCCAGGAATACGAAACAGATGAGCGAGTCCAGATCACATCCGTGAACGGCGGGAAAAACTACATTGTTGATGAAGAAGCCGCGGCAGAGATCGGAATGATCTGGAGAACCGAAATCTGGGACGATGTGACCGTCCCGGGTAACCTGCTCACCAAGGCACGGACCCGGCTGCACGATCTGGCCCAGGGCGTCACCAGTATGGAATTGACGATTGTGGATGAGTCAGATACTGGCGCAGACATTGGAGATATCCATGCGGGCATGTATGTGGTCTGCAAATCTCCGCCCCACGGCATTGACGGCAGGTACC
>JAZASH010000274.1:0-1262 GCA_036343395.1 Eubacterium sp. | reverse complement strand
TCGTTAATCACCGGTTAAGAAAGGACATTAATACTAATGGCTACAACAAGAGCATATCCGCTTGAGAAGACCAGAAACATCGGTATTATGGCTCACATCGACGCCGGTAAGACAACAACAACCGAGAGAATTCTTTATTACTCAGGTGTTAACCGTAAGATGGGTGAGGTTCACGAAGGTGCTGCTACCATGGACTGGATGGTTCAGGAGCAGGAGAGAGGTATCACAATTACCTCCGCAGCTACAACAGCTCCCTGGAAGGGCCACAGAATCAACATCATCGACACTCCCGGACACGTTGACTTCACAGTAGAAGTTGAGCGTTCACTCCGTGTACTCGACGGTGCCGTTACGGTTATGTCTGCAAGAGGCGGCGTTGAGCCGCAGACGGAAACAGTTTGGAGACAGGCTGAGCACTACGGTGTTCCGAGAATGGTTTTCGTCAACAAGATGGACATCATCGGCGCAAACTTTGAGCATGTTTGCGACATGATCCGCGACAGACTTAAGAATGTCCCTGTTGCTATTCAGTACCCTATCGGTAAGGAAGACAACTTCCAGGGCATTATCGACCTTATTACTCTCCGTGCTGAGGTTTACACTTCAGAGGACGGTATGCAGTATGAGGACCGTGAGGTTCCTGCTGACATGCTCGACTTCATCAAGGGCAAGAGAGAAGAAATGGTCGAGCTTATCTGCGAGACAGATGACGAGCTCACAGAGAAGTATCTCGAGGGCGAGGAGATCTCCAACGAGGAGCTCAAGGCTGCACTCCGTAAGGCTTGCTGCTCATGCAAGCTCATTCCGGTTACATGCGGTACATCATTGAGAAACAAGGGCGTTCAGATGCTCTTGGACGCAATCGTTGACTACATGCCTTCACCTCTCGACGTTCCTGCAATCAAGGGTGTTAACCCTGAGACTGAGGAAGAAGAGGAGAGACCTTCTTCTGACGAAGAGCCTTTCGCAGCTCTCGCATTCAAGATCGCTACTGACCCGTTCGTCGGTAAGCTCTGCTTCTTCAGAGTTTATTCCGGCATTATGGAGGCAGGATCTTACGTTCTTAACTCATCTAAGAACAAGAAGGAGCGTATCGGACGTATCGTTCAGATGCACGCTAACGAGCGTAAGGAGATCACGGAAGTATTCTCCGGCGACATCGCAGCTGCTATCGGTCTGAAGGATACAACAACAGGTAACACACTCTGCGACGAGGATCATCCTATCATCCTCGAGTCCATGGAGTTCCCTGAGCCGGTTAT
>JAZASH010000273.1:0-1265 GCA_036343395.1 Eubacterium sp. | reverse complement strand
GGCAAGGTGCCCCTGATCGCCGATTCTCCGCGCAGCGCGACACGGTATTTTGCCCTGACGGACCGCAATCTTTTCCGGTACAACGATCCGCAGGATCTTGCGGACAGAATGGACTGGTGGCTGGAGCATCCGGAGGAGAGACTCTCCTGTTCAAAAAGCTATCTGGGCTATGCCGCGCAGTTCGATTTCACAAGCTGTATGGATCAGATGGAGAAGATGATCCTGGACGTATCGGAGGCCAGACATGAGAGCTGAACGGGTCTACACTTATTCCGATCCGATCAACGATGACTTCGCGGGTACGAACATCAACACCTGCCGCGTTGGCAGGGAGTTCCGCTTTGTCCGTTCTTCTCTCCTCTGGCGTGCGGTGACCTTCGTCGTATACTATGTGATCGCGTTCCCCATCGCCTGGTTGGTGGCCAGACTCTATCTGGGGTTGAGGTTTGAGAACAAAAAAGTGCTGCGTCAGCTCCGCGGAAAAGGGTTTTTCCTCTACGGGAACCACACGCAGATCCTTGACGCGTTTCTCCCGGCCATCGCCGCGTTTCCCCGGCGGGCGTATATCGTCGCGGGGCCGGACGTGGTGTCCATTCCGGGGATCAAGCATCTGGTGATGATGCTCGGCGCACTGCCGATCCCCACGGAAATGTCTGCCATGCGCGGCTTTCTGGACGCCGTTTCTCTCCGCTATCGCCAAAACGCCTGTGTCGCCATGTTTCCCGAGGCGCATATCTGGCCATATTACACGGGGATCCGGCCCTTCCCAAATACCTCTTTTCGCTATCCCGTAAAAGAGAACGCCCCTGCGGTGGCCATGGTCGTCACATACCGGAAGCGGAAGGGGCTTTTTCGCTTCCTCAAGCGGCCGGCGATCACGGTCAGCTTTTCAGAGATTATGATGCCAGACAACGCCCTGACGCCTCGGAGAGCGCAGGCAGAACTGAGAAATCGCGCCTTTGCGTTTATGAATGCCACCGCGGAGAGCAAAGATCAAATCTGCTATATTCGCTATGAATACAAACCCAAAACCGACACGGGGGTACCCCGTGAAACTGAAGGAAAGGAATATGCCGTATGAAAGACATGAAAAAGATCGAGAAAGAAATTTAGGACGAACTCAAACAGGCTTCCCGCAAAAGCCGCGAGGACATGGACGCTCTGAAACAACAGGTCCGCAGCGAGGCAAAGGAATTCAAGAAGTCCGCGGGAGAGGCGCTTGAAGCCCATGACGTGGAACGGGAGATCCGCCATGAGCGTATCCG
>JAZASH010000272.1:0-1269 GCA_036343395.1 Eubacterium sp. | reverse complement strand
TGAAATGTATATTCGGTTGTCAAGGTGCGTATAGCAGCTATCTCACTGCTCTGAAGTTAGTATAATAAGAAGCGACTGGCTCTTTTAGAGCCTTGGAGGCACGGTTTACCGATCCAATCAGGCACGGTTCCTGTCCTTTCTTTACAGCATGGCCGTGATCCGCTTCAGCTGCTTTTGTACCTCCCGTAATTCCGCTCTCACTTTCCCGGAATGATCCACCTTTCCGAGAAGGAGATAATCCATCGATACCTCAAAATAAGCTGCGATATCGATCAGCAGATCTATGGAGCCAGTCCTTGTGCCGCTCTCGATCCGCCGAAGATGGCTGTCCGTTATGTTCAATTCCTCTGCCAGTTTTTCCTGTGTCAGTTTATTTCCCTTACGAAGCTCTCTGATTCTGGCCCCGCAGGCTTCTGTATCAAAGCTCATTGTCTTTCCTCCGAAATCTGAAATCTGGTTGTTGGGCAAATCTCAGTTCCGGAGGAGCCCGAGCTCTCTGACTTTTTGAGTACAAAAAAAGGAGGCGGCTGCTTCTGCAGTATTCTGCAAAAACAACCGCCTCCGGTTGGTTACCTTGTTCCAAATTCTGTCACCCGTCCATTTCGTCTACAATGCTGTCTGTTGCTTTTGCATTGCAGACTCTAATGGTCGGCTGTGACCGGCCCTACTTCAGGACCTGTGACAATCCTGTAACAGTGAAACTTTTCATGATTATTTATTCTGGTGCTGTGACAGGGCTGTCACCATAGCTGTGACAATCCTGTGACTGGGCTATTTCATCGTTTTTTTATCGGGAAATAGACCTCGGTCTCCCAGTCTTCCGGCGAAAGGGAATCGAACTGTGTCTTGATATACAGATCAAACGGTGCTCCGGCAATCTCATATCCGTTCTCCATGATCCAGTTCACAACAGCGCCGTAAGCCTCGGAGAGCGTGGAGTATCCTCCGTGATGCACCGTCATCGCGCATTCACAGGACTCCATGACAGTATCTGCTTTATCTCTCTCACGGACCCCGATAAAGACTTCTATATCCGAAGATTCCGGATTGAACTCCTGGTCAAAATACCGGGCTCCATTCAGGCCTGTCGGGGTAACACGATCCTTCGGGACACGCTCAAACAGCGTTCCGTAATACTTGCCGAATTCGTCTACGCTCATCTTTGCTCTGGCCGTCAGCACATTCATAGCGGGAGAATTCTTAATCTCAATCTGATATCCTTTCTGATACGTCATAACATCACCAGTCCTTTCAAATATGGAGATATGC
>JAZASH010000271.1:0-1271 GCA_036343395.1 Eubacterium sp. | reverse complement strand
GATCATTCCAATGGGGCGCATTCCTCTCCTCGAGTGAACATGTTTTTGCGGATGATTAGAGGAGAGGAAAAATCACATGCAACGAAAAAAAGGAAAGCCTTGAAACATTGTGTCTCAAGGCTTTCAGTGCGGGAAACAGGACTTGAAATTGTTGTTGTATGATTCCCGCCTCTCCTCCATGTTCCCAGATCGTTTAATATCAACGCTTTCAAGTTTCTGAGCACTCCTCGTTTTTCCCATCCTATCCCAAACAGTGAGGGATTTCTGAGGGATTTTGGAACGGGCATTTCCCGGATATCATTTCTATTTTGCACGGCTATTTGATACAATGTAACGATGAACCCGGGAACCCCATTAACGATTGTGAATCGGGTTCAAAATGAGGCCAGATGGGTTCATCGTTAAAAGGTATACGCAGGCATAGGAAAAGCGCCTCCGAAGAGACGCTCATAGGCGGAATTTGCATAGAATTTCAGCTGTGTTTTCCTCCGATTTTGCCTTTCGTCACAACTTCTTGCAGGTATACTCATCGTACAGCACGCAGCCGTCGCCGATGGTCAGCTTGAGCATACCGCTTTTCCGGCCGAACTCATTTTCGCCGAGGGGATAGAGACGGAAGCTGAATTCGCCGTATTCATCGCTGACCGCCCTGGCATAAAGCTCGCCATCCTGCAGCCAAACCTCGTCGATGAAGAAATCCTCATCTTCGGGGTGTTCGTATTTCCCGCAGAAGCCTTCCCACTTGGATTTGTCCGGGTCTTTGACTGCAATCTCCTCAATGGTCCGTATGGGCTCCGGCTCCTTGTCCGCCGCAATGGCCCGCAGACCGTTCCATGCGCCCATCCCGGCTCTATAGTCCCACGGGTCGCGGCTGAAGAGCATGACAAGCACCCGGTCGGCATCGATCCAGCGCTCAAACCAGGTGATGACGCCCGGCATACCGCCGCTGTGACTGACGATCAGCCCGGACTTCTCATCACGGCCGACGCCCCAGCCAAAGCCATAGCCCAGCCCCTCATCCTCATCGTAAACGGCATCCTCACCGCTGTTGAGTTTAGCGGGGGTGTACATGAGCTGCTGCTCCTCCAGGGTCAACACAGTTCCATCGCGCAGCGCCCTGTCCCAAGCGAACATATCAAAGATCGTCGTGTATACATAGTCGTCGCCGTTCAGCCCGTCAAAGGCGGCTACCTCGCTGACCTTGACAGAGTCCATGTCGGCCACATACCGGCCGTTTTCAATGACCGACGCGCGGGCGTAATTCTCAAAGT
>JAZASH010000270.1:0-1272 GCA_036343395.1 Eubacterium sp. | reverse complement strand
GGAGCGCTCCACAGACTGCAGAAAAGTCATGTCGGACAGCTTCACCGTGTTCGGATCTGCCGACAGGGCTTTTAAGTAGCCCATGGAAACTGGAATTGTCATAGGCATCGACAGCATGCCGACAGCAATGGGAAGCAGAGCCTGCAACCAGCCGACAGGTTCCGGAAGCTCTCTCTTTACCATCCTCCAATACAGGAAGCCAAGAAAAAGAATTGTTAAGACTGTGGATACAACTGACATCGTGTTCATGTGTATTATCTCCTTTTTTTGATAGCCTATTATAGCACAGAATCTGCTTTTTCGGAAGATGCAGTAAATTCTCCATTGAGGGGGATGTAAACTGGGAGCTGTCTACCTCTTTCGCTTAAAAGGTGGGCTTCCAGACAAAAAGGCCCTCACCGGAAGCAATCTGCCTGATCAGTTCCAACAGCTGTGAATCCGGATTAAAAACGGTCAAATGCGTGTCGTCAGGTTCGGAAAGGATCATGCTTTCATCTATCATAATATAGAGATACCTTTTTTTCATCTCGTCGGCAATGTGATTCGGTAACGGATTGATCACGCCCTCATCGCCTATCGATATGTCTCTATAGCAATTCAGCTTCAGAATCAAGTCAATATGTTTTTGTTTAATCGCTTCGATCCGATCACCTTGCAGGAAATAATCTTCAACCACAAAGTATTGTCCGGGACTTTCTTTAGGCACTTGTGACGGCAATATGTCAATAATCCAGTATGGGCCTTGAAGCAGTTCTTCTACAGTTTTCATATCTTACCTCGCCAAATCCCGATTAGTCGAGATGGAGTATACCACATTTCTCAGGCTTTCGGAAGATGCTTTATAACCGCCCCTGCCTGTAAATGAAGGTCGTTGTTCCCTCGCTTGTGACGGACACGGAATTGCCCCCGTACCTCAGTTCCAGTTCCGGGGTCTCCCAAGTTCCGGTACTGACGGTCTTGTGGAAAGATTCGCCGTCGACTGTCCAGCGCAATGTTGTCTCTGCTGTGGTCGTAATGACCGGTACTACAGGCATGTAATCATTGTGGAGTGTGAGTGTGCCGCTGCCGCTTATACTCTCGACCGTTTCCGACACATAGTAGAGAAAGGCGTCACCATCCGTGCTGGACAGCACAAGTTGACCCTTGCCTGTAAGCGGATCATAGGTTGGATCGGCTTCAAGCGTTCCGATCGCATACAGCGTCGGGTCTTCGGTCAGCGTCACCCGGCACAGTTTCCCCGCGAACTGATTCACAGCCGCGCTGACGAGGCGG
>JAZASH010000269.1:0-1282 GCA_036343395.1 Eubacterium sp. | reverse complement strand
TCATTCAACTACGGCAGTTACAACTGGTACATCATCATCGGGCAGCCTGCGTCGTCTGGCTCCAGAACACCGATCGTGGTTCCGAAAGCCGCCCTGACGACAAGCGCCGTGGCGTATCAGATTACAGATGAATCCTACTACTATTCCTTCAACCTGTACTACTCCGGGAGCACTTGCTATCTGGTGTACAAGGGCCGGAATAGTTCCGGACAGATAGTCGCCGTTTACGGCGTTAACTGAGGAGGGCTTATGAAAGTAACTTTTGATGAAAACGGCTATGTCAACGGCTGGTGCATGGTCGGAGACAACGGCGGTGACGAGTACGATCCCCCGGAGGACTTTGATGCTTTTCTGGATAACTGTTTCTGCTATAAGCTCTCCGAGGGAAAGCTGGTCCGGGACACAGAAAAAGAGGAAACCGATCAGTTGGAGGAGCAGAAATCTTCTCTCCGGGTACGCCGGGAGAAGGAATGCTTCTCTGTCGTGAATCGGGGGTGGATCTGGTATTCGACCCTGACGCTCAGCCAATGGCGGGAATTGCGGAACTGGTACATCGCGTGGCTGAAAGTGACGGAAACCATGACTCCGCCTGAGCGCCCGTCATGGGTCGATGACATAGACACCTCCCGCATCCCGCTGACGCTCGGCGGCTTGTTCTGAGGAGGCGCGCTATGGTTACGATCAATGGAACGAGCATCTCTGTCACCCGCGGGGATACGCTCGATATCACCATCGAGATTCTATACCCGGATGGTACCCCTTATACGGTTCTGGCCGGAGACGTTATTCGCTTTGCTCTCAAGCAGAGATACACGGACGCGGAGCCGCTTATCTGCAAGGAGATCCCGCACAATGGGATGAACCTGCGGTTGGAAGCCGAAGAGACACAGACGCTCAAGGCAGGCGGCGCTCCGTATGTCTATGACGTTCAGATCACGATGGAGGGCGGCACGGTCTGCACTTTTATTGATCGTGCTAAGTTCACCGTGACGGAGGAGGTGGACTGATGGACGGAAAACTGGTCGGGCGGCTTTCGCCTGGTATCCACCTCACATGCAGGCTCTCTGTCACTCCGAGGGACGGGCCTGCTCCGGTGTTCATAGAAAAAACCGTCACTGAGAACGGGACATTTCGCGCTGTAGATGAAGGGGCTGATGGCTACTCCGAATTCACCGTCGATATCCATACCGGTCTGGTCAAACCTCACTTCTTCGATCTGTCCGGTGGTTATGTTCAAAACGGCGTCTGGACGATTGGAAGCGATACGGTGTGCTATTCCGAC
>JAZASH010000268.1:0-1286 GCA_036343395.1 Eubacterium sp. | reverse complement strand
GTTCACGCCCGTGTCGATCCCGTAGATCCGTTTAGGGTGCTCCGGCACATCAGGGCACTCCGCCTTATCGTCATATGTCACCAGGAGCCTGTACTCCCCGTGATAAGGCTGTACTTCTGTTTTGATATAAGTGCCCGTGATGTGTCCGCATCCCGCCGTTACTTCGGTCCCGATAAAGGAAAGGATGCATCCTTTCTGAGTCTTCCAGATCCTCGCTGTCTGGTTCGTGAACCAGGCTGTCGCCTCTTTCTCCCTGATATATCCGGGAATACGCGGCTTCTCCTTATACTTCTCCGGATGCACGTCAAAGTCCTTCAGGGCGGCATAAAAGCTTTTCCAGGCATGGAAGGTCTTCCGCATGGCGTTCTGGTTCACCTGTGCCGGCAGTCGGTAATAGTCACGGTTCTTCGTGAACTTAAAGACCGCATCCAGCGTTTCATAGGAGAGCATCCTTCTTTTCTCAGACGGATACCGGGTCGGCCTTGCCCGTGGAAGGGCCCTCTTTACAATTGCCTCCCCCTCAAGGCCGCCTGTCATACATGCCTTCTTCATGTCCCTGACAAAGACCGCCTCTTTATGCTCGTTATACTGCTGTATGCCGGTGAATACCTTTTCCAGTACTTCCTTCTCGTTATCCGTACGGTCTTTTGGAGCCTTCGCGATCCCCGTATATGTGTTCCGGATATAGAAGCTGGTGGTATTCCGCAGGGCTTTGGTTTTCCGGCAGATGTCCCCGAAGTAAAGGCCGGCAGGCGTGTCCTTCCTGATGATGCATGTACGTGTTTTCATCCGCGTCTTTCTCCCAGACAGGTATTTTCAGACAACAGTTCCTTACGAATTACATTTCGTATTACTGTTTTTATGCTATTATTATAGCATAGTCTTTCAAAGTAAGCAAACGTTTGTTTTTCTTATCACATGTCAAAAAGCAGAAAGGAACCGCAATGGAATATTTAAAAGGAGGGCACAGCGTATACCTGCTCACCTACCATATCGTCTTTGTGACGAAATACCGTAAACCTGTCATCAATGAAGAGATATCGGAATTCTTAAAGGAACATATCGCCTACCTGTGCGGCCGTTTCGACGCAGAGCTGCTGACAGCGGAAACGGACAGGGACCACATCCACCTGCTGGTGTCCATGACACCGACGACCGCCCCGTCAGACCTGATCCGGGTCCTGAAGACACAGACCTCAAGGGAGATCCATCAGGACGAGCGGATGGACGGGCACGTGAAAAAATATATTTACGGGAATGCGCCTTTATGGCAGCCATCCTATTTC
>JAZASH010000267.1:0-1310 GCA_036343395.1 Eubacterium sp. | reverse complement strand
CGCTTACTACCGCCGGGACACACAGGACCCCATCCTGCGGCCTGACGGTGTCTCCTATAAATACAGTCCGGATACCCTTGAGCGCTGGACCGGCCTCTACCGGACGAAAGGAATGGACGGCCTCATCCCCGGATTCCGTAAAGACAAAGGCGTT
Organism: Eubacterium sp.; assembly: GCA_036343395.1. GTDB lineage: Bacteria > Bacillota > Clostridia > Lachnospirales > Lachnospiraceae > Eubacterium_F. Next base: position 1,156 of record JAZASH010000267.1, on the reverse strand, counting down.
TCCCGGGCTCTCTCCGCTGATGCCATCAATGAGATCTATCGCCTTCGCGAGAAGTTTCCCCGCATCAACGGCGTCATGATCCACCAGATGCTCGTCCAGTCCGGCTTTATCGACGCCAAGGTCTCTGTCCGTGCCGTACAGCGCTTCCTGAAGGAAAATGATCTCAGATCTGCCCGCAACCCTGCCGTCAAAGACCGGAAGGCGTACGAAATGCCGGAATTCGGATGCATGTGGCAGGCGGATACAGCCTATCTCCCTTACATCACCGAGAACGGCCGCTCACGCCGGACATTCCTGATCATGATCATCGATGACCACTCCCGCCTGATCGTCGGCGGCGGGATCTTTTATAACGATAACGCTTACAACTATCAGAAAATACTCAAGCAGGCCATTTCCACTTACGGTATCCCGGATAAGATCTACATGGATCACGGCGGTTCTTTTGAAAACGACCAGCTCACCCTGATCCTTGATTCCCTGGGCATTGTCGAATCCCATGCCCCTGTCAGGGACGGGGCTGCAAAAGGCAAAGTAGAACGGAACTTCCGGACCCTCCGCAGCCGCTGGCTGTCGACCCTTGATGTCTCGGCTGTCCATTCGCTGGAAGAGTTCAATTCCCTGCTCGCCGCTTACATCCGTCAGCACAACACCACTGTCCATTCCGGTACAGGCGAGACTCCGATCGATCGCTTCATGCGTACCAAGAACCATGTCCGCATCCCAAGGTCTGCCGAATGGCTGGACGAGTGCTTTACCAACCGTATCTCGCGCAAGGTCAACAACGATTCCTGCATTTCTGTTGACGGCGTATGGTATGATGCCCCTCCTCAGTTCATCGGCATGAAGGTGGACATACGCTACCTGCCGGACCATATGGAAAACGCATATATCCTTTACGGAGATACCCGTTTCCCCATTACAAGGACGGATAAGAACGCCAATGCCCGCACTAAGCGCAACAATGCGCTCCCTGCTATCAGCTATCCCTCGGAAGGAGATGAAGTTTCATGAATTTCAAAGCTTTCTACGGCTTGTCCTGCAACCCTTTTGACAAACATTCCCTGAAGATATCGGATTCCTTTGAGTCCGCCGATCAGAAATCGATGATGAACCGCCTTTCCTATCTGAAGGACGTCCGCGGGATTGGCGTTTT
>JAZASH010000266.1:0-1311 GCA_036343395.1 Eubacterium sp. | reverse complement strand
GTTCTGGAAAAAGAGAACTTCCGGAACTTTTCATTTGACTGGTATTCTGATACAATACAAAATGAACTAACAGGCAGAACAGAGAGACAGACAGCAAGAGATGCAGTGATGCGGGCAAAGCATTTTATTGCAAATGCAGGACGGCCCGACAACAACCTCTACATCTACGGCAATACCGGTGTCGGAAAAACATTTCTTACACATTGCATAGCAAGAGAGATGCTTGACCGCTCCTACTCCTCTCTGTATTTTTCCGCAAGAGATTTCTTTGATCTCCTGGCGGATGCGACATTCGGGCGCGAGGGCAGGAACAGCACCCATTCGCAGATGATCATTGACTGTGATTTTCTCACGATTGACGATCTTGGGACTGAGGTGACCAGTTCATTTGCAGCGTCACAGTTATTCCACGTGCTTAACGAGCGCATCGCGAAAAACCGTTCGACGATCATATCGACGAACATGACTCCCGAAGAGTTCTCCGCCGCATATTCTCAGCGGATCTATTCAAGGCTCCTCAGCCACTATAAGTTTATTAAACTGGTCGGCACAGATATCCGGATTCAGAAAAAATTACGTGGAGGGATCACATGAACACAGTCTCAACAGATACACAGGCAAGACCGGTACTTAGCGCCTCCCCGGACGGACGTCTGGGAATCATCCCATTAAAGAGCACGCAGGAAATCGGACGAAAGATCAACGATCATCTGGTCTCCTGGAGAAAAGCCCGCGTCGCCAACGGCGAAGTATCCGGCGAGAACGGCTACTCAAGAGACTCATTTATCGTCAATGCCGATACACCTCGTTTCGGCTCAGGCGAAGGCAAGGGAACAATTAAGGAAACTGTTCGCGGCGATGATCTCTACATCCTCGTCGACGTATGCAATTATTCGCTCACATATAAGATGTGCGGTTTTGATAATATAATGTCTCCGGATGATCATTTTCAGGATCTCAAACGCGTTATCGCTGCCGCCGGCGGAAAAGCCCACAGGATCAACGTCATCATGCCGTATCTCTACGAGGGCAGACAACAGATTCGAAACGGGCGCGAGTCACTCGACTGCGCAAATGTCCTGCAGGAGCTCGATGCTCTCGGCGTGGAGAACATTATCACATTCGACGCGCACGACCCGCGCGTTCAAAACGCGATCCCGCTGTCCGGCTTCGAGTCGATGAGCCCGACATATCAGTTCATCAAGAACATTCTTCGCTATGAGAAGGATGTAAAGATCGACAAGGATCATCTCATGTCCATCAGCCCGGACCAGGGAGGCATGAGACGCGCGATTTATGTAGCCAACGTTC
>JAZASH010000265.1:0-1319 GCA_036343395.1 Eubacterium sp. | reverse complement strand
GAGGGCTGCCCATGAGCCTTTTTCGCGTATACGTGGATGGCGCTCTGTTCTATCATCCGCAGATGTCGAAGCTGGCGATTACGGCCGCCCGGATCGAGGAGGATGCGGAGAACATCGACAGCATGACGCTTTCCGCTCCTTTCAACCATCCGTACCTGTCTGCAATCCGGCCGCTTGCTTCTACCATCGTCTGCAAGAAAGGCGATGCCGTGGTGTTCGAGGGCCGTGCGCTGGACAACGGTACGGATTTTTACAACACCCATACCTGGACATGCGAGTCCTGCCTTGCCTATCTGAAGGACAGCGTGCAGCCGCCATATGACTATAGAGGTACTTTGCGTGGACTGTTGGAACTGTTCATTGGTGAACACAATCGTGCCGTGGAAGAAAAGAAACAGTTCACGCTTGGCACAATTTCGGTCACGGATAGCAACGATTATATCTCGTATGGCAGTTCTGAGTTCACGGTAACGCTCGATGCAATCAGGGATAAACTGATCAAGACTCACGGAGGGTTTCTCCGTGTGCGCTATGTGGGCGGTACGAAGTATCTGGATTATATTGCGGATTTCGATTCACTCTCCGCGCAGACGGTCGAGTACGGCAAAAACCTGTTGGACGTGAAGATCAGCCGGGACCATACTGACCGGGTTTCCGTTCTGCTCCCTCTGGGGGCAAAGATAAAGGATATCGATGCCGAGGGGCATGAGTATGAAACCGATGAGCGGGTCCAGATCACATCCGTGAACGGCGGGAAAAACTACATTGTTGACGAAGATGCCGCGGCAGAGATCGGACGGATCTGGAGGACCGAAATCTGGGACGATGTGACCATCCCCGGAAACCTGCTCACCAAGGCACAGGCACGGCTGCACGATCTGGCGCAGGGCGTCACCAGCATGGAACTGACCATCGTAGACGAGTCGGATACGGGTGCGGATATCGGGGACATCCATGCGGGCATGTATGTGGTCTGCAAGTCCCCACCGCACGGCATTGACGGCAGATATCGCTGTGTGGGCCGCACCCGGGATTATCTCAATCCCGCCGGGAACACGATCACCATCGGGGCAAGCGGAGTCACACTGACTGGCCTGTCCAATAAGCAAAACGATACCATCTCCGCACTGGAGGAGGACATCGTCGGGCAGTCCTCCAAGATCGATGTGATCTCAGGGCAGGTGGACAGGATCAACGAATCCACGATGTACCGCACCGAGATCGTGACGGAGGGCGTGAGCATCTTCCGGGAAAAGACCCAGCGGAGCACCGTGCGCTGCAAAGTGTACTCTTGGGATACGGAGATCACGGATACGCTG
>JAZASH010000264.1:0-1321 GCA_036343395.1 Eubacterium sp. | reverse complement strand
GTATTCAGCACAGCTGCCAGTGTAAGGCCGCGATCTATACCGGCGCTGTCAACTCCGTCAGCTGTCGAGACGACCCCCGTCATCTCCTTCACCGCCGTATCCGCGCGAAGGTTCATCACGATAAGCAGATCGCCGTTTTCCGGATCTCTCCTTATGAACGCCGCCACATTGTCGTCACTTAGAGAATCCACCCCCTCTGTCGTACCCCTTGCGATTGCAGGGAATGCGTTCCTCACACGTATGACCTCTCGGAACCAAGTCCACAGCGACAGATTGTCCTTCATCTGCTCCGCGGTTGAAGGGAACTTCATAGGAAATTCATCCATGTCCGGCGGTCCCGCGCACATGTCCGGGTCATCCGGATCGTCGCTCCAGTACATCGGCGCACGCTTGTTTTCATCTTTGCCGGCTCCCTTCATGCCGATCTCCTCGCCGTAATAGACAAATGAATTGCCGGTCATGAACAGGCTCATCGCATAAGCCATTTTCGTGACAGGACCGTCATCGGCGGCATAATACCCCGCACTCCTGCCCATATCATGATTCGTGTAGAACGGCGCGTCCACATAGTCCGGGTTCGCGCTGCTGTATGCTTCCTGTGCCAGCAGCATTCCTTTCACATAGTCCGACGCTTTATAAGTGCCGTTAATGATGTTGGCGATGAACCCTTCGTTGCCGCTGAACGGGAAATCGAACAGCGAATCTATTCCGCTGGCATAAAGCTGCGCGATCGTGTTCCGGTCCGTCCATGCCTCTCCGACGAAATAACAATCGGGACGAATGCTGCGTCCGGCTTCCGTGAGGAATCGAAGGAATTCGACATTTGCTTCCGGATCTGCGTAAATATAGTAGGTCACCGCATCCAGCCTGAAACCGTCAACGCCTTTCCCCAGCCAGAAAGCCAGAATATCGCGGATTTCACCTCTAACAGCCTCGCTCGAAAGGTTCAAGTCCGGCATTTCAGACCAGAATCTCGCCTCGTAGTACCAGTCAGTGCCCAAAAGAGGCGCATAGCCATCAGAGGACTCTCTGCTGAAGTTGTAGTAATCGAAGTACTTGCAATCCGAAATATCCGGCTCTGATCCGTAAGGCAGCTTATGCAAATATTCCGACGCAGCCGCAAACCATGCATTGTCGTCCGATGTATGATTGAGCACAAGATCCATATACACGCGTATGCCCCGATCATGGCACTCTTTGAGTAAGGTCTCATAGTCTTCCATCGTGCCAAACGTCGGATCAATCGCGTAATAGTCATCCACATCATACTTGTGATAAGTCATGGACGGATGTACAGGCGTCAGCCATATCGCGTCGAATC
>JAZASH010000263.1:0-1328 GCA_036343395.1 Eubacterium sp. | reverse complement strand
CTGTCAAGACCGTGCGCGGGGTCCTTCGACCGGCTTTCAAAATGGCCGTCGATGATGACCTGCTCAGCAAGAACCCGTTCGGCTTTGAGCTTGCAGGGGTGGTGGTAAACGACAGCGTAACCAGAGAGGCCATCACCCGGGACCAGATGAAGAAATTCCTGAAGTTTGTCCATGATGATAACTGCTACTGCAAATACTATGAGGTCGTTTATATCCTGTTCCATACCGGCATGCGCATATCGGAGTTCTGCGGGCTGACAATCAGCGATATCGACTTTGAGCATCACCTGATCAATATCGATCACCAGCTCCAGCGGAGCGCGGATATGACGCTCGTGGTTCAGGAGACCAAGACCCACGCCGGAACCCGCAAGCTCCCGATGACGGCCGACGTCGAGCAATGCTTCCGCGCCATCATCGAGGACCGGCCGACCCCAAGGATCGAGCGCATGGTCGACGGGCGCAGCGGTTTTCTGTTTCTGGACAAGGACTGCCTGCCGGAAGTGGCCATGCACTGGGAGCACCGGTTCAACCATATGGTCAAGCGCTACAATGATATCTACCGGGTCCAAATGCCCAACATCACTCCGCACGTCTGCCGCCATACCTACTGCAGCAATCATGCAAAAGCAGGCATGAATCCGAAGACGCTGCAGTACTTGATGGGTCACAGCGATATCGGCGTCACGCTCAACACTTACACTCACCTGGGGCTGGAAGACGCTGCCGAGGAACTTCGCCGCATGGAGGAAGCCGAGGCCGCCCGCAAGGAGCAGGAAAAGCTCGCGGGCAAGGCGGAGGATGCTCAGAAACTGTTCAAAGCCGTTTAACCTCAAAAACCCGCAAGGCACTCTGCGAGCTGCAGAGTGCCTTTTTTAGTCGGGAGTTTTCTATTTGCTCAGAACGTTTTGCAGTGCCTCGGGATCATGGATTTTTATGGTTGGCGGATCATAGGATATGATTCCATCCGCTTCCAGCTTTTTTAGTTCCCGGTGCAGTGAGGAACGTGAAACGTTCATGATCATAGCCCAATTGGACACGGACCCTGGTATCCTTATTGCATGATTGCCGGACTGCCTCGCCTGAATCAACAGATAAAATGCAGCTTTCTGTGCGATCCCGCTATAAGAGAGCAGCTCCAATCGTTGCTGCAGCATGTAGGTTGCGGTAGCGAGCTCTGCCATAAAGTTTTTCATGATGCGCAAATCCTTTTGCAGGAGCATAAGGATATCTTCTCTGCGAAACATCATAATCGTAGCGGGCTCAAGTGATACAACATCACAGGGATATTTTTGGCTCCTGGAAAACACAGCAGCAGGTCCGATCAT
>JAZASH010000262.1:0-1330 GCA_036343395.1 Eubacterium sp. | reverse complement strand
ATGGGCAATCGGGATGTAGCGCAGTTGGCTAGCGCACTACGTTCGGGACGTAGGGGTCGTCCGTTCGAGTCGGATCATCCCGACAACAGACCAGGAATTTTTTCCCGGTCTGTTTCGTTTTTTCTGTCCATTGTATTGTTATTCACGGAAAAATCCGTACCTTTGTAAGCTACCTTTTCCGTAATGGTAGCTGGTTATTGATGTACAATCCATCCGGTGCGACTGGCCCGGAGCTAAAACAAGCTGGAACGATATGCTGAATATCTTCTACAGACAAAACGGAAAGATCGCTCTCTCCCAGTCGGAGAAAGATTTCGCTAAGATTGCCCTCGAGAACACCGTATGGATCGACCTGGTGGATCCGTCCGGTGCCGAAAAGCGTGCCGTCGAGTCATTCCTCGGAACGGAAATCCAGAGCCGCGCGCAGGCGGAGGAGATCGAAAGCTCCTCCCGCTATTTCGAGACGGACGACGCCATCTTCGCCAATACGAACTTCCTTACCCCGGGAGCCGAGGAGTACAGCATGCAGGCTGTCTCGTTCACGCTGGTGGACGATACGCTCACCACGCTCCGCGAGGTTCCCCTCCGCAGTTTCACCGAACTCCAGCGCCGTCTGCAGGTGAATCCGAGACAGTATCCTTCCGGCTTCACGGTCTTTGCCACGATCCTGGATCAGCGTGTCGACCTGGATGCGGATATGATCGAGCTCCTGTCCAAGGAGATTTCCCAGTACGCCAAGCGCATCAACGAAGAGGAGGACATCGACCAGGAACTCCTGATCGACATCTCCCAGCTGCAGGAGAACACGATGATGGTCCGCGAGAACGTCGTCGATAAGCAGCGCCTGATCTCCAACCTGATGCGCAGCAACAAGGTGCCTACCTCCCTGGAGCCGCGCCTGAACGTGCTTCTGCAGGACATCTCGTCCCTGCTCAACCACACGAACTTCTGCTTCGAGCGTCTGGAATACCTGCAGGACACCGTCCTGGGTCTGATCAACCTGGAACAGAACAAGATCATGAAGATCTTCACGGTCGTGTCCGTCTTCCTGATGCCGCCCACCCTGATCGCGGGCTTCTACGGGATGAACGTGCGCCTTCCGATGATCGCCGCCGACGAGCCCAACGCCTCCTTCTGGAACTGGATTATCATCCTGGGAATCATGGTTTTGTCCTGTTTGGCGATTTGGTTTGTCTTCCGGAAGAAGAAAATGCTTTGAAATTCAATTTTTTTTCGTATTTTTGCACGCTTTTCCGGAAGCGTGCTTTTTTTGCCCTTCCGGACGGCACACAAAATAATGTTAAACTACTAGTTTTCAAACCAAAAAACT
>JAZASH010000261.1:0-1353 GCA_036343395.1 Eubacterium sp. | reverse complement strand
TGTCTTTCCGAAACCAACGTCGCCGCAAACAAGTCTGTCCATGATAACAGATGATTCCATATCGCGCTTGGTCTCTTCTATCGCATTCAGCTGATCTTCCGTCTCCTGAAAAGGAAATGCATCTTCAAATTCCTGCTGCCAGACCGTGTCTTTACTGAATTCATAGCCTTTAGTTTCCTGCCTCTTCGCATAAAGCTCGACAAGATCCTGCGCAACTTCTTCTACCGCTGCCTTTACCTTGTTCTTAGTATACGTCCACTCCAAGGTACCAAGTTTGTTGAGCTTGGGCTTATGTCCGTGTCCGTCTTCGCCGCCCGAAGCATACTTCTGGATAACGCCAAGCCCCGTCGCAAGAACGTAGAGATTGCCGCCGTCTCCGTATTCGATCTTGATGTAATCCCTAACAACGTTGTCAGTCTCAACTTTCTCTATACCCTTGTATATACCAAGCCCATGTTCTTCATGGACTACATAATCTCCGATCTTAAGGTCCGCAAAGTTGGATATCTTTTCACCTGTATACTTGGCCTTTTTCTTTCTCTTTTTCCTTGTATGCTCGGTAAAAATGTCGCTCTCCGCGATCACGGCAAACTTAATCCCCGGATACTCAAATCCCTTGAGAATCCTTCCGTAATAAGTCATTATCTCGCCCGGCCGCAGCACTCTTCCCGGATCTTCGCTGTAAAACGCGGTAACGAGATTATCCCTAAGGTCCTCGACAATTCTTTTTGCCCTCGTTCTGGAACCCGAGAGGATAAGCACTCTGTAGCCTTTTTTCACATAACTCTTAAGGTCACTCACGAGCGAATCGAAGCTGTTATTATACGGCGCGACGCTTCTTGTGTTAATGTCCCAGCTCTTTTCCGGCGAAAAGAGATTCTGTGATTTGGGCATGGCAAGTGCGGAAACAAGCACTCTTCGCCCGTTCCCCATTCTCGATATACAGTTATCTATTGAATACAAAAGATCCATCTGCCCCGGAAGGACGTAGCCCTTCTCGGCTCTGTGCGTCATGCTCTCTTTAAACTCAGCCTCGACAGCCATCGCATGCTCCAGAACTCTCTGCGGCTCGTCAATAAAGATACAACTCTTTCCCTTCGGGAACATCTCCTGAATAGTGACGGTGTCGTCGTAAAAATAACGGATGTAACTCTCGAGATTGACTACCGAGTGGAGTTCAAAGAGCTGCTCGTTAAGTTCTTCCGTCTGCTTTTTTATCCTGTGAGCTTCTTCTGTCTTGAATTCAGCGCGAAGTGCTTTGCAGATTTTCTCGGTATCTTCGTTAACCTTGTCCATTCCTTCTCTGAGTTTTTTCTCATCGAGGATGATCTCGGATGCTGGATAGATGTCGAT
>JAZASH010000260.1:0-1354 GCA_036343395.1 Eubacterium sp. | reverse complement strand
TTGGCGGTCGCTATATCCATGAGGATCGTGAGCAGTCCAATGCCGAACATGCCTCCCCGAGCGCCGTGGAAATGCTTCTGGATGAATTCGAGGATTGCGGTGAAGCCGCCATTTGCTTTGATCAGAGCACCGATGGACGCTACAAGGATCGTGACGATCATTGTCTCATACATGCCGGATGTTCCGCCGCCAAGGGCTGCGAACATAGTGACATAGGTCAGAGAACCGGTCATGAATCCGACGGCAAGGAAGAGGAAAATACCTATTCCTAGGACTACGAAGACGTTGATGCCTATAATCGCGAGGGCGAGAACGACAAAGTACGGAAGTGCCTGCGGCAGTACGTACGGATAATCACCGATTGCTGCTGCCTTGTGAGTCACTGCGTAAATAACCAGAATGATGAGTGTCAGCACTGCGGCGGGCAGCGCGATCATCATGTTGGTGCGGAACTTATCTTTCATCTGAACGCCCTGCGTGTTGGTCGCGGCGATTGTCGTGTCGGAGATGAAAGAAAGGTTATCGCCGAACATAGAGCCGCCGACTACTGTCGCTACACAGAGGGGCAGGTGCAGACCGCCGCTCTCCGAGACTGCAGCCGCTATCGGGACAAGGACCGATATTGTGCCTACGCTGGTGCCCATGGCCATGGAAATCAGGCATGCGATAATGAAGAGCCCGGGGATGGCGAACTGGGCGGGGATGATGGAGAGCAGAAGATTGGCTGTGCTGGATGCGCCGCCCGCCTCTTTTGCGATGCCGCTGAACGCGCCTGCGAGCAGGAAAATAAACAGCATGATCGTAATGTTGTCGTCTCCGATTCCTTTGGCGCAGAGATGGATTTTTTCATCGAAAGAAATCCTTCGATTCTGCAGAAGAGCGACAGCGAGGGCAACAGTGAAGGCAACAACAACGGAGATGATATAAAAGCCCATCTGACCTTCAAGAGGGTGGATGTACTCGAAGAAGATGCCGTTTCCGAGATACAGGATCAGGAATACTACAATTGGCAGCAGGGCTGCCGGATTTGACTTTTGGTGCATTATGTGAACCTCTCTTTGTGTATAGTATGGCTTTTCCGGATGAGCCGCCATCAGGGCATTCATACAGGCAAAAGCGCATTCTTAAGCGGCGGTTTGATCCGCGGCGTAAGATTCTCTTTCAAAAAACTACTGCGACCTACTTTATCGTGCGTATCAGTTTGTGCTTTCCGTTTTTGGACTCAAAGACACGGATCTCACAGTTGTGGGGCTTCGGACGCCACATGAGACCGTTCTTTTTGTCTGTCAGATAACCTGATATAGCCCGCATGATGCCGCCGTGACAGGAGATGAGTACATTTTCATAGCCTTTC
>JAZASH010000259.1:0-1361 GCA_036343395.1 Eubacterium sp. | reverse complement strand
TCATGGTAAGCCATGAACAGCGGCGAGCGCATGATATCCAGCAGGCTCTTCTCGCGGATGTTGGAGTCGGCATAGTGGATGAACGCGCAGGGATCGGCGTCCCCATTGGCGTTGATATGCAGATAACGGCGCCCGCCGGCGATGCAGCCATCAACGAACTCCGCGTCATTCTGGAAGTCCATGCAGAACAGCGGCTTGCGGCTGCGGTAATCTCGGATGCGGCGATAGACCTCGGCGCGCTGCTCCGGCGAGGGCAGCAGCTCGGGAGAGGCGTCGTTGCCCACGGGCATGTAGTGGAAGTACCAGCAGAAATACGCGCCCTTTTCGATGAGCATGTCGTAGTATTCCTCAGAAGTGATGGAGTCGTAGTTGGCGCTGGTATAGCAGCAGGAGATGCCGTAGATCAGCTTTCTCTGGTGCAGGATCTCCATCGCCTTGAGTACTCTGTCGTACACACCCGCTCCGCGGCGGGAGTCAGTGGCCTCTCCAAAGCCCTCCAGAGAGATGGCCGGGGCGAAGTTTTTGACACGCAGCATCTCGTCGGCAAAGGCTTCGTCGATCAGTGTGCCGTTGGTGAAGGCTGTGAACATGCAGTCGTCATGCTTCTCGCACAGTCGGATGATATCCTTTTTTCGCACCAGCGGCTCGCCGCCCGCGAACAGATAGAAGTAGACGCCCATCTCCTTGCCCTGGCGGACGATGTCGTCAAGCTCTTCAAAGCTCAGATTCAGCTTGTTGCCGTACTCGGCGGCCCAGCAGCCCACACAGTGCAGGTTGCAGGCGGAAGTGGGGTCGAGCAGAATGGCCCAGGGGATGTTGCAGTTGTACTTGGCGCGGAGCTCTTCTTCCTTCGTCCAACCGATGAGGTTGGCGTTGATAAAGAAGTTCACCGCCGTTGTTTTCATGACCTCGGGATCTACGTCACGGATGATGTGGCGAATATAGGGGTAGTAAGCGTTGTTGGGATCTTCGATCGCCGCACGCACCGCAGCGCGCTGAGCCGGAGATACTCCGACTGCGAATTTGTCCGCCCAGTCCATGAGCTTGACGAGGTTTGTCTCCGGGTCCTTGTACAGCATGTCAAAGGCTTTCGTGAGACCGTATTTTTTCATTGTGGTGGAAATGGACATGGATTTGCCTCCTTTGAATTTGTTGGCTTTATTCTAATTTGATCTGCCGGATCCCGCCAGCAGAGTACGGATGGTGGTGGATTTCCCAGCGCCGTTTGGCCCTATAAAGCTGAAAATTTCGCCCTCTCCAACCGAAAAAGTCACATCCTCGATGCCTCTTTGCTTGCCGTAGAACTTTGAGAGATTATCAATCTCAATTATATTTTTACTCATAATCAAACCTACCTTTCT
>JAZASH010000258.1:0-1368 GCA_036343395.1 Eubacterium sp. | reverse complement strand
ACATGGATAAATCCACGTGCTTCCATATGCGGCTCACGCCATAGTAAAACATATTGCGGAAATACATGACGCAAAGATAAACGTGGAAAGTGAGCCGGGGAAGGGAACCTGCGTTACGGTGCAGTTCATCCGATAACAGGGGCTGTCAGTTTACATAATCGCGTCCTTCATAGACTTTACATATCTGCCTACATGCGCGGGTGCGTCTTTTCCGCATTTCTGAAGCAGTTTGATGATGGCCGAGCCGACGATTGCCCCGTCGGAAATATCCGCCATTTTCTTAGCCTGCTCTGGGGTGGAGATACCAAACCCGATCGCGCACGGAATATCAGTGTGCTCTCTCACTACACTGACAATGGACCCGAGATCCGTCGTTATTTCGCTTCGGGTACCCGTAACCCCGAGACTGGAAACAATATAGAGAAAACCTTCCGCCTCCCCGGCAATCATAGCGATACGGTTTTCGGAGGTGGGTGCGATGAGCGATATCAGATCGACCCCGTACTGCCTGCAATACGGCAAAAATTCTTCTTTTTCCTCAAACGGAAGATCCGGCAAAATGAGTCCGTCAATACCGACGTCCTGACAGGTAGAAATAAACTTTTCAGCTCCGTAGGAAAACACTACGTTGGCATACGTCATGAATACCATCGGCACCGCAACATCGTATCGCAGCTCCCTGACAAAATCAAATATCTTATCTGTCGTGACGCCGCCGTTAAGCGCCCTGATATTTGCCCCCTGAATGACAGGCCCCTCCGCGGTCGGATCGGAGAACGGGATTCCGAGCTCAACGAGATCCGCGCCGTTTTGGACAGCAGCGCGGACGACCGCCGCAGTTGTCTCAAGATCGGGATCGCCGCAGGTGATAAAGGGGATGAAAGCTTTCCCGTTTTCAAATGCAGATTTAATCTTACTCATGAATATCCTCCCCTCTGTAGCGGGCAATGGCTGCGCAGTCCTTGTCGCCTCTGCCGGAAATCGTGATTACGATGATCTTATCTTTCTCCATTGTCGGCGCAAGCTTCATCGCCTGCGCGACCGCGTGAGCTGATTCGATTGCCGGGATGATCCCTTCCGTCTTTGCCAGATATTCAAACGCGTTTACCGCTTCGTCATCCGTGACGGGTATATACTCCGCTCTTCCGATATCGTGCAGATACGCATGCTCGGGACCGACACCGGGATAATCGAGCCCTGCAGAAATTGAATAGACAGGGGCAATCTGGCCATACTTATCCTGGCAGAAATAGGATTTCATACCGTGAAAGATGCCCAGCCTTCCGGTCGCGATGGTCGCAGCCGTCTCATATGTGTCGGTACCTCTCCCGGCCGCTTCGCAGCCGATCAGCCTTACATCTTTATCTT
>JAZASH010000257.1:0-1369 GCA_036343395.1 Eubacterium sp. | reverse complement strand
TGACAAAAACGGTATGCTGATCGGCGAGGCCCCGTGCACACTGGATCTCATCCGGATCACGGACCACGATTTCCGGGTCGTCAACTGGGCGTCGATCGGATTGATTTTTATTATTATTTTTTTCGTTTTCAAATCGCTCAGCCTGCCGGTGCTCCTGGTCCTGGTCATCGAGTTTGCAATCTTTATCAATATGGGCATTCCGGGTTTCACAGGGACCGAGCTTCCGTTTGTCGCCTCGGTCGTCATCGGTACGATCCAGCTTGGATCCACAGTCGACTACGCGATTTTAATGACGAGCCGTTACCAGACAGAGCGGGCAGCCGGAAACACGAAGGAGGAGGCCGTTATGATCGCTCATAAGACGTCGTTCACCAGTATCATCGTCTCCGCGTTCTCGTTCTTTGCGGCGACGTTCGGCGTCGGCCTCTATTCCAATATCAGCATGATCTCGTCGCTCTGTCTGCTTATGGCGCGCGGCGCACTGATTTCTATGGCTACAGTCCTCATTGTACTGCCATCTGTTCTTTTGTTCATGGATCCGGTCATTGTAAGGACGAGCATCGGCTTTTTGCCGGAATCGCAAAAAAAGCATAATGGAAGTAAGCATACAGCTGATCCACAGCCGCAAGGGTGAGACTTGAAACGGCTGCATGGGCAGCGGGTCACACATATGGAGAAAAGTTATGAAAAATAAAATTGTTAAAAGACTTCTCGCAGGTACGCTGGTCTTAGTAATGGTAATGAGCACAGCGGGCTGCGGCACAACAAAGACTACAGTAGAAACAGAGACGGTGGCGGAGACAGAGACGGAATCCGAGGAGGAGAAATCCGAGGAGGAGAAGCTCCTTGCCAATACAATCGCAGCCGCGGTCGGCACCGGATCAGTCGAGGGCGTCGATAAGGAGGAGACAGTCTATGTGTTCACAGACGCGAGCGGCAACACGGAGAATGTTAAAGTCAGCAACTGGCTGCGAAATACCGATGGAAACGAGGCAGTTAATGACTCGACTTCTCTCACTAATATCAGCAACACCTCAGGTGACGCCGTCTACAGCTCTAGCGGGGAGGAGTATACCTGGAGTACCGGCGGCGAGGATGTTTACTATCAGGGCGAGACCACGAAGCAGCCTCCTGTCAGCGCCGGCATTACCTACTATCTGAACGGGCAGGAGATTTCTCCGGAGGAAATTGCCGGAAAATCCGGTAGAGTGACGATTCGCATCAAGTATGAAAATCATGAAAAATATAATGACGTCTATGTGCCGTTCACCGCGGTGACGGGGATGACATTTGCAAATGAAGACGTAAAGAACGTCACCGTCGACAACGGGACGGTCATCTCTGAAGGCAGGAATACCGTTGTTCTCGG
>JAZASH010000256.1:0-1392 GCA_036343395.1 Eubacterium sp. | reverse complement strand
CCCATCCCTGAGAAACTGAAAGCTGTGCTTGAGCAGCTTCATGACCGGGCGGAGAAGGAGGACGATCATGAGCAAACCGAGTGATATCGTCACCATCGCGCTGGCGGAGGTCGGATACCGGGAGAAGGCATCCAATGCCAATCTGGACGATAAAACTGCCAATTCCGGTGCTGCCAACTGGACCAAGTATGCCCGCGACCTCGCTGCCGCGGGCTATTACAATGGGAACAAGAATGGCTATGCCTGGTGTGATGTGTTCGTGGACTGGTGCTTTTTCAAAGCCTACGGAGCGGTCGAGGGCCAGCGCATCCAGTGCCAGTCTGGTCCGCTCGGAGCTGGCTGTATCTTCTCCGCGCAGTACTACCAGCAGAAAGGGCGGTATGACCGCAACCCGAAAGTCGGTGATCAGGTGTTCTTTCAGTCCGGCGGCGAGATCGGTCACACTGGAATCGTGGTCGAAGTCACCGACTCTACCATCGTGACGGTCGAGGGCAACAGCTCCGATCAGGTGAAGAAGAACACCTATAATCGGTCCAACAGCTATATTGCCGGGTATGGACATCCGCTGTATGGCGAGTCCGATCCCATGCCGGTGACGCCCACCCCGGCAGAGGAAACTCCCGTGACCGTGAGCTGCAAGGTCGATCTGCCTCAGTTGAAAAATGGAGCAGAAGGCACCGCGGTGAAGAACGCGCAGATCCTGCTCATCGACAAGGGTTACTACTGCGGCGGTCCTCTCCGAGCAGGACGCGAGACTGCCGATGGTGAATTTGGCCCCACAACGGAAAAATCCGTGAAGAGCTTCCAGACCAAGAGGAATCTGACTGCTGATGGTATCATCGGTTCAGATACATGGAAGGCGCTCCTGACTGCATAACTTTTGAGCCTGTCGGCTGTCCCATCCCCGGATGGTCGGCAGGCTCTATTTTTTTGCCCGGAAGCGCTGAGCGATTATAAAATCGGCCGATTTGCAGGCATAGGAAGGCAGATCAGAATAAAGGAGCATGACATATGAACGACAATCCTACCACTGAAAACACTGGCCTTCCTCTCGGCGAGAAATACGCTCTGACCATCAAGGAGGCCGCGATCTATTTCAATATAGGCAACAAGAAGCTACGCAGGCTTGCCGAAGAAAACCTGGGGCGTTTTGCCGTAGAGAGCGGGAATCGCTTTCTTATCATCCGGCCAAAATTCGAGCAGTTTCTTGCTCAATCGACCACGGTATAAATTGCGTTTATCTGGCAAAAAGTAGTTGACTTCTGGGGCCTTCAGAGTGATAGATAGGACACCGCCGAAGGGTTAGTTTTCTCGGAAAAGGAGGCCCCATTATGAAAGAAAGCATCCCCGTGAAGGACAAGTTCCTGCTTACGATAAACGAGGCTTCGGAGT
>JAZASH010000255.1:0-1411 GCA_036343395.1 Eubacterium sp. | reverse complement strand
TCACCTTTCCTTCACAGTACTATGCGCTATCGGTCACTGAGGAGTATTTAGCCTTACGGGGTGGTCCCCGCTCATTCCCACAAGGTTTCCCGTGTCTCGTGGTACTCTGGATTCCGGCTCGCAGCTTCTTCTTTCGGTTACGAGACTTTCACTCTCTCTGGTGCGAATTCCCATTCGATTCACCTCGAATAACTGTACGATTTTCCGGTCCGAACCCCGGAGTGCACGCACTCCGGTTTGGGCTCTTTCGATTTCGCTCGCCGCTACTTTCGAAATCACATGTTGTTTTCTCTTCCTCCGGCTACTTAGATGTTTCAGTTCACCGGGTTCCCTTCGTATACCTATGTATTCAGTATACGATGACGGAGGTTTTCTCCGCCGGGTTTCCCCATTCAGATATCTGCGGATCGAGGCTTATTTGCAGCTCCCCGCAGCTTTTCGCAGCTTATCACGTCTTTCGTAGGCTCTCAGTGCCAAGGCATCCACCCTGCGCTCTTTCTTGCTTAACCTGTTTTCCGATCATTAGCGTATGATCGTCGGTTGTCAATTTAGAACAATTTTAAGTATTTCTACTTCTGGTTTGTTTAGTATCAGTTCGTTTCACGAACTAATACCCTCGGATGTCTCTATCTTCTTATAATCTTTCGATTATCGCAGAAAATTTTGATGTTGTTCGGTATTCGGTTTTCAAGGAACAAATATCGTCTGGCTTACCAGACAGTGGAGATAAAGGGATTCGAACCCTTGACCCCCTGCTTGCAAGGCAGGTGCTCTCCCAACTGAGCTATACCCCCATTGATCCGGCGACCACCTATTCTCCCATATCGTCTCCAACATAGTACCTTCGGCCGATCAGGTCTTAACCGTCGTGTTCGGGATGAGAACGGGTGTTACCCCTAAACGCATCGCCACCGGAAAGATAAGCGTATTATATGATCACTTCGCTTCGCTCCCGTGATCATCACCGGCTCTTCGCATTCCGTGCTAATCGCACTACATGCCGGGCCCGGTTTGGTCTTCCGATGTTCATCCGCTTATGTCTGCAAGCAGCCATTGCGGATTCCATCGTAATCCCTTAATACGACTCAATACTAATGCATCCTCTTACTTTATCCTTAGAAAGGAGGTGATCCAGCCGCACCTTCCGATACGGCTACCTTGTTACGACTTCACCCCAGTTATCAATCCTGCCTTCGATCGCTCCTTCACGAGGTTAGGTCACGAGCTTCGGGCATTATCGACTCCCATGGTGTGACGGGCGGTGTGTACAAGACCCGGGAACGTATTCACCGCGGCATGCTGATCCGCGATTACTAGCGATTCCGGCTTCATATAGTCGAGTTGCAGACTACAATCCGAACTGGGACGCTGTTTTTGGGATTCGCTCCCCCTCGCGGGCTCGCTTCCCTTT
>JAZASH010000254.1:0-1427 GCA_036343395.1 Eubacterium sp. | reverse complement strand
CAGGTCGAAGCCAGAAAGATCCTGCAGGACGCGAAGGATTACGCGGACCGCACGATCAGCTATTTCGCAAAGCACGGCGGCATTGCTTCCGGCAAGGATATGGAAAAAGAGCGTCAGGCTCTCCGCACAAAAATCAACGATTTAAACGGCAGTCTTACGGACATCGACGAGCAGAAGTCCAAATCCGGTACGCTGACGGCTAAAGACATCAAGGTCGGCGACGCAGTCAGAGTCATCAGCCTGAATCTTAAGGGAACGGTCAATTCACTCCCGGATTCAAAGGGTAATCTGTTCGTTATGCTGGGCATCATGAGGACAAAAGTAAAGCTAACGGATCTCGAGAAAATCGATGAAGTCGAGATCACCGCGCCGGGCGTCAAGAAGAGCTCGACCGGTAAGCTTAGAATGGAGAAGTCATCGACAGCCACTACGGAGATTAACCTGCTCGGTATGACAGTCGATGAAGCCTGCATGGAACTTGAGAAATTCATCGATAACGCTTACATGGCTCATCTGCCCTCGGTGCGGATCGTCCACGGCAAAGGCACGGGCGCACTCAGAAAGGGCGTGCAGCAGTATCTGAAACGCAATAAACATATAAAGACTTTCCGCCTCGGTGAATACGGTGAGGGCGATGCGGGTGTCACAATCGCAGAACTCAAGTGAGAGAGAAGGTTTTCTTATGGCTGAAAGACAAAAAGTTTTAATTGTCGATGATGACTCTAATATCGCGGAAATTATTTCCCTGTATCTGATCAAAGAAATGTTCGAGACAAAGGTCGCTGAGGATGGCTATGAAGCCCTGGAGCTCTTTGAGAGCTTTGAGCCGGATCTGATCATTCTCGACCTTATGCTTCCGGGTAAAGACGGTTACGAGGTATGCAGGGAGATAAGAAAGCAAAAGGACACACCGATTATCATGCTCTCCGCAAAGGGAGAGACTTTTGACAAAGTACTCGGCCTCGAACTGGGAGCAGATGACTACATGATCAAGCCCTTCGACACGAAGGAGCTCGTCGCCCGGGTCAAAGCCGTACTTCGCCGCTACCGCAAAGCAGCACCCGCCCCGGAAAAACCGAAGCAGAAAATCAGGGTCGTGGAATATCCGAACCTGACGATCAATCAGACCAACTATTCGGTCACCTATAACGGACGTGAGCTTGTCATGCCTCCCAAGGAACTGGAACTCCTGTACTTTCTGGCATCACAGCCTAATCAGGTCTTCACACGCGAGCAGCTGCTGGACCACATCTGGGGCTATGAATATATCGGTGATACACGGACCGTGGATGTCCACATCAAGAGGCTGAGGGAAAAGATCAGCGATCATGAGAACTGGGCGATCCGGACAGTATGGGGTATCGGTTATAAATTCGAAGTGAAATGACCGCGGATCCCTCGGAGAATGTTTCATGAGAAGAACGCTT
>JAZASH010000253.1:0-1428 GCA_036343395.1 Eubacterium sp. | reverse complement strand
GTAACCTTTCCTGCCAGCCTCTTGGCTACAGCCGTTGCCGAGATGAGACCAGAGCTGATGATCCTTGCCACCTCCATAGCATGCGTCTGCCTTTCGCTCAGGATTCTGGACATGTTAGTGTCCTGGAGCCTGCGCACTTTCTGTGATTTGAAGCCAAGCAGCCTTGCCGTCTCGGCAATGCTCTTCCCCTCGTTCCTGAGCCTCGTCACCTCGTAATACTCGGTCACCTTCTTGCGATGTCTTGCATCGCCCATCCTGCAGATGTCGCCCAGGATATACCTGTATGCCTCGTCTTCTGTAGGATAGTCATATGGCCTCTTTTCTTTCTTCTGTCCCAGCAGAGCCTTGATTGGCTCCACGGCGTCTTTCTTCAGTGCCTGCATCAGATGGAAGCGGTCTGATACCTGCATGATCTGCTCCGAGGCGGCGCTGATGAGGGCGGCAAAGATCTGACTGCCGTCGCGGGTCACAACCTTTATCTCAGGGTGCGCCTTGATCCAGTCGGTGATTTCCGGTCCATAGCGCGAGTCGAAGACTGCCACTACCTGACGTGTGTAGTGATCTGTGATGACGCTCATGTATGTGTGTCCCTTCCTCTGGGCGAAGTCGTCCAGGCCGATAAAGCCGCTGGTGCGCACCTCGGGGTTGACCTTGCCCATCAGGCGCAGTGTCCTGATGCAGGTCGAGGCGCTGATCTGGATGTGCTGCATGGCCAGAGTCTCGGAAGCCCTGCGGGCTGTCTGCCCCAATGCCTCGTGACGGATCCGCTCCTCTACATCATAGGTGTGGCGACCGTAGGAATGCGTCATCTCCAACGGCTCGGCGAAAATCTTCTTCTCGCAATCCTTATTCGTACATACCATATGGCGGGTTTTCAGTAGCAGGGTGGTACGGTATCCCAGCCATTCCGTGCACTGGATCTTGCGATAGCGGTAGCTGTGTACTGCTGATGTACGCTTCCCGCAACAAGGACAGTAAACCATCCTACCTGTAGTATGTGCATGAAGGGTTAGACACTCGTCACTGACGACAGGTTCCTCGGACGCATCCAATGAGATGTGCCAGTCACGACATTTTTCCTTTACGTGAGATTTTAACTGGACAATTACTTGCGAGAGACCAGATTTTTTTGTACCTTTGCACCCAGCAGATGTGCATTCTTCATTCTTTGGGTTCACATACAAAGATACGAAAAAATATGCACATCTGCAACTTTATTTAGTTAATTAATGTATTGATTATTAACCAGATAGTTAATTCTTTATAATAAAAATCCACCACCTAAATTGACGCAGAACCCGAAAAATTCACGATAATTTGCGGTTAATTCACGGATAATTCATGTAGCCAAGCGCAGCGTTTAAATTCGTCGAACTTACGTTAAACTAAATAAGTAAGCGTATGAATGTAATTGTAAACAGACAATAT
>JAZASH010000252.1:0-1435 GCA_036343395.1 Eubacterium sp. | reverse complement strand
CACATATGCTAAATAGTAAAAAAAGCCTTATAACACATCGCCAAATCCATAGTGTATAATTCGTGCCAAATCTTTTTCTTCAAGGGAAAGAAAAAGTCGCCTTGAGTGGCAAGGCGTTGCAGCCTGCAGGCAAGACATGGTGACCTGCGGGGCAGGGTTATGGTGTCGAGGTAAACAGATGAGATTTTTGAAGACCGCGTATGATTATTTCTTTTACTGCGGGGCCGGGAAGGACGAGTACAATGCAGTAAAAAAGGACGCTTATGTGTCGAATTATAGGACATGGCGTTTTTTGCACTTACTGATGGTGGCAGCCTTCACGATCATGTATTTGTGTTCGCTGGTATACGAGATCCTGGACTCGAACAGGGTGTTTTACCTGTTCGCACTCATCTATTCGGTCATCGCGAGCATTTTGTTCTTCATTATGAAGAAGGATTCGCTGATCGCACAGCTCATGATATATCTGTCGATATCGCTTCTGTTCTTTTTCGCGTGCCTGATAACACAGAATAAGCCGGATATACCGGCGACGATGTTCATCGCGCTGCTCCTGATCGCACCGGTGTTCATGATCGACAAGCCGGTCTTCATGACCATTGAACTGATCGCAGCATCGGCGGTGTTCCTGCTCTGGATGTACAACGTAAAGCCGTACGATATCTGGCAGATGGACTTTATCAATGTCATCATCTTCCTGATCGTGGGAACGATCATTAACATCATTGCCAATTCGATCAGGATCAAGGAGTTCATCCTGACCAGGAAGATCGCTATCCAGAAGGATACGGATGAGCTGACCGGCCTCATGAACAAGGGCGCGCTCATCAGGGAGATACAGGCGGTCTTAGATGACAAGGCGGCCAATAAGGGAATCCTGTTCGTTATGGACGTCGATCATTTCAAGCAGATCAACGATACATATGGCCACGATGTGGGCGATAACGTCATCCTGCAGCTCGGAAAGCTCCTCGGCAAAAAGCTCGTGGACACTGAGATCGCGGGACGTTTCGGAGGCGATGAATTCGTTGTATTCATTAAGGATTCGGACGATACGGAGGTTGCCCGCGGAATTGCCGAAGCCATCCTCGAAGGTGCTTTGCAGAGCGTCAAGATCCCCGGTTCGGATAAGAATGTCTGCGTCAGCATCGGTATCGCTGTCTACCGGGGCCTCGAAAAGACTTACAACGAGATATTCAAGAAGGCCGACACCGCGCTCTACAGATCCAAGGCCGACACGACCAAAAAATACAATTTCTACGAGTAACACCACTAAAACCATGACGCCGCAGGCATATAGCCTGATATAATGACTCTGTAAAATTATTTTTAGAGAGGCGTGCATCAGAATGTCAGATTACAGATTTAAAGTTAACCTGAGCGGCATGATCGAGATTCTCTCAGATCACCTTTACAGCAGTCCTGACGTATATAT
>JAZASH010000251.1:0-1443 GCA_036343395.1 Eubacterium sp. | reverse complement strand
CTGAGATCGGCCGCCTCAAAAAAGAACTGGCTTCGGCAAATGCCCGCATCATCACCAACCGTAACCATTTCATGGAAGCCATGGAGGATGTCCTGAAGGAAAAGGAAGACCTCCGGCTTGAGATGGAACGCAAACTCAAAAAGGAACAGGAACACAGACACAAGGCGGAGGCCAGGATCGACGAAGTCATGGACCGGCTCAGCCGCAAGCAGGAGAAACTGGATGAGGCATATGCACGGATCGAAGAACTTGAAGGGCAGATCACGAAGCTTACTGCCCAGGTCAACTGCAGCTATGAGAATTCGTCCAAACCTTCTTCCCAGTGCCCGAACCACAAAAAGATCGAAAACAGCCGCGAAAAGTCTGACAGACCCAGGGGAGCCCAGCCCGGCCATAAGGGACACACTGCGAAACTCCAGGAGCCTACAGAAGAAGACATCTGGATCCCTGACCCGGAGGAATTTACACAAAATCCTGACCAGTACAAGCCAACGGGCGACTATGTTTATCACCAGGTCGTCGGCCTGCGGATGGAGCTCGTAGTACAGCAGTACTGCGCCAATCTGTTCCTCAACAGGAAGACAAGGCAGTATGTACATGCCCCCTTCCCTGAATGGGCCGCCAATGACGTGAATTACGACGGCACCGTGAAGGCGCTTGCTTTCATCCTCAACAACTATTGCAACGTCTCCATCGACAAGACCAGGGATCTTCTGTCGGAGATCACCGGCGGGAAACTCACCATCTCCAAAGGGATGATCAACAGCCTCGCCCGCGAATTCTCCAGCAGATCCAGTGGGGAAAGAGACGAACTGTTTGACAGGCTCGTGAAGTCTTATGCGCTGCATACGGATTTCACTACCGCAAAGGTAAACGGCAGCAACGTCCATGTGCACCTGTGCGGGAATGAAGACGGAGATATCCTCATCCAGGCCAGAGAGCACAAAGGACACGAAGGGATCAGGGGAACACCGGTCGAGCACTTCCTGAACACCCTTGTCCACGACCATGACCGCACCCTTTATAACTATGGGAGCAGTCATCAGGAATGCCTGTCGCATGTCCTCCGCTACCTTCTGGCCAGCGTCCAGAATGAGACAGATCTCACCTGGGCCGGAAAAATGCGGGAACTTCTCCGCGAGTCCATCCACTACAGGAAATGCCTCGAACCGGGGACAGAACCTGGACCTGATACCGTTGCTGATTTTGAGAGAAGGTATCAGGAGATCCTTGATCTCGCGGAAAACGAGTACAAAGACTACCCTCCGACGAAGTATTACAGAGACGGGTACAACCTCTATAAAAGGATGCGCGAATACAAAGACAGCCACCTGCTCTTTCTGCACGATATCAGGATCCCCTATGATAATAATCTCGCGGAGAGGCTTGCCAGGATCGTGAAACGGAAGGCTGCCCAGGTGATCTCATTCAGGAGCATGGGTT
>JAZASH010000250.1:0-1446 GCA_036343395.1 Eubacterium sp. | reverse complement strand
CTCAATGAGGGTCTTATCAACGGCGGTCCGTACTATGCGTACCTGTCCGACAGGTACCCCGAGCTTAAACTGGCGTTCACATACAAATTCAAATCTACCGACGACGGTCGTTACAGAATAGAAATCGTTTACGATAATGATTTTGTTCAGGAAGCCGTTGAAAGCGGAGCCGCATTAATCAAAAGCTTTCTGAACTGCAGGTGTTGGATCAGATCGAGCGGCGACGCCGGTCAAGATGGACTGGATATTGACTTTACCGACACCAAGACGCTGCATATTCCGCCGGAGGATATCAATGAGGGTTATGATATCACGACGCAGAAGACAGGTTCTTACACTGCCAACGGCAAGCTTCGCTATGAGGTCACTGTCAGTTCCGTACACGGTACGCCGTCTTACATCGACGTTACGGATACCTTTACGTATTCGGGCGGCGGAACAGTAAGCCCGCCGACAGAGATCTCGGTCGTAAAACACAATGCGGACGGAACCATCGAGACCTCCTCCATCCCCGCACAGGAACATATTGACGCTACTACGCAGAACATATACGAGATATCGCTCAATCTGCCCCAGCTCGATGATAACGAGTATTATACTCTTGTATATGAATACGATGTGACCGGTTTGCCGGATCAGAACGCGGCTGTTTCGGCATACAACACGCTTGATGCCACCTCAACAAACAACCATGAAACAACATCGGATCACGCGGATTATTTCATTTATAATAAGCAGCCCCAAAAGGTCGGAAAAGACGGTATTCCTTTCGACGAATACATTCAGTGGTTTATTTCCGTCAACGACCGCGGAAGCGATATTGCCGGAAAAGTCATTTATGACGACAGCTTTGCGGATGCACGGAATGAAACGATCCTCGGAACCAACGGCATCTTCGTTCAGAAAGGATGGGCCGATGCAACGCCCGGCGTAGATTACGAGTTTGTTTACGGTGATGATAACAACAAGATCATCGGCGTACGCTTCCTTCCGGTGGACGGAAGCGCGCCAAACAACAACACCTACCACATTACCTATTATACCCTTCCCGACGTCGCGTACGGCCAGACCGCGATCGTGCATAATGACGCGGAATTCGACGGTGATACCGCATCCTACGACGTTGTTGTTACGGGCGGCGATATTGAAAAAACGGCAGACGGAGAACAGAGCCTCGGAAACGATCTGCACAGAATGAACTGGACGATCAACGTTCAGATCCCCGTGGGCGGCATTCAGTCCGGCAAAACATTCTCTGATACGCTGACCCCCAATGGGCATTATATGACTCAGGATCAGTATAACGCGCTTGTTTCTGAGCTTCATACAGCCTGGGGCACGAATGTGTCTGTCACGCCTGTGTATACCGGAGACAAGATCACCGGATATACATTTACCGTCGGCACAGCCGGCAGCGGAAATCTGTTTGATGACGATGACGGAATG
>JAZASH010000249.1:0-1449 GCA_036343395.1 Eubacterium sp. | reverse complement strand
CTGGCGAAAGCTGTTGCCGGTGAGGCCAAGGTTCCTTTCTTTTCCATTTCCGGCAGCGAATTTGTGGAGATGTTTGTTGGCATGGGTGCGGCAAAAGTCAGGGACCTGTTCAAACAGGCAAATGAGAAGGCGCCCTGTATCGTTTTTATTGATGAAATTGATACAATCGGCAAAAAACGTGATACCGGAGCCGGCATCGGCGGCAATGATGAACGTGAGCAGACGCTGAATCAGCTGCTGACAGAAATGGATGGCTTTGACGGAAAAAAGGGTGTGGTCATTCTGGCTGCAACCAACCGGCCCGAATCCCTGGATCCTGCGCTTCTGCGCCCGGGTCGTTTTGACAGAAGGATTCCGGTTGAACTGCCCGATGTCGGCGGCCGTGAAGCGATCCTGCGCGTGCACAGCAAGGGAATCAGAATGGCCGATAACATTGACCTGAAAGCGATCGCCAGGGCAACAAGCGGCGCGAGCGGCGCGGAACTGGCCAATATCATCAATGAGGCAGCTCTGCGTGCGGTGCGGCTGGGCCGCGATACTGTAACACAGGACGACCTGATGGAAAGTGTGGAAACGGTTATTGCCGGTTATCAGCGTAAAAATGCAGTTATGTCTGAGAGTGAAAAGAAAATAGTTTCCTATCACGAAATCGGTCACGCACTGGTGGCAGCTCTGCAGACCGATTCTGCACCTGTGACAAAGATCACGATTATCCCCAGGACATCCGGCGCTCTTGGATATACTATGCAGGTGGATGAAGACGAGCATTATCTGATGTCCCGCGAAGAACTGTATAATAAGATTGTTACCCTGACAGGCGGGCAGGCGGCTGAGCAGCTGGTTTTCCACTCCATCACCACGGGCGCAAGCAATGATATTGAAAAGGCCACCCGGCTGGCACGCGGGATGATTACCCGCTATGGCATGGGCGATTTCGGTATGGTGGCACTGGAAACACAGAACAGTCAGTATCTGGGTCAGGATACCTCCCTGACATGCAGTCCTGCTTTTGCGGAAAAGATTGATGAACAGGTAGTCGCATTGGTAGAAGAAGCCCGGAAGAAAGCAGACAGTATTCTGCGGGAACACGAAGATAAACTCCATGAACTGGCGGCATATCTTCTAAACAAAGAAACCATTACCGGTGAAGAGTTTATGAGCATCCTGAAGGCTGATGATCAAAAGCCATAAACAGATGATGTCTGCGATTGTTTTCGGACGATCCTTGCAGAACGGGAAACTCCGCAGATCGAAAAGATGGTGGACGGTTACAGCGGATTCCTTTTCATGGACGATGACGGGATGCCGCTAGTGGCGATGCATTGGGAGCATCGGTTCAATCACATGGTGAAACGAGTGGTGAAAATGATAATACCGACTGGAGCGATCCAGCCGGTTTTTTATTGCCCGGGTTTTCTTTCTATGGTATTCTATGTCAAGAAAGAAACG
>JAZASH010000248.1:0-1453 GCA_036343395.1 Eubacterium sp. | reverse complement strand
TTTTTCTTGTCGCTTCCCCGACGGCCCACGCAAAATCATCTGCGGTCACGAAATCGGGCAGACGGATCACGGAGATCCACTGAAAGGCATCTTTGTGCGCATAGTCAATGCCCTGAACCCCGTCCTGCCACCAGAAGCCTTCCAGCGGAGGAACAACGTAATCGAAATAGCCGTCGATGCGATGATCCCCCATTTTGCTCATCTTGATGGTAAAGGCGATGCCGTACAGCAGCCCGATGGCCCGCTTGTACTCGCCATCCTCCTGATTGGGGTCGCCCTGTCCCCGGACGGCGATATAATTCATGGGTGGCACCGTTACGATACCGGGCTTGTTTTTTGGCATGTAGAATTCTTTGTATTCTTTTTTGAAATCAAACGCCATTGCTCTGTCCTCCGAGTTTGCTATTTCTTATCTGACGACCACACCAGGATGGGCGATGGCCCCGGCCTTTATCAGACCGGGGCAACGAATCCCCTTGCAATACTTTATTTCTTCTTTACCGGATAACAGATCTCCGTCACGAACTCGTCTGGGTTCTGTGTCTCATGCGGACTGACGTGATAGATGTTGAACATCGGCTCAGCAGGCTCGTAGCCGTTTGCTTCCATCCATGCGAT
Organism: Eubacterium sp.; assembly: GCA_036343395.1. Lineage (GTDB taxonomy): Bacteria > Bacillota > Clostridia > Lachnospirales > Lachnospiraceae > Eubacterium_F. Next base: position 835 of record JAZASH010000248.1, on the reverse strand, counting down.
CACCGCAGTGTAAACATCCGTGATCTGAGTATAGCTGCCCTGGTAGGTGCAGCTTGCGACCGTAACCTCCGGCAGCGTGCGGAACTTCACATGCTCTGTATCCGGATAACTTCCCCTGACGGTCTTCCATGCCATCATCTCCACGTTTTCTTCCTTGTACTCACCATCGAGATAGGTCACCGCACAAAGGCAGGGATCGTCCTCCACGAGATTCATCCGGCAGGTCTCTTCTGCCAGCTTGCCCCAGATCATGCCCTCATCTTCATAACGGGGGATTGTCATCCGGATGGTCGCGGCGTAGCGTTCAGGGATAGTCTTAAGGGTAACGTTATAACTCATGTCTTCTTACTTTCTCAGCCTTTTTCTGGCTGCGTCCAGAAGCGTCAGCTTATATGCGGTATCCTTTGATAAGGCCTCTAATTCTTCCTGCCTGACAGATAAGAACTGTTCCAGTTTCTCACGGTCATCATAGACTTCAAGGATCCTGACGATATCCGCAAGGGAAAAGCCCATATCCTTCAGGGCTGCAATGCGTCCTGCCATAGGAAGCTGATCCTCTCTGTAATACCGATAATCCGTGAAGCGGTCGATCTCGGCTGGCTTCAAAAGACCGATCTCATCATAGTGGCGGAGCATTCTGACGCTGACTCTGGACAGTTTTGAAAACTCTCCAATCTTCAACATGGCGGTACCTCCTGTTGCTGTCTTGTTGAGCTCGCATCAAGCATAATGCCTGCCACAGTGTGAGGGTCAAGCATCTTTTTTAACTTTTTCTTTATTAGAGCATCCCGGAGGAAGAAGCTTCCGCTCCTCATCCCGGCTGATCGGAATCCAG
>JAZASH010000247.1:0-1456 GCA_036343395.1 Eubacterium sp. | reverse complement strand
TTGCGGGATTACGCGGCTCGCCGGGTGCTATGTCGACGGCGAGAAGAAAAAGCTGGAGACGTTTAATGACAACTTTTACAACTTCCCCGAGGAGGAGATGTTTAAGTATCTGGAGATCTTCCGCAAGACGCTGTCCGGCACCCCCGGGAAGAATTTGGTGGATATGGCGTTCGCCGGCGCGGGTGACGCGGCAGGTGCACCTGGCCAGGACGGAACGGATGCCGCGGCGGACGACGGCTGGGCCGAGCCAGGCGGCGCAGATGCCGCGTGTGGGCAGGCTTTGCTCGAGTCCTTGAGGAAATCCGAACTGAACGATGACACTCTGTTGAATTCTTTTTATGACAGGGTGATTGAGACGTATAACTTTGTTGGGAACTTTTTGATTCTGGTGATTTATCAGAGCTATGATGTTCCCGGGGTGACGTCGGATGGGTTGGCCCTTGATGACGCATCCGAGGAAATCTACCGCTACATTCTTTGTAGCATCTGTCCTATGAAGTTAACCAAACCGGGCCTGGGCTTCGACGCGGAGCGTGGCGGGATCCACCTGCTGCGACGCGCGTTCGCGGTGGATCAGCCGGACATCGGCTTTTTGTTCCCGGCGTTTAACGACCGCAGCGCGGATGTCGACACGGTGCTTTTTTCGAGTAAGAAGACCGACATCCTGCAGGATATTTTTCTGGAGCGCCTGCTCGGCGTGTCCGCGACACTGCCGGCGAAGCAGCAAAAGGAGGGCTTCACCGAGTTCGTCGCCGATGTGCTCGGGGATGAGGCCGAGATCGAGACCGTCTTTGCGATCCAGGATAATCTGCGCGAGAGCATCCGAAATAAAAAGCTCGAGGCCGAGGGCGAGCCGGTGTACTTCGATAAGAGCTCGATGCGGGATGTCTTCGAGCGGAGCGGTGTCTCCGGCGAGGGGCTGGAGCGCTTCGAGAGGAAGTTTGATGATCAGTTTGATATGCAGAAGGTCCACCGACGCCAGATCGAGGATCGAGGCGGCGATGAGGACTTCGATATGGAGGAGTCGTACGTGCCGCGCGTCCGCGTCGAGGAGAAGCTCTTTGCCGACAACGTCGCACCGACGCGGAGCCTCGAGGTGCGCAACCAGAACATGGTCCTGCGCGTGAACAGCAAGCACACCGACATCATCGACACACGCATCATCGATGGGCGCAAGTGCCTCGTCATTGAGGTCACGGATGACCTGACAGTCAACGGCATCCCTGTGGAAGGCTAGGAGGCCGCCTGTATTTATCGTATAAAATTGGTTGGCTGCCATGGTTCTTTTTGAGGCAGACCGTATGCATCCTTGCCTAGTTGGATGCTCTTCATCAAAAATGTCATGTTGCGGGCGAGTGCGCGCATGATCTGCAGACCCTCGAGGTCCTCCGCTGCCTGTCCCTTGTCCCTACCGTGCACGCAGTTCCAATACTGGCTGGATGCGACCGGCATGCCG
>JAZASH010000246.1:0-1462 GCA_036343395.1 Eubacterium sp. | reverse complement strand
TGAAGGTCCCCTTCAATCCGTATTGCTTCATCAGGGCGATGATCCGCTTGTCCTGCTCGAGACCGTCGTCAAAGCTGAGCGTAAAATACTTCTTTCCCATTTACGCCTCCTCACCGGTAAGCGCTGCCAGATCATAGGCCGCTGCCATCCGCTCGCCGCCCATGGTGTTGGGATGCAGGTGGTCTCCCTGGTGGTATCGCTCATCCACCCGGGACGGGTCCTTCTCGTCCCGCAGCAGCAAATCCGCGTCAAACACGTAATCGAACTGCCCGCAGTCCCGGATCCATTCGTTGATCTTCACGCGCAGGGCTTCCATCTCCGGCGTATAGCCTTTTTTGACAAAGCCCTCCCGCGGCGTGAGCGTCTGCATGACGACGCGGACGCCGCGATCATTCAAGGTTTTGGTCAGGTCCTGAATGGCCGCCGTATAAGCGTCAAAGGAGATTGTCTGCTCCGTTTTCTTTGTGTAATACGCCACATCGTTGACCCCCAGGGCCAGGATCACGGTATGAAGATCGTCAAAGCTCAGAACATCTCTCTCAAAACGGACGACGCCCTTTTCTCCGTAAGAGCTGCCCATGAAGCCGGGCACCTGGTAGAGCAGGCAGTTTCCGCCGATCCCGGCATTCAGCAGGGTATATTTCCCGCCGAAGTGCGCAAACAGCCGTTTCTGCAGCGGTTTGACCCAGCGATTCATGGCTGTGATGCTGTCACCGAAAGCGACGATCAGCTTGCTGCACGCCTCGGATTCCACCTCCACCCGATCCAGAGAGACGACCGCGTCGTAGAGGTTATATTGCTGCTTATAGCTCTCCTTTTTCACTTCCGGCAGAGCTTCGTCCGCCGTATGATCTCCGGGGTAAGCCACAGCTTCCTCCAAGGTCATGTTGCTGTCCTGCGCCTTGGAGGCATAGAAAAGCCGGATCTCCAACGCCTCGCCTGCCGCAACCGGCAGCGCGACCGGATCGGAGAAGGTATGTCCGCCCGTTGGGATCGTGAAGGCTCTCTTCCCGCCGCAGGTAACAGGGACCGGCTGTCCCTTGCCCCGGACCGTGACCGCGCCGATGACATAGGGTTTCTTTCCGTAGATGTTGGAAAAGCGAAGACGGACCCGCTCACCGGAAACCGGAGAGCTGACCGGGAACACCACGGTTTTTTTCTTCCCCTGCAGCATGCCCATCGCAAAAGAGGGCGCTGCCGCCTGACTCCAGATTGTCGTCCAATTCATGTTTTTAACTCCTCTCTATGTTTATGCAAAAGCGATTTCCAACAGATCCAGCTTGCCCTTCCCCCGATACCGCAGGTAGACGGGGCAGCGCTTCACCGGGCAGTCTGCCGCGGCTGCCAGTTCATCGGGAGAGAAAGGAATGCGGTAGGTCGTCCAGTCTGTCGTAGGAGAGAGGATAAAGGCCGCGATCGCTTTTCCTTCTTCTCCGCCCAGCAGCTCCAGCGTTCCGTTTCC
>JAZASH010000245.1:0-1469 GCA_036343395.1 Eubacterium sp. | reverse complement strand
CCAGGAAGTTCGATATCCACTTCATAGCTGTCATCGTGCTCCCGCACATCCGTCTTCATCAGGTTCTTGGCATTGTGACTGTAAAGCGGCTTTTCCATCCGGGCAAACTCACGATCCATGTCGTCGAACCAACTATCCATCAGATCCTCACCAAAAATACTAGGCATGTACAACATAAGTCAAACCTCCTTTTATTTTCGGTCCTGGATGCTGTTCAGGGCTGTTGCTGTGGTATATGTCGCAAGGGGAGTTGAGGAAACCCAGGATCAAAGCTCCGGATCTCTTTCCCTCTTGCGAGCATGTTATACCACCATTTTTAGCACTCGTCAAGAGAGAGTGCTAATTCTTCTGTGAAGAATTTGTGAACTTTCTTATATATAATTCGCTGCGATTTCTCACCGGATAATTGGATTCACGAATTAGCCCTTGTTACAGCTTGGGAAACAGCGCACGCCGCTTTTGCAGAACAGCCTTTTTTGATTCGACTTCTCGCTTCAATTCCCGGATTTCCGGGCTTGCGTCTTCTTCCCGATAGAGGAGGCCGATCAGTGCGTCCTGTTTTTCGATGATCTCGTTTTTAACGCTTCTTGTGGGCTCCAGGTTCTCTGCAACCTCTAGCCGCATCTGAGCGACGCGTTCTTCCGCTTCCTGCCGCAATCTCTCCGTCTCAACCCGGATCTCCTCCATGCGCTTGGCAATGCGCTCTGTTTTAAAGATGACCTCGGGATACGCTTCCGCAAAGCGTCGGTAGAAAACGGAACGGTTGCTGAGCAACATCCGAACCTCTTTGCTGATAGCCTCGGTGTCATCCGCCTCACTGAGCTCAACGCTTGTCTTGACAAGTTTCAGTACAAAGTGTGACATCACATAGTCTGCAACAAAGACCGCTGATAGGGAGACTGCTATAATCTCCCGCAGGGGAAGACTCATGTGTTCGGAAAGACGAAGCAACAGCGGATTGATCATATCCACAATCACCACGCCGCCCAGCCCGAACAGAACCAGATTCCCGATCCAGACCCTACCATGCAGGTTCATGGGCTTTAAGCTGTAATCCCACCAACGAGCATGGAAGCGTTTCTCCAGAACATAGCTTGTCATATATTCCAGGAAGCCGCACAGAAGCAATGACACCGCAAAGGTGGTGCCGACGGAGAATTCCAGCGGGGCGAGGCCTTTTATCACAGCGGTGATCAGTACCGCGCCGGAGCCGTAGATCGGGAGCCACGGGCCAGTTAGAAAGCCACGGTTGATGACGCGATGAAACTGAAAGTATTTCAGTGTGACCTCGATACACCAGCCGAGAAAGGCATAGGCAAAAAACAGCAATATGAGATTGATCAAGCTTTCAGTCGCCATTTCCCCAAACTCCTCTATGTTCCGAACAAGGCTGTTGTGAGCTGTATAATTTGGTATGGTTAGTCTGCCTTTTGTGTAAGAACAAAAGATATCCGACCACGACAGCCCCT
>JAZASH010000244.1:0-1469 GCA_036343395.1 Eubacterium sp. | reverse complement strand
TCCCGCGTGAGCGGGACGGAGGATTATCCCTGTGACTGTATTTTTATGGCGGCGATGAACCCGTGCCGGTGTGGATTTTTCCCTGACCGGAACAGATGCCGCTGCACGGAGGGGGAGATCCATCGGTATCTCGACAAAGTCAGTGAGCCTTTGCTCGACCGGATGGATATGAGTGTGGAGCTGGCGATGCCGTCCTTTGGTCTGTATGGGGCGCACGGCGAGACCTCTGAGCAGATCCGCGAGCGTGTCGAACGGACGATCGCGATCCAGCAGGAGAGGTATCGTCTCGAGACCTTCTCCTATAACGGAGAACTCTCCGGAAAAGACATGGAAAAATACTGCCCGATCGGCGACGAGGAGATGACATTTTTAAAGGACTTTTTTGAGGAGGAGCAGTGCAGCATGCGACGGCTAACCCGCATCATCCGTGTGGCCAGGACGATCGCGGATGCCGGGCAGTCAAAGGACATCACCATCGACCATCTGGCGCGTGCGATATCGCTCCGCAGTATCAATAAAAAATATTGGGGAGGTGGGCGCTGATGGAAGTAGAAAAATTAGCAGATTTCTGGCTGGCTCAGATCGTCGGTGTCGGACCGGTCGGACGGCAGATCCTGGAGGGGATTTTCGGCGATGTGGTAACGCTCTTTTTATCGTCCGCAGAAGAGGTCTGTCTTCGCATGAAAAAAGAGGCTATTTCTTCTATTATAAATAGTAAGAAAAAAAGGCCGGAAAAGTCAGATCAAAAACCGGAGCAAAAAAAGAGAAAAAAACCATATCGGATCCCGGCCAATGTGATCGAAAGACTGGCCGATCCCGCGAGCCGGACGGGGATCGCAGAGGAGTTCCTGAGGACACAAAAACAAGACATATTATTTATACGAAAAAAGGATCCTCTGTACCCGCCGCGCCTGCGACAGATCCCGGGACCTCCGGAGCAGCTTTTTGTGATCGGGAGACTCCCGGATCCGGAACAAAAAATGATCGGTATCGTCGGTGCCAGAAACTGCACTCCGTATGGGAGGGATATGGCCAGGCTTTTTGGTTATCGGCTGGCACAGGCGGGGATGGGCGTGATCAGCGGGATGGCAAAGGGCGTCGACGGTTGGGCGCACCGGGGCGCGCTCGAGGCAGGCGGTGATACTTTTGCGGTGCTCGGCTGCGGGGTCGAGGTATGTTATCCGCCATGTAATCAAAAACTATATAGTGAGATCAAAGAACGAGGCGGAGTCCTCAGTGAGTATCCGACCACCTACAGCGCCCTCGCGCAGAACTTCCCTATGCGTAACCGGATCGTCAGCGGACTCTCAGATGGGATCCTCGTCGTCGAGGCGCGCATCCGCTCGGGATCGCTGATCACGGCGGACACGGCGCTCGATCAGGGGAAGGATGTCTTTGTCATCCCCGGACGGATCGGTGATGAGCTGAGTGTCGGGTGCAACCGGCTGATCCGCCAGGGAGCAATTCCG
>JAZASH010000243.1:0-1472 GCA_036343395.1 Eubacterium sp. | reverse complement strand
TAGGCGAACGGGATGCCGATCTCCTCCATGATGCTTATGAGATTATCCATGACGAAGCGTCCTCCCGATCTCTTCTTCCAGTTCCTCGATACCGTCCTGCTCGGCAGGCGCGATGTGCACCTTCGCAGCAACCCGGCCGCCGTTGCGCATGGCGTGCCCGTGCTCCAGCAGATGAGCCAGCATATACCTTGTCGGGGAATACACCGTGATCTCCAGAGCGGAGGAGCTTTCCTTAGTGGTTTTGGTCCGCCAGCTTTTGGCATAGCGACCGGTCCGTTCCGGCGCTCCTGCTGTGATCTCTTTTTTCACGGTATTGGCTGCCTTTTTTACAGCAGCCTTCACACCGTCGGCAGTGGTGTCAGCATAATTGTCCAGTTCCTGCATGACGGCATCGGTCAGACCGTCGATACTTACCTTGCGGCCCATCGGATCACCTCTCGGAAAGCTCGGTGTGGAACTTCCGGCTGCTGTGCCGGAAGCCCATCTCGTCGATGCTCAGGATGTTGTAAACCCGGTCGCCAATGAGAACGCGAAATTGCTTTGAATTGACGACAGCGGTCTCGGAAGACCAGCGGACCGTCAGATCCAGCCGATCTGCCTCGACTGTATGCCCGGCGGACTCTTCCTCTTTGGTGGAAAGGCCGCTGGTCACAGCCGTGGCCCAGCAGGTGAAGTAATCCTGCCAGACGGATTTGTGATTCCCGTACTGATCCGTCGCAGTCTCGTTTTTCTGGATGGTGATCCGCACCCGCAAACCCGCGATGTTCATCACACCACCCCTTCCCGGAGACCGAACAGCAAAGACCGCAGCGTCAGCGTCAGACCATGATGATCGGCTTCCTCCCGATGCTCGAACAGATAGCCGAGCGCATAAAGGATCGCCACCCGCATGGTTTCCCGGACAGGAGCAAGGGTGGCGTCAGCGTTATCGTCGTTGACTGCCGCCCACTGCTCATCGGTGAGCCTTGCTACATCAGCGCAGAGCCTTCCGGCCGAGGACAGGAGGATGGCGATCATGGCGTCCTCATCCTCCGTGTCCACCCGGAGATAGCTCTTGGCTTCGTCAAGAGAAATCAGCGCCATGACCGCTCACCTCCGTTTATCAGCCGCCGGATGCAGCGCCGGTGCCGAGAGCCATGACCTGCATAGCCTCGGGCAGGATCAGCTTGCCGTCAACGCGCTGGGTGCCAATGAAGCCGACCTGATCGGTCACGGCATACAGCTCGTTCAGGCGCTTGAGGGTGCGGGCCTTGCGGTCGGCAATCCAGTAGTAATTGAAATCGCCGAAGAGCAGCACCTTCTTGTTCTTGTCCGCGGTGGCGTTGCCGGTGATGGCGGGCATATAGCTGCTGGTGTAGATCGGGCGGCCCAGAATGGTGTCGGGCTTAGCGACATCCAGACCCGGCTTCCAGATGTAGTTGCCGTTCAGGTCCTTCAGCAGCATCAGCTGGAGCAGCAGGGTCTCGTTGCAC
>JAZASH010000242.1:0-1479 GCA_036343395.1 Eubacterium sp. | reverse complement strand
CCGGCAATTCGAAATCAAAATACGGAGCAAGAGGCTTCATCATCAGCTTTGAACAAAGATAAGCCGTGCCGCCGAAAAACAAAGCCGGCCACAGTACGACGATGCGGCTCAGAATGAACGGAGCAAAAGCCAGCAATGCTACCGGGACCAGCCACAGCACACACATGACAAGTGTGCGCGGCAGCCATGAAATGCCTAAGTAAAAGGCGTTTTTTATTGTCTGAAAAATACCGTTCTCAAACTGTGACGTGAGCGCGAATGCCCACACTGCAGTGATCATCCATATGATCATTCCTATTACCGCTATGATGCGCTGGATGCGTGCGGACGGGCTTCCCGATGCAGAGAGTACGACCAGATCAAATATAAAAACAGCAGCAGCCAGAAGGAACAGCAGCCAAAGCAGCGTGCCGTTCTTCAGATTGCTGCGGAAGTAGCGGAAGAAGTGGCGTGAGCGCCAGTTGCCTTCCTCGGTATTCATGTTAAGTACGCATCTCATCAGGGCAGCCGAAGCGGCACCCATCGTGATGACGGGGATCGAACAAATCGTCCAGAGTATGCTGAGCATGGCAATATCAGCCATCCTTCCGAACAATGCCCAGATGGGAGTCTCAGAATCAAACAGTCTGTTAATAGCTATACCTCCATATATGATGGGACAGAGATCCAGAGCGGATCGCCGTCACAGTGTATGAGTCCGCCGGAAACGCTTACCTTGCCGCCTCCGAACAGGTCGTCGTATACTCCGTCAGGAAGGTCCACCGGAACATCCCCGGAAAGACCCCTGAATGAGAAAATGCCTGTCTTGCAGTTTATCCTGTCATCTCTTGTGAGTACGGCAATATCTTTTTCATCATCTGTCTCAGCAGTAAATATATCATCTGCTGAGAGAGTTTCTTTCTTAAGTTTTGCAAGCTTGCTGATGAGATCCGAAATGTCTGCTCCCGCATCCCAGTCAACAAGGTCACGGTCGAAGAGGGAAGGCGTGTGAGCGGCTTTCACTTCCTGTCCCCCGTAGATAAGAGTCGTTCCTTTGAGGAAAAAGATCAGCGCTGTAAAGTTCCTGAGCGCCTGCTCGTTTGCCGCTCTCGGAGCAAAACGGGCTGTATCGTGGTTCTCCAGATAGCGGAGCTTGTTATACGTCTTAGGATATGCGAAATCCTGGAAGCACAGAAGATCCATCCAGTGTGACAGGCTGCCTTTTCCGTCAACATACTTGTCGAAAGCTTCGCGCACATCGTACTCATACTCGATGTCGAATGCTTCAAAGGCCTCGGTATCGGTAGCAGAGTACATTCCGCGTCTCCGGCATTCCACACTGAAACCGCGGTGGACGCTCTCGGCAAGCCAAATGAAATCAGGTTTTATTTCAGCGATCTCCCTGCGGGCTCTTTTCCAGAATTCCACCGGAATGAAAGACGCCACATCGCAGCGGAACCCGTCCACTATCCGTGCCCATCCCTTGAGCGACTCTATCTG
>JAZASH010000241.1:0-1483 GCA_036343395.1 Eubacterium sp. | reverse complement strand
GAGACACATACGGGATGCCGAAGGAGCTGTGGCCGGGGCATTTTTCTTCGGAGGTTATGCCGTATCAGATTGACGAACTGGAGTTATTCTTCACGAACGTCACACAGTGGATATCGGAAAGAAGCGATTGTTTGTGGAATTGTATCATTGAGTTGCAATAACTAAGGACTGAGCATAAAGAATTTATGCAGAAATGGAGATTCGTATGAATTACCTTGATCTGATCCCGTCACGGGTGATGAGGGAACACCTGGAAAGAGTCGGATTTGAGATGACGGATTGGCAGGCGGCAACTGTGATCTATCATGAACTTGATCATGAAGATCGTATGACAACGCTTGAAAAACTGGCGGATGAAACACAGGATGAAAAGTTGGCCAAACAGATCCGTGCGAGAATCAGCTACGAGAGGCTTTCTTATGAGCGCTTGACGGCGAATGATGGAAAATATGTTTTTATGGTGCGGATTAAAGATGAGGATAAGTATCTAAACGTAGGAATTTTTAGACGTTTTAACGAAGCGGAAGCTTACGCTTTGGACAGGTGGCCGGAGAAGGATATTTGGATTGAAAAATACATCCTGATCGACGGAAATATACCGGTGATAACAAGTGTCGCACACGTAAATCCTAATATAATCGGTGATGAGATTGAAGAATTCGCGGTCTATAAGGAGGAATACGATGGAAGCGACATTGGAAGTGTCTGGTATAAAAATGGAAAACGAAAATCCTTCTGGACTAATGAAATGACGCCAGAGGAGATGAAGGCTGTGGATGAATTCGACATTGATCGTTTTGAAAATCAGTTTATCCCGTGGCCCAATCCGTTTGATACAGGGGATATTGTCCGTGCTATCGGTGATGATGAGGAAACCATCGGGATTGTAAACACCGGAAAAGACGACTATAACGAACTCCTGGAAAGGGTCCGGAAAGGGTTGTATGTCGACTATAGCGATGCCTCGCTGACAGTGGAATTCCAGTGTGAGGATGGGAGTTTTTCCCATGATCACCTGTCTCCGATCAATCTGGAGAGGGTTGACGTAGAGTCGGTCGAGCCGGTCGGGAACTGATGACCTGTAGGCAGGATGAATAAATATCCATCTTCAGAATACTGAAGATACATGCCCCCATAATATAAGTGAAAGGAAAAATCACTTGTGTTATGGGGGATTCTTAAATTCCCCGGAAAAGGAGGCGCCTATGAAAACCAATAAAAAAAGTATCAAAAATGTCATCGGAAATGTCATCCCTTATTACCCGGAGCATCGTCGACTCTGCGCTTGCAGCAGAAACGAGCTGCTACTCAACGGTATCATATGTACTCTGATGGAGAAATCGCAAAATGACCTTCCGTATTATCGCGAGCTGTTGACCATTGTGAGCGGCTTCGTTCGTGATCTGAGGATTGCCGGGGTGTCGGATGATCGGTGGGAGATTTATGGTGCGGCAATCGTCAGTCATGTCAAGGGTGAGTACAG
>JAZASH010000240.1:0-1486 GCA_036343395.1 Eubacterium sp. | reverse complement strand
GGACGGTTTACGCGGAAGTGCCGCCAAGGGTGGAGTATCGACTGACTGAGCTGGGAGAATCCTTCCAGCCGGCCTTGAACGGAATCATTGATTGGGCGCTGGCAAACAGAGATGCCTTGGCTCCGCATGATGCAACGAAGTCAATCCGATAAATTCCAATTTATCGCTCACTCCGGTGGGCGTTTTTCGTCTCTGAGCCAGCGGTAGTACTGATTGAGGAAGGAGTGTAGTCGGAGTATTTCCATTCCCCGGTGATACGCTCGTGCTGCTCTTCCGGCATCCCGATAAGTGTCTCGCGCGGTATTTTACAACCCTGAAAAGCACTTTTCGGGGTATTTTAATGTCCTGTAAACACCCTTTCAGGTCAATTTAATACCCTGAAAACATGTTTTCGGGATCATTTAATGTGATGAAATCACCATTTCACGACATTATAATGGAAATTCCGGCGCAAAGTGCCCCCCCCCGCCCTGATATCGAAAACACAAAAAGAAAGCAGGCTGGAGCGGATTTTACAACTTCAGCCTGCTTTTCTTATATGATAAAAGGGAAAAGTACTAGGGGGTTACTTAGGTGCGGAATGAGGGGGTTACTTTACAGCGGATTCTCCATGCTGCAGAAACACGCTAGTCATTTTGTCTCAAAAATGGACTTTCTGTCATCTCCAGTGCCGTTTTGTCCACTTTTCCGGCATTGGTCCCGGGTTTGCATTTCCCTTATGCGGTTCCGATAAGGAACTCCGGGAATAAGGGTCCGCAGGAGGGCCTCCAAACCGGGACGATTAAAGTTTTTGAACTATGTTACCTGCAAGAAGAACGCATGATAGCTGGTTGCCGGACATTTTCAACGACTTTTTCGACAACAGCTGGATGGAACGGACGACCTACACGGCTCCGGCCATCAATGTGATTGAGAACGAAAAAGAGTACGATGTGGAACTCGCCGCACCGGGACTCACCAAGGAGGACTTCAAGGTCCACATCGACGCCGACAACAACCTGCACATCGAGATGGAGAAGAAGTCCGAGAACAAGGAGGGCAAGAAGCACGGCAAGTACCTCCGCCGCGAATTCTCCTACGAGAAGTTCCAGCAGACGCTCCTGCTGCCGGAGGATGCCGAGGCCGAGAAGATCGAGGCCAAGGTGGAACACGGCGTGCTGAACGTCCATATCCCCAAGAAGGAGAAGGCCCAGCAGCCCGAAACCGTCAAGCAGATTGCCGTCCAGTAACGGTTAACCATCTCCTATTGACAAAGGACGCCACCCACATAGGGCGACGTCCTTTTTGCTGTCCAGACATTATGTCGTTGCAGAGAAGCGTCGAATGTAACAACCTACTCCACAACGCTTTACGCTAAATGCTTTAGTCAAATCCGCCTAAAGCATTAATTGTATCATCTTGACAACCAACACTTTCCATTCGACGCCCGGAATCGCCCCTCCGGGACGACGGTGGCGCAGGCGGAATTACAGCTTTCAGCACCGGG
>JAZASH010000239.1:0-1513 GCA_036343395.1 Eubacterium sp. | reverse complement strand
CAGCGCCCTCAGTAAAAATACCATCATCAGTAAAAATCCAACCACACCGCCCTGCACGAGCATCTGGATAAACAGACTGTGCTGGTTGTACTGCCGATCGGAAAGATAACTCTCCGGATCCAGCTTCTTTGCATACGGGAGTGCGCCCCTCGTCGACAGACCGAAGATCGGTCGATCCATCACGAGATCGACATAGTCGCCCCAGATACGGAAACGCGAGTTGGAAATATTGTCAGCCGTCACGTCATCACGCTCCAGCTCGTTCTCGATATCTCGATCCGGCACCGCCAGCTTTCCGAGCGTCTGCAGACCGAAGATCACACCAAAATAAACCACGACAAGCACAACGAGCGCCATCACGATACGCACCCCGTAGGCCCGCACGACGCCACTTTTGATCGGCGCCATCCGATCGATCAACCGCTGAAACGCGCCTTCGATCTGCTCACCCTGCGCAGCATCCGCCCCGCCGGCAGCACCGGCCTCAGCGCCCGCAGCAGAGCCCCCGGCAGCCTCAGCCCCGGCCACACCGGCCGCACCATCCACATGATTCCTCTTCCGGTACGTCACCACCACGATCATCACGACCACCGTCGCCAGCAGCGCGATATCGCCGGACCGCGACCCGGACAGGATAAAATACAGCGCATACATCACGATACTCAGCAGGATATAGATCCGCTCCAGCGACAGCCACACCGGCCGCCGCGCCCCGGCAGCAGAGCCATCTCCGGCCGCGCCATGCACTGCGCCATCCCCGGCCGCGCCACGCGCCCCGGCCCCGGAAACCGCACCGGCACCAACTGCACCATACACCCTATTATGATACCGATAGATAAACACCAGCCCGCCGATCAGCAGCAGAGAGATCAGCGCGGCATAATTCGGATCCGAAAAGCACCCAAAAAGCCGCCCATCCATCAGCCCCTGACGAGACCGCCGGAAAAAGCCACCGAACTGATAATACCCCTTGTAATTCGAGATATACTCCCCGAGCGAGATCAGACATCCGTAGTTCCACACCACGGTCCCCCAGAGGATCACGCGGGTCAGACAGAAATACAGATTCTCCTTTGAGAAAAATCGACCGACCAGATAAAACGCCACCACGGTCACACCGATGGTCAGCACCCCGGACAGATTCTCCTTGAACCCCAGATCGCGGTTCATCACCGCTGAGAGGGCGAGCCACGCGAGCAACACCGCGAGCAGCGCGATGTCGAGCTTCTTCAGCGTTTTGCGCGCCACCGCCACCATGATCAGGCCGATCACACCGCAGCCGGCCACCTGGATTCCATACCAGTACAGAAAGCCGAACTTCTCCTGCAGCAGGTCAAAGCCTGTCGTAAACATATCGATTCGCAATCCCAATGTGTAGATTGTGAGAAAAACCATAAATGCTGTTGTCAAATATAATACAGGACGTGATACTCCCTGTTTTTTTTCTGTCGTTTCCATTATTTTACCCAGTCCTTACGCCGTTTCTTCGGCTCCTTTTTCTTAAGATAGTATT
>JAZASH010000238.1:0-1541 GCA_036343395.1 Eubacterium sp. | reverse complement strand
CGACGTTATCCTCACGTCCTGCTGCCACTCTGCGAACCTTCTGGTCCAGAAGCATTTCCCGAAGCTGATCCCATATCTTGCGGATGTGCTGTCCCCGATGCAGGCTCACTGCAAGGAAATTAAAAAGAGGATTCCGAATGCCAAAACGGTTTTCATCGGCCCGTGCGTCGCGAAAAAAGACGAAGCGCAGCGCTATGAGGGGCTCGTTGACGCTGTATTGACATTTGATGAACTCAGCGCGTGGCTGAAGTCAAAGAATATCGTGCCGGAGAAGAAGCTCGATCACGACGATAACAGCAGAGCGCGTTTCTTCCCCACCACCGGCGGTATCCTTAAGACGATGGCGATGGAGAATCCGGAATACACCTATATGGCGATCGACGGGACGAGAAACTGCATCATGACCCTGAAAGAAATTGAGGCCGGAAACGTCCATCACGCCTTTATTGAGATGTCCGCCTGCGTCGGCAGCTGTATAGGCGGACCTGTCATGGAGAAGTTCCACGCGGCGCCGGTCAAAGATTACGCCGCTGTCGCGAGGTATGCCGGCAAGAATGATTTCACCGTTGCGCAGCCCGACAGAACAGAGACCATAAAAGATTTCAATATAATTGAGCATCAGAGCAGAATGCCGAGCGAATATGATATTAAGGAAACGCTGAAGCAGATGGGCAAGCTGAAGCCTGAAGATGAGCTCAACTGCGGTACATGCGGCTATGATACCTGCCGGGAGAAAGCCATTGCTATCCTGCAGGGCAAGGCGGATATCTCTATGTGCCTGCCGTTCCTGAAAGAAAGAGCCGAGAATTTCTCAGATACTATTACAAGGAATTCGCCCAACGGTATTCTCGTCCTGAATGACAGTCTGGAAGTCCAGCAGGTGAACCGCGCGGCACTCAGGATCCTGAACCTCCGGTCTGCAAATGATATCCTCGGAGATCTGGTCGTCCGCGTCCTTGATCCGGGTGATTTCCTTAAGATCTTAGGCACCGGCGGAAGCATCCATGACAAGCGGGAGTATCTGGCGGAGTACAGAAAATATGTGGAAAAGACGATCGTCTATGACAGAGAATACAACAGCATTTTCTGCATGCTGCGAGACGTCACCGAGGAGGAGAGTGAGAAGGAAAAGAGACAGGATATCAGCCGCCAGACGATGGAGATCGCAGACAAGGTAGTAGATAAACAGATGCGGATCGTTCAGGAGATCGCTTCACTTCTTGGAGAGACCGCCGCCGAGACTAAAATTGCGCTGACAAAATTGAAGGAGTCGATCAAAGATGAATGATTTGTGTATGGATATAGGTTGGAAAAGTATCAACCATGAAGGAGAACAGCTCTGCGGGGACCACGTCGACGTGGCATTGCAGGATGAGAACTCTACAGTCATTGTTCTTGCGGACGGCATGGGGAGCGGAGTCAAGGCGAGTATCCTTTCGACGCTCACATCAAAAATCATTTCCACAATGATGGCTGAGGGACTTAAAGTCGAAGATTGTGTTTCGACGATCGCGGCGACGCTTCCGATCTGCTCGGTCCGG
>JAZASH010000237.1:0-1549 GCA_036343395.1 Eubacterium sp. | reverse complement strand
TCCCTACAATTCTTTGAAAAATCACGAAATAACTTCATAGTATCATAATCGATATATATCTTATCATCTATTGAAGTTAATATCAGAGAAAGTTGAATGAAGTAACTGTAAGCAAGCTTTCTCTTAAGGGTTTTATTTGGCATTTTAGAAAATATACTTTTTGCAATTGCTACTGATAGCCTAAAGCGTGAGACTTGTATAAAACCAGTGTTATAAGGTTTATAGTCACGAATATCTGCTTTTTTCCCAGTTCCTTTAAAATTCTTAACATCTATTAAGTCTTTACTTTCATATTCGATATATGGAATTTCCCCTCTAAAATTTATCATAATAAAGTCTCCTACTCATCATCAATTATGTTACTTCTACAGTCTTGTTCTGCTAGTTTCGTTTTTCACTTCTTTTCTCTTTTTATCCATTATTTCCAAACAGTACTCTCGGCTATTTACGACTTCACCTTCTCTAAATACCCCATCACCCTCCTAAACTCCGCATTCGGTCTCCTCTCAAACTCCCTCACCTGTATCGTCACCGGATTCTTCTTCCCGTCCATCAGCCTGATCTCGCCCGCCTCGAACACGATCTTCTTCCCCTCGAACTCGAACCCGGACACCTCTTCACTCTTATAATCAACGTCTTTCACCCGTCTCTTCAGCTCCGCATAGAACCGGTACTCCGCCTCCGACCGCAGGTGCAGCTCCGGATACGCGGTGCTGTTCTCCAACAGGAACAGGTTCGTATATGCGACACTCGCCACGCCGAACTCGCTCGCCGCGATCAGCTGCGGCAGCGGCTGCCACTCCTTGACCTTAAAGACATAATTGCCGGCCTCATCCGTCTGCGTGAACAGGACCGTCCCGTAACGCTCGATCCCGATCCCCGGCTTATAGAGCGCAACATAGTGAATGGGCAAATGTTCCTCCGATATCTCATCGCCCCTCACCGCGCACGAATGCTCATCAGGCCACGCAGTCATCGTCGCCTCGTCCGGCACATTCACGATCAGCACATCCCTCTTCTTCCAGTCCACCCTGGCAAGCTTCTCCTCGATGCCCCTCGGCAGTGTCGCTCTTTCAAATGCCGACTCCGCCGTATCCGATATCAGCTCCTCCAGGAAATCCCTGACCATATTTGTAGCGGACGGCAGGAACGGCAGACCGCCGATATTGACCGTCCCGATGCTCTTGTAGAAATCATGCTCCTTATACTTTTCCTCGTCCGAATACGGGAACAGGACATACGCGCCGAACATCGTCCGGTCAAATGGGCCCGGTATATCCTTCTTGTCACCGCCGCGGCTCATGTCATAGACGATGGCGTCCCTGTAGCGGTGCATCGTATTGATGTCCTCTTCCGTCGGACCTTCCAGCCCGTTGTGCCTCTGCCTGTAATCGGCATCCGCCCCGAGCCTGTACTTCGCGTCAAATACATACTCGTACCGGTCGCCATGCCCCTTAGGGTTCCCGCTCTTCCTTCCCAGGCTGCTCTTTGTCAGGCTCAGCACATTGTCCGGCTTCTGTGTCGTCGTCGCGGCCTGACTTCTCCCGGT
>JAZASH010000236.1:0-1552 GCA_036343395.1 Eubacterium sp. | reverse complement strand
CATCATCGATGCCGTTCTCATCCTTGACTCCCGTATTCTCTACCAGACCGCCGAAATACTTGTTGCTCATTGCGATCGTGCGGTTGACAAGGTTGCCCATTGTGTTGGCCAGCTCAGAATTCATGCGCTCGACCATGAGCTCCCAGGAGATGACGCCGTCATTTTCAAACGGCATCTCATGAAGCACGAAATATCTGACAGCGTCGACGCCGAAAATGCCGGCCATGTCGTCCGCGTAAATGACGTTGCCGCGGGACTTGCTCATCTTGCCGCCGCTCTGAAGGAGCCACGGATGACCGAATACCTGCTTCGGAAGCGGCTCGCCGAGTGACATAAGGAAAATCGGCCAGTAGATTGTATGGAAACGAATGATATCCTTGCCGATCAGGTGAAGATCTGCCGGCCAGTATTTCTTATAGTTGTCTCCGTAGTTTCCGTCCGCGTCGTAGCCGATGCCGGTGATGTAGTTGGACAGAGCGTCAAGCCACACATAGACGACATGCTTCGGATCGAAGTCGACCGGGATACCCCATGTAAAGGATGTCCTGGAAACGCACAGATCCTGAAGACCCGGAAGGAGGAAGTTGTTCATCATCTCATTCTTGCGGGACTCCGGCTGAATGAATTCCGGATGTGTATTGATGTGCTCGATCAGACGATCAGCGTATTTGCTCATGCGGAAGAAGTAGGCCTCCTCGGATGCCGGGGTGACTTCGCCGCCGCACTCCGGACATTTGCCGTCCACAAGCTGCGATTCCGTGTAGAAGGACTCGCACTCCTGGCAGTACATACCCTTGTACTCACCCTTGTAGATGTCGCCCTTCTCGTACATCTTCTTAAAGATCTTCTGAATCTGCTTCTCATGATCCTCATCCGTTGTACGGATGAACTTGTCGTAGGAAGTGTTCATCAGATCCCAGATCCGGCGGACTTCGCCGGCCGTCTTATCGACGAATTCTTTCGGTGTAAGGCCCGCATCGTGAGCGCGGGACTCGATCTTCTGGCCATGCTCGTCTGTTCCTGTCTGGAAGAAAACATCATAGCCCTGCTGCCTCTTGAATCTTGCGATCGAGTCAGCAAGAATAATCTCATATGTATTTCCGATATGCGGCTTGCCTGATGTATAGGCAATCGCTGTCGTGATGTAATATTTGCCTCTGTCTTGCATTATGCATTCCTCCTAAAAACAAAGTACGTTTCAAATATACCGTATTTCCACAGATTTATCAATGATAAGAAGCAGTTTATGCAGGCTGTATCTAAGTTAAAGATCCGGCGCAAACATCATCTTCATCGAAAAACGTTGGTCCTTCCCTGCGAGCTTGCGCAGGCGTCAAATCGCCTACGCGATCTCTCAGTCGGACCGACAATGTTTTTCTCACGAAGATGGATGCTTTGCCGCCGGAAATCAATCGCATGAACATCCTGTCCGATTTTTGCGTTAATGCTCTTTTGAACGCAGATACTCATCTATAAACCCACGCTCCTTGGGGCTGATGTGTGCCTTCGCGAGAAGGTCCGGCCTTCTGTCGGCCGTGCGCATGAGAGACTG
>JAZASH010000235.1:0-1556 GCA_036343395.1 Eubacterium sp. | reverse complement strand
GAACCCGGCGATATAGCTGTCGCCCGCGCCCATCGTGTCGACGAGCTTTTCGCAGGGGACGATGCCGAAGCTGTGGAAGCGCTCTCCGTCAAAGCAGAGGCTGCCCTTCTCGCCCAGCATCGCGACGACCAGCCGCGGTCCCCGCGCATGATAGTCTCTCATTTGCTCGCGCAGCGCACCGGTATCCCCTCCGTCGCTGGAGAAAAACAGTACGTCCGTAAAAGGCATGGCCGTCTGCGCTGCCTCATCCTCGGGGCGCGTGGCGCAGTCGAAGGCGGTCTGCATCCCGCGGCGCTTGAGCTCGCAAAACTGACCCTCCACCTTGCCCCAAAGATCGCAGATCACCATATCGTGTGTACAGATAAAGGAAAGATCGTCCTCCGAGAGCACGTAATCGGAAAGCACACCCTCGTCGTAATCGCCGAAAACGCGCTCTCCGTCAATCAGACTGACCTGCGTGACGGCAGTCTTTCCCTCGTGGACGGATAAGTGCGACACGTCCACACCCTTCTCGGCAACGGCGCGTCGCATCAGCGCGCCGAAATCGTCATTACCGACCGGACCGATATAGGAGGCCTCGCCACCAAGACGCACGGTGTAGACGGCCATGTTGACCGGACCGCCGCCCGGATAGGCTTTTCCGCCCTCCACATTATTATAAAAATCCACGCAGTTGCTTCCAACCGCAGCAAGTTTCATATTCTCACCTCTCAAAGCAGCAAACGTATCCTGTCTGGCCGCAGGATCACGCGGTGGTTTTCCCTCAGAGATCCATCGTCCTCATACCTGAAGCCGCGGACCTGGATCAGCGCTTTCCCCTCCGGAACGGAGAGCAGCGCAGCCTCTTCCTTCCGTGCACGCAGGATGCCGATACGAAGCGGCCCCTTGCTGCTTTCATGTATAATTAATTTACCACAAAAACCACACAGAAAGCAGGTTAATTGTACAATGAAAACGATCGGAACTCAAGTGGTTGTGCCTCTGAATGTTGCGAAAATGATCGACGAAAACGATCCGGTGTTCAAGATGGCAGAGATTTTAAGCGAATTGGACTATCGGAAGCTTCGCGGGACGTATCGGAGGCGTTGGCGAAGCATCTCGCCGGAGATAATGTTTTCGATCGTTGTTTACGCTAATATGAAGGGGATCTATTCGAGCAGGGGCATAGAAGAAGCATGCAGGACGGATATTCGCTTCATGTGGCTCTTGCAGTACAGGAAGGCGCCAGATCACACGACAATATCGAGATTTCTTGAGAACAACATTCTCTATCGGTTGTCATATGTCAGCACCTCCTTTTTCACATCATAGCAAACCGGTCAACTTGATCCTAGAAAGTTTTTTTCTGTTCCTGGCGATTATGAAAAAGAATTGGACAAAGTAGTCACAGAATGGTTTTCGTCAGTCATCAACTAGTATATATTACCTATCATGGTTATAATGTCGTTATCTGAAAATAGGTGGGCAAGCAATTGCTTGTTCTTGCCCTATCAATGTGTTTTGTGAAATCGAAAAAAATAGCCAATAACGGAGATGGTCTCAATACCAACATTTTT
>JAZASH010000234.1:0-1564 GCA_036343395.1 Eubacterium sp. | reverse complement strand
GGCTTGAAATCGGTGGTGCAAAGAATGCAGGATCCGATGAACAGTACCAAAGCCACCAGCGTCAGTACGGTGTACCGCAGGAAGTGGAAGATCCGGTTTAGGGGTTCCTCATAGCCGGATAGCTCGAAGCGCACCTTCGTCTTTCCCTTCACCATGCCCTCCAGAACTTCCGAAGCGAGGAGAGGGATTCTGGCTGCCTTTTTTCCGGCCTTAACCAGCTCCTGACCCTTCTCAAGGAGCTCACGCGGAATGTTCATATTCTGCCGCGCGCGTGCCTTCAATTTGTCATAGAGTATATCGAATATGTTCAGGTCGGGACAAAGCTGCTCGATGACGCCTTCCAGTGTGGTGAGGGAGCGGGCCAGCATTGTGAACCTGCCCGGCATGGAGACGTGGTTCTTTGCGGCCAGACTCATCACTTCCTCGAACACCTCAGTCACATTGATGTCGCTGACGCTCTTAACGTTCATATACTTTTCGATGAACATTTCCGCGTCCCGCGTAAGCTTGGCGCGATCGGTTTTCTCCGAGGCGGCGCCCATGCCCATGACCGCGTTGACCAGGGCGTCAGCGTCCTGGACCAGCAGCGCCTTGACCGCGTCCTGGATGAGGTCGATATCCTTGTCCGTGACGTGCCCGATCATTCCGAAGTCGATCCAATAGGGCTTGCCGTGGCTGACCAGGATATTGCCCTGATGCGGATCGGCGTGGAATGTGCCCACGTCCAGCACCTGATGCAGGTAACTGTCCACGATCACACGCCCGATCTCGTCCAGGTCACAGCCCTCCGCAGCCAGCTTTTCCGTGTCGCCGACAGAGCAGCCGTCGATATAGGTCATGGTGAAGATGCGCTCGGTGGTCAGCCCGTCGATGACTGTGGGGCAGGAGATCAGTTCTTCGTCATCGATGCATTTATCCCTGAAAAGACGGGTGTTCTCCGCTTCGACGCGGAAATCCAATTCAGCCTTGGTGACTCGTTCAACCTCTGCGATCACTGACTTGAAGTCGATGACCTGTTCGTCAGAATCTTCCTCAACGATGTTCACCAGATCCGCAAGTTTGTTGAGAAGCACAAAATCCTTTCGCATCATATCAGCGATCAGAGGGCGTTGTACCTTGGTGACGACTCGGGTGCCATCCTTGAGGACCCCATAATGAGCTTGAGCAATTGATGCAGATCCCAGCGGCTCATCCCGAAATTCAGTATAAATATCGTCGATTTTTTTGCCGGTTTCCTGCTCGATAACGGCTTTGACCACAGCCGGGTCCAAAGGCTTTACGTTTTCACGCAGCTTTGCCAGCTCTTTGCAATACGCGACAGGCAGAAGATCAACCCGGCTGGACATGATCTGACCGATCTTAACATAGGTGGGTCCAAGATCTTCCAGGGTCGTCCGAAGTTCTTGCGGTGTAAAACCGTTTGCGTAGAAATTGTGCCTGGCAAAGATGGCGATCATTTCGGCGGAACGATGCTTCTCGCGCTTCTGAAACGCTTCGATTTCACTTTCGAGGAGCCGTTTCAGTTCCGCACTCATTTCCTCCGTACTGTGTTTGATCTGTTCTT
>JAZASH010000233.1:0-1567 GCA_036343395.1 Eubacterium sp. | reverse complement strand
CGCCCATGGTCTCGATACCGGGGCTCAGCGGGGTAACATCGAGCAGGAGGACATCTTTCACATCGCCGGTGAGTACACCACCCTGGATGGCAGCACCTACAGCTACTACCTCGTCCGGGTTAACGCCCTTCGACGGAGCTTTGCCGAAGAATTTCTGTACGGCATCCTGGATAGCCGGGATACGTGTCGAACCACCTACGAGGATGATCTCGTCGATATCGGAGGTCTTCAATCCGGCATGCTCGAGGGCCGTGCGGCACGGAGCGATGGTACGCTGGATCAGATCGTCGATCAGTTGCTCGAATTTTGCACGTGTCAGGGTCTTTACCAAGTGTGCAGGAACACCGTTGACCGGCATGATATACGGGAGGTTGATCTCCGTGGTCGTTGCAGACGAGAGCTCGATCTTGGCTTTCTCGGCAGCCTCTTTCAGACGCTGCATAGCCATCGGGTCTTTCGACAGATCTGCACCGCCGTTCTCGTTCTTGAACTCCTGAACGAGCCAATCGATGATACGATGATCGAAATCGTCACCGCCGAGGTGGGTATCACCGTCGGTTGCTTTTACCTCGAAGACACCGTCGCCGAGCTCGAGGACCGATACATCGTGGGTACCACCACCGCAGTCGAAGACAACGATCTTCATATCTTTATTCGACTTGTCGAGGCCGTAAGCCAGGGCAGCTGCAGTCGGCTCGTTGACGATACGACGTACGTTCAGACCTGCGATCTCACCGGCTTCTTTCGTAGCCTGACGTTGAGAATCGTTGAAGTATGCCGGCACTGTGATGACAGCTTCGGTAACCTCTTGACCGAGGTAGTCCTCAGCGGTCTTTTTCATCTTCTGAAGGATGATGGCGCTGATCTCCTGCGGGGTATAGAGACGTCCGTCGATGTCCACACGGGGAGTGTTGTTGTCGCCGCGCGTTACTTTATACGGAACACGAGCGATTTCAGACTGCAAGCGATCGTAGGTCTCGCCCATGAAACGCTTGATCGAATAGATAGTTTTGGTCGGGTTCGTAAT
Source organism: Eubacterium sp. (assembly GCA_036343395.1). GTDB lineage: Bacteria > Bacillota > Clostridia > Lachnospirales > Lachnospiraceae > Eubacterium_F. Next base: position 540 of record JAZASH010000233.1, on the reverse strand, counting down.
GGCTTGACGTTTAGCAGGGTCACCTACTTTACGCTCACCGCCGTCGATGAATCCAACAACAGAAGGGGTCGTACGCTTACCTTCAGCGTTAGCAATGACGATAGGTTCGTTACCCTCCATTACGGCTACACACGAGTTCGTGGTACCGAGGTCAATTCCAATAATTTTAGACATAGTATAGTTCCTTTCTTTTAATTAATTTTCTAGATTTACTAGACGCTCTAGATGTACTAGTCGCACTAGTTCACCCAAGAAATGACAAATCTTGTGCCAAAGGGATTTTGGCAGAAAAGGACTGACAATTTGGCAGAAAATGCGGAATTATTTGCACATGTGAGATTTTTTTTGTACTTTTGCACCGCAAAAGTTTGGAACATGAAAAAAACCATCTTGTTTATTATGGCAGCAATGACTTTGCTGGGCGCCGGGTGCGCGAAGAAAGAAATGAAAGAGTCCGCGAATGAGGCAGGTAAGGCACCAATCACGAAACCGCAGATCACCATCGAAGGCGGTCGTTTGACGCCGGAAGGTTTATGGGCG
>JAZASH010000232.1:0-1593 GCA_036343395.1 Eubacterium sp. | reverse complement strand
GATGACACTTTCAAACTTCAAGTGTTAAGTGACTACTACAGCAGTGGAATGTCAAAAAGTTTTATCTCCCGCAAATGGGGAATTAGTCATCCGACATTAATCAAATGGCAAAAACTTTGGCCAATTGACTCAAAAGCACTATCTTTGCCGGATGAAATCATATCCACGTATCGTATGGGTGGTAAGGATAGAGGTAAGACGGACGAGCAGATTTATCAGGAGCGCATATCCGAGCTTGAGAAGAGCCTGCAGATGGAGCGCATGCGTTGCCGTGCCCTGGAGAAGGTGATTGAGATAGCTGAGCGCGAGGAGGGCATCTCAATATTAAAAAAAGATGGTGTCAAGCAGTAGATGCGCTCCGCGAGGAGTTTCCCGATGAGAGCGTGGAGACCCTCTGCGGGCTGTTTGACAAAAGGCGCCAATACTATTATATAAAAGTAAAGCGGATATACACGGATCAGCAGCGTGAGAAGCTGATGCTGGCCTATGTGGACTACTACCGGCTGATGGCACCTCGGATTGGCGGTGTGAAGCTGCACGTGCTTCTGGAGGCAGATCTTGGCCGTGACGTCGTGCGGGGGCGCGACTCGTTCCTGGACTTCCTCTCGCACAACGGGCGGATGCTGCCGAAGAAGAAACCGCGACACACGACAGACTCCAATCATGTCTACTTTAAGTATCCCAACCTGACAGTCGGACTCGTGGCAGAATGTCCCAACCACGTCTGGTACGCTGACATCACGTACATCTGGATAGAGGGTGACGTACTCTACTTGCATCTGATTACTGACGGCTACTCCCATGCAGTTCTCGGCTGGTGCCTGTCTGAGACGCTGGAGGCGGAGAATACGGTCGAGGCTCTGCAGATGGCCATCAGGACGGCTGGAGGCGGAAATCTCTGCGGTACCATCCATCATTCCGACCGTGGCGTGCAGTATGCCTGCCAGAAGTACATCGGAATCCTCATGGAGCATCATATACGCATCAGCATGACCGAGTGTTACAATCCCACGGACAACGCCATAGCAGAGCGTATGAACGGTATCCTCAAGGACGAGTGGCTCTACCATCAGGCTATGTTCAGCGACTACGCAGAGGCCTTGAGAGAAATCGCGTCTATGATAGACTTCTACAACAACGTTCGGCCCCATATGAGTATCGGCAATAAGAAGCCGATGGATGTATACAACGGCGAGGTGCCTGGCAAGAATCTTTGGAAAAAGAAAGATAAATACTTGCATGGTAAGAAATAAATCATTATCTTTGCCGTGCCGAAGAAAAGGTGGACGACGGTTTTATGCCGATACCATCACTAAAAGTCTGTTGGGGCATCGAACCCCATCAGACTTTGCCGAAGAAAAGGCGAACTCAGGATTTGTCCGATATTTTTCCGTCCGTCAAGCTTTTCAGGAAGCAACGGCAGAGAGTGACAAGGTTTTCAGTACGATGTATACGATGTTGACAAGCAATTCAGTTTAAACCGGTGAAAACTGTCAAGTGAGTTTAGGAAAAGGCATAATATCAGCCTTTTGACCTTGGCTACACCTTGGGTACACCTTGGCTAGACCTTGGGTACACCTTGGCTAGACCTTG
>JAZASH010000231.1:0-1594 GCA_036343395.1 Eubacterium sp. | reverse complement strand
TTCGGAGCGAAGCGACTTCGCCTGCAGGCGAACGGCGGCTTCTGCCGCCGAGTCCCCTCCCCGAGGGAGGGGATTTAGGGGAGGGGTAACGGTGAACAGACGGAGTCCCCCCGCCCGTGTACGAAACCGCCCGGCCATCGAGGCCGGGCAGGGTTTCGTACGGGCAATGGGACAATTATCGAACCAATTTTGATGATTTTCGAGAGGTGTATCTACTTGGTATTCAGCTGGATATGAATGCTTCTTAAAGGAGCCGCCTCTTAGATTTTTTGAACACACAAGAAATCGCCCGGTTTGATATTGTGCCGTAGAATTCGTGTGCTTGTTTAGATAAATCGGCATTTGAATCGCTTTCGTCCATCTCCTTCAAACCTTCCAGACACGGAAAAAGAAAACGCAGCCCCTATTTGTTGTTCAGGCGTATTTCTTCGTGATAGAAATAGTTGACGATGGCCGGTTTTCCGGGCTTGCTTCGGCCGTAGGGAAGATCGTTCCTCAGATACGGGAAATCATTCTCTGAACAGATTTGCTTCACCTGAGCCTCAAGGGCCTGCCAATAGTCGCGCTTCCCTTTATTATAGATTTCGTCGTATAGCGTAACAAGTTGCGGATATTTATCGGCGATATAGCGCATGATCTCGCCCTTGAACTGGCCACGGAGATTGAGGTTCTCCAGCCAGACGAGGTCGGCCTGTTCCTTTGCCCGCTCAATGATGGCCGGAACATCCGTGATGCCGGGGAAGATAGGGGAGACGAAGCACACCGTACGGATGCCCTCGTCATGGAACCTCTTCATTGCAGATAGGCGCCGTTCAATGCTGGGAGCATCGTCCATATCATCCTTGAAAGACTCGTCCAGGGTGTTGACCGACCAGGATACCGTCACCTTAGGGAAAGTCCTTAGCAGGTCGATGTCCCGCAGAACCAGGTCCGACTTGGTTGTAATCATAATCTCTGCCGATGTCCCCCTGAGCTGTTCCAGCAGCATCCTGGTGCGCCTGTAAGTAGCCTCGTGCTCGTTGTAGCCATCAGTGACGGAGCCGATGACGATGCGTTCTCCGTCGTATTTGTGCGGATCGGTGATGCTCGGCCAATTTTTCACATCCAGGAAGGTTCCCCACTTTTCCGTATGACCGGTAAAGCGCTTCATAAAAGAGGCATAACAGTATCGGCATGCGTGCGGACAGCCCACATAAGGATTGACGGAAAATCCTCCCACGGGCAGGGAAGATTTCGTCATGACGCTCTTGACATCTTTGTACGCCAGCGTAGTGACAGTCGCCATGATTACCAGTTAAGAGGTTCCTGGAGAATAGTCCCGTCAATCATGGGGCTGTCGGCTCCTCCAAATGCATTGGCCTTGTACTGGATACATAGCATCGTCAGGTTCTCTTTGCCGTTGTTCTTCAGAGCTCGCTTTCCGTCAGGAGATACACGGATGACCGTTCCTTCGCGTACCGGGAAGATTTCTCCATCGACTTGATACAGTCCTTCACCCTTGATGATGATGTAAAGTTCCTCATGTGTCTTGTGCGTGTGGAGGAAACCGCTGTCCTGGCCGGGAACGAGCGTCTGGAAGCTTAACTCGCTGCCC
>JAZASH010000230.1:0-1598 GCA_036343395.1 Eubacterium sp. | reverse complement strand
TTTCGTATCGGGTTGAAGTCGGGATTGACTGCCACCGGCTGTCCGAGCGCGTACTGCCCGTCAAGGATTTTTTTGACAGTCCGCCTTGCGAGCGGCAGCGCCGAGGTGACGCCCGGGGATTCGATGCCGACGAGATTGACCGTGCAGGGATGCGCGCTGTCGGATTCCAGAATGAAGTCCAGCACTTCGCCGGTCTCAGGGTCGCAGTTCTTCCAGCGGATACCCGCAAAATTGCGGATGAAGTATTCGCGCTTCATCTGCGTGAACATCCGTGATCCGTCACGGAAGAGGCCGTCGAGGCGCTCTTTTATATTGGCATAATCCTCGAGGTCTTTTGTCAGATAGGAGTCCGGACCGACCAGAATATTTCCGTCAACCGTCGGGGTCGCGTGGGTCGAGAAGCCTCCCTTATCGTTCGGTGCCGGATAGACCGGTGTTTTAAGGAACGCTCCGGCCTTTTTGTCGAGCACGAAGTACTCACCCTTGAAGCCCCGCTGATAGTATTTCGGGTAGCCGAGCATCTCGGAAATAATAGCAGCGTAGGCTCCGGCACAGTTCACGACCCATTTTGTGAGAAATGTTCCGCCGGAGGTCTCAATTCTATAGAGAACATCAGCGGGAAATGTTCCGCCGGAAGTCCCGACTTTATAGAGGGGGGCATTATCACCAGGGATACTGTCTCCCTGATCGTCAGCTTTCATCAGCGCAGCTGCCTCATCCTTTGATACCCGCGTGATTGCGGTGACTCTGCACCCAAATCGGAAGGCCGCGCCGTTCATAGCTGCATTCTCAGCCAGAGCGATGGTGTAGGCCATTGGGTCGAGAATGCCGGATGCGGGCACGTGCATTGCAAATTCCCCGCCGGCGTTCGGCTCGATCCTCTGTATTTCGTCCTTGCTGATCATGCGAATGTCTTTGACGCCGTTGATTTCACCGATCTTTTTGAACTTGAGAATATTTGCAAGATCATTGTCCGTAAAACCGATGACCAGCTTTCCTGTCCTCTTGAACGGAACGCCCAGCTCGCGGGCTACCGTGTCGAATTCCTGGTTGCCCTCGACCGCGCACTCAGCCCGCAGGCTGCCCGGCCTGTATGTGAAGCCGGCGTGCAGCATGCCTGTATTGCGGCTGGAATTTCCGGTCGCTACATCAAGCTCTTTTTCCAGAACGAGAGTCTTTAAGTTATATCGGGTAAGTTCTCTTGCCACGGCGCTTCCGACGACGCCGGCGCCGATAACGGCCACATCATATATCTGCATAGTCACCTCCACGGAACAGCCTTCCTGATACTATTAAACCGTACACGTATCAGTGCCACAATATGATGTATGCAAATGGACTCAATGGATAATGATTTTGAAGTATTTTAGACAAATTAGTACTTTCTTTGATATAATTTTGATATATAAAAGAATGAATTTGGATGTTGATCGGCGGATCGCAGAGCTGCGCGAAGGATAACGCACAGAGTGCGTCGCGCAGCTCGCGCGCGATTAGAGATCGCGATTTACAATGCGCAAATATGGAGTATCGAAAGGGAATCAGATATGAAATCCATCAAATATAAATCGCTGCCTGAAAAAACCGCAAATGTATTA
>JAZASH010000229.1:0-1609 GCA_036343395.1 Eubacterium sp. | reverse complement strand
GGTGATGTTGGATACGGCATAGAATGTGAATGCCCATGGGAACCGGAGCATAAATGCCTGATCCTTATCAGAAACGATGAGTGTGTTTACGTCGGTCCTTCAGATATGCTGGATCCGTGGGATGAAGAGTATCTTCACTGCGTATGGGATGATTAAGATTTTCCGGAAGGTTCACATATCCTGAGATACCTCTGAATCGGTATTTGTGGGGATGATCACGTGAAAATAGAAAAGGACGAAATAACAATCCGGGATTTTACTGAAACGGATCTTTCGCTCATGTTTCAATGGTTGACAGATCAGAGAGTGCTTGAATACTACGAAGGCCGCGACGTCAAATTTACGATGGATACCTTGTCTGCACATTATTTGGAAGCAATTCCCGATGGGTTCAGAATGATCATCGAGTATCAGAAATCCCCCATCGGGTATGCGCAGGCATATCAATTGAGCGGAGAATTGTTCGATGAATATGACTATCCTGACGATGGACATATCGTGTATGCCATGGATCAGTTTATCGGTGAGCCGAAATACTGGAGCAAGGGAATAGGTTCATCTTTTTTGAAAATGATGGCTTCTCATCTGAAAGAAAACATGGCAGCTCAGCGAGTTCTTCTTGATCCGCACCAGGATAATAAAAGAGCTATTAGGGCATACGAGAAAGCCGGGTTTAAAATCATTAAACCACTTCCGAAACATGAGCTGTTTGAGGGAGAAAAAGTGGATTGCTGGCTGATGGAATTAGCACTGTAAATTCCAGTTTATTGAGCTGAAGCCCTGGTGAGAAATCACCGGGGTTTTCTTTATGTCCAGGCTTCGATCAGCTCTTCTTCCGCTTTGGAGAACTTCGGCCTGAGATGCACGAGGTCGCGGTTTTTGTTGTACCAGGTACGTTCGTACTTCTCGAGCTTTTTGCCGGTGCGGAGCTTTTCGCGGATGCGGAGCACACGGGCAAAGACGCTCTCCGGCGGGATCTCCAAATAAGCGGCCAGGAAGGTTCGCCAGTGGAGATAGTCCGCCGCCCGGCACTCGAAGCCGAGAATGTGATTGATCGGAGCAACCATCAGATCGAAGTCCTGGGACCAGTCAATGAGGCGGGTGTTATGAGTGGCCGAGGTCCTCGCGGTCTGTCGCGGATCCACAAAGTCCGTGAAGGCCAGGAGGGCGTTCTCAGGATCGGGCGGGCGCTCCACATAAAACATCCGGAGCAGGGCTTCCGTCTTGTCCGCATCGGAGAGATCCGGGTCATCGAGCATCACAAAGATCTCGAGGATGGTGCGGAAATCGGTGCGGATCTGATAGGTGTTTTCGCCAACTTCCACGGACTTCGGAAGATCGAAGGTCACTTCTTGTATTTCTCCACGTATTTCGCAATTCGCTGCTCACGGGCGGCGAGTTCGCCCCGGAGGGCAGACTGGACCTCGTCTGTAATCGCAAGCATCAGGTTGGCCCAGACGGGCAGGCCGCCGGAGGAGGCGAAAAGGTTCATGGAGCCGAAGAGCGGTTCGCAGATTTCCTTTCCGAAAAGATCGTTCAGGATCCCGCGCATCTTGCCGTCCAGCTCACGGGCGATGGGGAACACTTCCCTGTCGTCCGTGATTTTTTC
>JAZASH010000228.1:0-1613 GCA_036343395.1 Eubacterium sp. | reverse complement strand
TTTTTAAGAATTTAAAAATTTAAAAATTAAAGAATTAAAAGGTGAAAAGTGAGAAGAGAGGGCATCCTTCGCGAAAGGGGTGCCCTTTTTGTCTGACTACCTTATTATATATTAAAAATGTGGATCTTTGTGTTCGGGCACATAAAAAGGTTATTCCCCTAACCTTTTGCCTTGATTTATATCAATAAAGTGACAAAAAGACAGATTTTCGTCGAAAAAACTGATAAAATGTTTGTTATTTCAGATTTTTGATGTAATTTTGCAACCGATTTCGAAAAGAATCATACTTCAAACAACAGAGAATCATTAATTCAATCAACAAATAACACTTAAAAAACAACAAAAGATTATGAATGCAGCACAAGTTGTAGAAGATCTCAAAAAGAGATTCCCCAATGAGCCGGAGTACATCCAGGCAGTATCGCAGGTTCTTCCCACCATCGAGGAAGAGTACAACAAGCACCCCGAGTTTGAGAAAGCCAATCTGATTGAGCGTCTCTGCATCCCCGACAGAGTGAACGAGTTCCGTATCACCTGGGTGGACGATAAGGGCAACGTGCAGACCAACATGGGCTACCGTATCCAGCACAACAACGCTATTGGCCCGTACAAAGGCGGTCTCCGTTATCACAAGAGCGTGAACCTCGGTATCCTGAAGTTCCTCGCTTTCGAGCAGACTTTCAAGAACTCTCTGACCACACTGCCGATGGGTGGTGCCAAGGGTGGTTCAGACTTCTCTCCCCGTGGTAAGAGCGACGCTGAGGTGATGCGCTTCTGCCAGGCATTCATGAACGAGCTGTACCGCGTGATCGGTCCCGATGAGGACGTTCCCGCAGGTGACATCGGCGTAGGTGGCCGTGAGGTAGGTTACCTGTTCGGACAGTACAAGAAGCTCACCCACCAGTTCCAGGGCGTGCTCACAGGTAAGGGCATCCCCTTCGGCGGTTCGCTGATCCGTCCTGAGGCAACTGGTTACGGTACCGTATATTTCCTCTGCTCTATGCTTGCTACCCGCAACATCGACATCAAGGGCAAGAAGGTGCTGATCTCTGGTGCCGGTAACGTGGCCCAGTATGCAGCCGAGAAGTGCATCCAGCTGGGTGCCATCCCCATGACGATGAGTGACTCTGACGGTTACATCTACGATCCCGATGGTATCGACCGTGCCAAGCTCGACTACATCATGGAGCTGAAGAACGTGGAGCGCGGACGTATCAAGGAGTATGTTGAGGAATATCCCACAGCCAAGTACTACGAGGGCAAGCGCCCCTGGTATGAGAAGGCCGACATCGCCCTGCCTTGCGCAACACAGAACGAGATCAACGGTGACGAGGCTGCTGCCCTGGTGAAGAACGGTGTGATCGCCGTGGCCGAGGGTGCCAACATGCCTACCCGGCCTGAGGCCATCAAGATCTTCCAGGATGCCAAGCTGCTCTACTCTCCGGGTAAGGCCAGCAACGCCGGTGGTGTGTCTGTATCGGGTCTGGAAATGTCGCAGAACTCAGAGCGTCTGTCATGGACGGCTGAGGAGGTGGACAACTACCTGAAGCGCATCATGAACGACATCCACGAGAACTGCGTGAAGTACGGTACTGAGAAGGACGGTTACATCA
>JAZASH010000227.1:0-1618 GCA_036343395.1 Eubacterium sp. | reverse complement strand
CGTCGTTCCAAATGTAAGCAACAGCGCAGAGCGCCAGCACGGCAACAATACACTCGATAAGCTTGGCACCGTAACCGATCGGCATGGCGTCTTTTTCATTATCGATCTGCTTAGCAGTCGTTCCGGAGGAGAACAGCGAATGGAAACCGGAAATAGCACCGCAGGCAATCGTGACGAAGAGCGCCGGGAACACAGTTCCGCTTGTGAAGAGGCCGTTTCCGGTCGCTGTGAAACCGGTGAATGCCGGCATGGACGTCGAACCTGTGCCGGTCAGCGCTGCACCGATGACAGAAATGACAGCCACGATAATCATAAAATAGAGCAGGTAAGAGCTCAGGTAATCACGCGGCTGCAGCAGGATCCACACCGGAGTGACGGACGCGACCAGAATGTAAAATCCAAGGACATACATCCAGGTCTTGTAGCTCATGGAAATCGGATGCCAGTTGAGACCGATGAATACGATCAGAACGATGCCGACACATCCGATGACGGAGGCGATGCCAACATTCATATTATTCCTGTAAACAAGGACGCCGAACACGATGGCCAGCACGATAAAGAGTACAGAGATGATGGCCGTGGAGAGGTTGGCATCGAGATTTGCACCTTCAAGCGCGACGCCCGCAGCGTTCGTGTTTCCGAATGTGGAAGCGACGATGGATGCAAATGCCGCCACAACCAACAGCAGCGTCAGCCACGCAAATGTAAGGAACAGCCGCTTTGCCTTCTGCCCCATTGTGTCGCGGATGACTTCGCCGATGGACTGGCCGCGGTTGCGAATGGACGCGAACAGCGCTCCAAAATCATGCACACCGCCGAAGAAAATGCCGCCGACGACGACCCAGAGAAGAACCGGCACCCAGCCGAAAATTGCAGCCTGGATCGGTCCGTTAATTGGCCCGGCGCCGGCGATGGACGAGAAATGATGTCCCATGAGGACCGGGGCTTTGGCCGGAACATAATCCATGCCGTCGGTGAGCTCGTGGGAAGGAGTCTTTCTGGACGGATCCACGCCCCACTCTTTGGCGAGCCATCGGCCGTAGAAGAGATAGCCGCAGGCGAGGAGCACAAGGCTGATTAATAAAACTACTAAGATATTCATATATCTCCCTCCTTGTCAGGGGTTCTTGGCGTGAAAGCCCCTGTTATATATATTGAACACCTGCCTGGCCGAGCGGTTGCCGTAAACGGTTTCCGCGCTCGTGTCCACGCAGATGATACGCCCTTCGGCTCTGCCTCTTACGGTGAAGAGGTAGTTTTTATTGAAACGGTATTTTTTGACGGAATTAATTACATTTGCAGAAGGAGAGGTCTCCGAAATAATACATACGGTGACGTAGGAGACCATGTGATCCTTCTCAGGATACTTTTCACCCTTCCTGACGTACATGTATTCCATATGGTTTTCGATGAGATCGCGCGCTTCCGCGAGCGTCGCTTCAGTGCACTCATCGACCTGCATGAACACGATGTGCTCGTACATCCGCGCGGACCAGAGGTTGACCTTCTGGGTCTCGAGGATCTTCTCGCTCAAAGAAAAAAAGTATCCATAGGCTGTATACTCTTTGGCGTTTATGGCAACAGGACGGTAAATGTCAAAAGACCCGGAAAGAAT
>JAZASH010000226.1:0-1634 GCA_036343395.1 Eubacterium sp. | reverse complement strand
CTGGTAGTACTGCGCGGAGAAAATACAGCCAGCTCCGAGCGGACCAGACTGGCACTGGATGCGCTGGCCCTCGACCGCTCCGTAGGCTTTGTAAAAGCACCAGTCCACGAACACATCACACCAGGCATAGCCATTCTTGTTCCCGTTGTAATAGCCCGCGGCAGCGAGGTCGCGGGCATACTTGGTCCAGTTGGCGGCACCGGCATTGGCGGTCTTGTCATCAAGAGAGGTGTTGGACGCCTTCTCCCGGTATCCGACCTCCGCCAGCGCGATGGTAACGATATCACTCGGTTTGCTCATGATCGTCCTCCTTCTCCGCCCGGTTATGAAGCTGCTCAAGCACGGCTTTCAGTTTCTCCGGAATAGGCAGGCCAAGATGCGCAGCATTCTCGATCAGGGAAACGCCTTCATTGGACAGGTAGAAGAAGATCACCGCTGTGCGGAGCACACCGATGCTGCCGAGCACCTGTACATCCAGCAGATGGCCGACGCCGACAAGCGCGAAGATGAGCACCTTGCGGAAAATGCCCCGAAAGCCGATAGCGGACGAGAGCTTGTGGTCAGCAATCGCGGCCATTACACCGGTCGCATAATCGAGAACCACGAATGCCAGCAGCGTGTACAGTAGCCCGTCACAGCCACCGAGAAAATAGCCGAGCCAGCCACCTACAGCAGCGAAAATGACCTGAATGGTGTTCCAAAACTCCTTCATTTTTCAAATAACCTCCTCATAAAAAATGAGCCGCCGCAGCGACTCTCCGTGATTAGTTATTCCCGTCGATCAGGTCAACGAGATGGAATACATAGGTTTTCAGATTTGCCGTCCCGGCGTTGTCCTTGGAGATGGTGATGAAACCGTCAGATTCGGGAGTGAATATTACATAGGCGTACGGGACCGGATTGCTGATGTTAATAACGGTCTTTCCGGCAACCCGCACTACCGCTATGGATGTATCCTGCGCAGAAAACATTGCTCGGAATCTGGTCCCGACCACGCCGCCCAGAGAGATAAAGTATTTATGGCTCGCGTTCACCCGATAAACGTCGGAATAGCACACCGTATCGCTTCCAATCGTCCAGACGCCGTTTTGAACATAACCACCGGACAGATCGAAGAAGTGAGGTTTGATCAGGCCGGTATGGATATCAACGGTGAATTCGGAGTAGCCATCAGCTCCTTCATCGGTAGCGCGGTATGTTCCGTTCTTCGTTACCGTTTTATCCACAAACACCGGAGCAGGTCCGTCCCTCGGAGTAACAGAGAGCCTGCATGTGAGGTGGATACCAGGCGAAAGCCGCCCGACCAGTTTCCCGTCCATCAGTCCACCTCCTCCGTCACGGTGAACTTGGCCCGGTCAATAAAAGTGCAGACCGTGCCGCCCTCCATCGTGATCTGAATGTCATAGACATACGGAGCGCCGCCTGCCTTAAGTGCTTTTGTCTCTTCGGCTTCCAACCGCAGGTTCATCCCATTATGCGGGATCTCCTTGCTGATGAGCGGTTCCGGGTCCGTGTATCTCTGTTTGAGAGCAAAGCGGATAACGTCTCCGGCCAGAACCGTATAAGGGGTACCATCCGGATATAGGATCTCGATCGTAATGTCGAGGGTATCCCCGCGTGTGACGGAGATGCTT
>JAZASH010000225.1:0-1637 GCA_036343395.1 Eubacterium sp. | reverse complement strand
CGATTTCCTTCATCCGCCAGCCGTTTTTCATCAGCTCATTGTATGTGGCGTAGACGTATTCCGGCAGCGTCAGGGTTCCGGAGCGATCGGAGTGATCGTCTGCAGAATCTCCTCCGCTTCCTGCGTCACCGGAATCGTAGGGAAAGAATCCAGCACCTCTGTAGTCTGGGTCTGAACCGCCATCAGGGCCAGAGCGATATCATGCATCAGCCGGTCGGCGGGATAATTGTCGTACACTTCATCTGGGGTGAACTGGTTATTGAAAAGGATGCAGAACCATTTCACCATGGTGTCCAGAGCGTCTGTCACAGTCATCTGTTCTTCGGCGATGTCTTTGCCCTCCACGGCATCCTGGGACAGACGGACCAGTTTCCCATAGGTCTTCGCGGCAGGCTCCATTTCCCGCAGCGCCCTGCCGGAAACAAAGTCCATGGTGTATTTCTTTTCACCGAGAGTGCATGTGATCATAATGCTTTCCTCCATCACAGAATAAAAAGCTGCCGTACAGCATTATGGCCATACGGCAGCTGGGTTATGGGGATTACGGGGTGAAGCTGGGCGTGTACACGCTCGTCAGGAAGGTTTCTCCCATGGCAGCGGTGAAGCCGTTTTCACCCTCGTCGGCAACCGCCTGGTACCGGGCATCGTGGGTACGTTTGATCGCGGTCCACTCCACCTCACCGGTCTGGCGGTTAATGGTCGTTCCTTCCTTGGTGGCATAGTTCTCAGTGAGGGGTTTCGCCCGCACCTTATACAGCCACACGAAGCGGAACTTGCCGTTGGACTTCTCACTCTTGAAGCCGACCGCGAAGTACGGGGGCTTGTCCGTGGAAGTCCGGATCAGAACGCCATTGTCGTCGATGTTGTTGCCGAAGATCATCTCCTGGATGGCAAGCGGAATGTCCGCCATCTTCGTGGTGAAGGTCAGTTCAGGATCAGGGTACAGGACATCGAACTCGATGTCGTCCGCATACTGGATATCCGGATCGGCATTGTCCGGAGTGATGGTCGCCTCAATAGCGCCAGCCACCAGTTGCAGGTCTCCATAGGTCAGGGTTTCCTCGGTGTCGACCGTCAGCGGGGCGATCACCATATTCTTCAGGCCGACCGTAGAAGAAACAGTCGGAGAAGCGGTAGGATTGCTAGGCATAATCTTTTACCTCCAAATTCATCGGTTTTTGAGCTCGTCTCGGAGGACGCGCTTCATTTCTTCATAGGCCTCATCAGCCCGGGTATCAAAGGCAGGACGGACAAAAGGATGCGCGGGAGCTGGGGCGGGACCACCATGGCCAAACTCTACAGGGTTTGCGTAGTACGCTCCCTTTTCCGAGTGATGCACGCCGATGGTGATCATCTTTCCGCTTCCGCGCCGTTTCTTCACCGATCCTGTGTGGATGGAAGAGTGCAGGGCATCCGTAATGATCTTCGGGTCAGTGCTGGCATTGTGAAGCATCTGCTGTTCGATAGGAACAGCGCCAGCCTTCAGGGCACGGTTCACACCGGGACCCTGATCCAGCGCGTAGGCCATATTGGTCAGGTCATTCTTCAGGTCATCAAAGCCCTGGAGTTCAATTGCCATACTCCACATCCTCCCTCCAGCACCATGTCCACTGGACTGTGTATTGCCGGGTGGCGGT
>JAZASH010000224.1:0-1638 GCA_036343395.1 Eubacterium sp. | reverse complement strand
GCAGAGCGGACGCCGGGCATCCTTTTCAAAAAAGGATGTACAAAACAAAGCGGATGTAGTATAATCGAGGAGACGAAATCTTGTCATTCACAACTCAGGAGTTCTTTGCTCTTCGTTTTCCGAAAATTAGTTTACGCTGTCTGCCTCCTTAATAAGAATTGACAAGGTTACAGGTGTTATTATATACTAAGTGATGTAGTATTTCAAGGGAGGAAACGGTATGCTGTATCTGTGTGCGACGCCGATCGGAAATCTCGGAGATATATCGGAGCGCGTGATCGAGACGCTGAAGGCGGTGGATGTGATCGCGGCGGAGGATACGAGGCAGACGATCAAACTGCTGAATCATTTTGATATCAAAAAACAGATGATCGCGTATCATGAGCATAATCGGTATGAGATGACGCCGGTGCTCGTGGAGCGGATGCTCGCGGGCGAGGATATCGCGTTGGTGACGGATGCGGGGACGCCTGCGATCTCGGATCCCGGAGAGGATCTGGTGCGTGCGTGTCGCGAGGCCGGGGTGGCGGTGACGTCGCTGCCGGGGGCGACGGCTTTTACGACGGCGCTGACGCTGTCCGGGATGAGTGCGCGGAGGTTTACCTTTGAGGGGTTCCTGCCGCAGGATAAAAAGGAGCAGAGAGCTGTTTTGGAGCGGCTCCGCGATACGACGGTGACCACGATCTTTTATGAGGCACCGCACCGGCTGGTGAAGACGCTGGAGGTGCTGGCGGAGGCCGTGGGTGCGGCGGCTGCCGGGGTTGCGGCTTCGCGTGGCTCAGCGGGGGCGGATGGTGCTCCCGGTGAGGCCGGGAGTGGTGTGAGCAGAGCCGTGACGGTGTGTAAGGAGTTGACCAAGAAGCACGAGTGGTCGATGAGGTTTGACTCGCTGGCGGATGCGGTGGCGTATTTCACGGATGTTGAGGAGCCGCGCGGGGAGTTCGTGCTCGTGATCGAGGGCTGTGACCGGGAGGAGCTGGAAGCCCGGGAAAAACAGGCCTGGCAGGAGATGACTCTCGATGAACATATGGAGATCTACCTCTCGCAGGGGATCGAGAAAAAAGAGGCGATGCGCCTCGTGGCCAAGGACCGCGGCGTGTCGAAACGAGAGGTCTACCAGGCTCTCCTCAAAAATTAAAAAAAACACTTGACAAACGTACGTGTTATCGGTATAATAGCACTTGTGTTTGTGACACATGCGCGAGTGGCTCAGTTGGTGGAGCACGACCTTGCCAAGGTCGGGGCCGCGGGTTCGAGTCCCGTCTCGCGCTTAAAAATAGGATATGCCTTTGGGCATATCCTATTTTTATGCTTGAGACGAGGACGAGAACCCGCCCGGGCAAAAACGCGAAGCGTTTTTGATAGGAACTGAACGAAGTGAAGTTCCTTGTTCGACTGTCCCGTCTCGCGCTGAAATCGAAAAGGGTATCCGAAAGGATACCCTTTTTGATTTCAGCACGAGACGTTAGCCTATTCACCCGCCCGGGGAAAGAAAATCCGTAGGATTTTGCCTAGGGTTAGCGTAATTTGTTTGTAGGAATTTGAGAATATAGGGATTGAAAAAGGGTAGCCCTTTGTGATAAGGTTTTGATTGGCAAAATAAACCAACAAAGGAGGCTACCCTATGAGTAACAGTAT
>JAZASH010000223.1:0-1647 GCA_036343395.1 Eubacterium sp. | reverse complement strand
TGCTGTAATGCCATTCATCCGGCAGACTCAGAAACAGGGATAAGAGTCCTTTTGCTTTCAGGCTCAGGTTCCGGTCCCGCAGATGGTAATTGCACATGGTCGTGTAGTTGGCATTCTTCTCAACGCGGAATACAGCCACGGTCACCACCGCCTTTCCTCCCGCCGGAAGATGCTGCCGGAACCAGGTATGGGCACTCATCAAACACACAGTCGCCGCTAAGGGAATATGGCGTGTGATATCGGCAGTTCCTGCATTCCGGATACCGGCCGTCACAGCCGTCATCATAGTGGTTGTGTCCCGGCGTCTCCCGCATCAGTGCTTCTATGGCACACATACTTCCATCAGTAAAACTCATGCCGATCCCTCCGTTTCTTGTCTCCGGAAGGTTGTTTCTCCATTCTTCATGTGATCCGTCCTCTCCGGTGCATAAGAAAAGGGAGCGATATCCGCTTTTTGTAATAAGCTTCTAACGCTCCCTTGTTCCGGTATGCTCCTGTGAAATTATAAGGCTGCTTCCGGTGCAGTCCTTCCCGATGCTTTTGCTTTCGGTGCATGATCCATCGCCTCTTTCTTTTTTTCTCCGAGCTGCTCAAGGACAGAAGGTTTCTTTTCTGCTCCGCCTCTTGCAGCTGCCTTCTTTTCCATTTCCTGTGCCAGCTTCCTCGATGCTGTCTTATCGGCCAGCTCGAATACCCGGTCAGCTTTGTCGTAATGATAGACATTATCCGAAAGCCGCTCTGCCGGTGCTACCTGCGTCTCATTGATGGTCTGTACCATCTCCGCCAGGTCGTGATAATCCTGAGTTCCGTCATCCGGAATCAGAAGTACCTCATGAATGGATGAAGGAAGGACGAAGAAATCACCGCCGATCTTCTCAGCCGCCTGATCCATGAAACCCGGATACTGAATAACAGACGCTCCCATGAAGGAGCCTTCCACTGTAGCCACCAGCATCATAGGTTCCCCTGTTGCAATCTCTTCCGGCTTCATTCCCATCATATCCGCCATCACTTCCTGCATGGAGCGAAGGGAGGACGGATGGGTGAGCGGTGCATTCTCAAGGGCGTCCTGATGAAGCTGCTCTGCTGTGATACCGAAGGCTTTCAGCTGCTGATTAGTAATCACGGAAGTCATCTTACCGCTGGAACTGTCACCCATATCAACTCGATAGATCAGAGCCATATCCTCAACCTTCTGATGGGGGATATTCTCCAGCCTGTCCTCATTTCCCTTCTGAGGAATGACCTCCATCATCAGCTTCGGTTTCATGGCTTCATAGTCTGTCAGCTCCCCAATATTAAACTGGGGTGTATGATCCACTACCTTCATAAGCTGTGCTTCCACCTCCTCCAAAATGTCCTCATAGGGACGGCCCGCTTCATAGGCCTGAAAGGCACCGGTCATATTGAGATTTGCCTCGACCGGGGAGTCCCCGCTGCGGAAAGAAATCCCACGGTAGGATTCTCCCTGGAGCTTCTCCACATCCCGGATCCCGATCCTCACATCGGCAAGCTCCGGCGGCAGATCTTCGGCAAACCGGGCCTGCAGATCCTCTTTCATCTGTTCCAGAAACTGCTCATAATTCATCTGACGTCCTCCTTTGCGTGATTTGGAAATAAAAAAGGCCAGAGGAGATAGCTGCCCCG
>JAZASH010000222.1:0-1653 GCA_036343395.1 Eubacterium sp. | reverse complement strand
GCCGAGCGAAACGGAATATCTAATGCAGAGTTCTACTGCGGCAAAGCTGAAGAAGTCCTTCCTGAGTTCTATGAGAAAAAGAGAAAGACTGTATCCGGCGGAGACGACGGCTCCAGCCTTCATCCCGATGTGATCGTAGTCGATCCGCCAAGAAAAGGCTGCGACTTTGTCTGCCTTGAAACAATGCTTAAGATGCAGCCTGAGAGGATCGTGTACGTAAGTTGCGACTCCGCAACACTCGCAAGAGATCTTCGCATTCTTGCAGACGGCGGGTATTCGCTCAAGGCGATAAGGCCATGCGATATGTTCCCTTGGACTGTGCATGTAGAGACCGTGTGTCTCTTGGGCAGACGAAAACCCGATGATTCGATAAAAGTCTCAGTCAATATGGACGACTATTATCAGATCAGGGATGCCGAGGAAGCGGAGAAAAACCCTTCATAAGACCAAAATAGTATATCGAGATCAAAAAAACTTAGCTGTTGATGCGTAAGAAAAGATTACGTATCAGCAGCTTATTTTATTTTCAGCCGAGAACGGCAGAAGGGAGCAAATCTATGACAAATGAAGTAAAAAAGACGAGGAACCTGAAGGTGATCGAGCAGAGCGGGTACAGATATCAGGCTACGCCGACTGTGATGCTGAAGGGCAAATGGCTCAGCGAGTTTGGTTTTGACATCGGCACACATGTCAAAGTGGAGTGCGAGGACGGCAGGCTGATAATCACGAAGGACGAAGCCATGGATGAGATCGTGCAGCCGGTGCTCTGCGTGGCGGAAGGAAAAGCCGGTTACGGCAAAAAGAAATCTGCTTCAAGGCAGAAACGGGAGAGGCGATGAATCTGAATGAAGACAACCACATCGAAAAGAAAAGCGATTGCGGACGCGGTGGAACTTCTGAAAGAAGAGTCGCCGAATGCTCCGGGCAATATTACCGGAGTCCAGCTGATACCGATAGAAAAGGTCAGGGCATTTAAGGACCATCCATTCCGCCTGTACGAAGGGGAACGCCTGGATGACATGGTTCAGAGCGTCAGAGATCACGGGATACTGAATCCCGTGATCGTCCGGAAGGTTTACGGTGGGTATGAGATGCTGGCCGGTCATAACCGGATGAATGCGGCGCAGATAGCGGGGATGACGGAAGTCCCCGCCATCGTCAAGACGGATCTGAGCGATGAAGAAGCCTATATCTATGTGATCGAAACAAATGTGATCCAGAGATCATTTACTGATCTGGCTCCGAGCGAGAAGGCAGCAGTGCTGTCCGCAAGATATGAGAAGGTGATCAGCCAGGGCAAGCGGAATGATATCCTGAAGGAAATTGAAGAGATCGGAACTTGTGGACATGATGTCCACAAGTCGAGAAGCAGGGACGGTATCGGGGAAGAATACGGGATGACCGGCAGGAACATCGCCAGATATATGAGGGTGGATAAGCTGATCAGACCATCCTCAAATTCCAGAAGCAGATATTCTTCGCTCTTGCCGGGAACCAGCTCTATGGCCTTTCCCATGATTTCAATGATGATGCGGCTGCGGTTTTCTAGGCTGCCGCCGTATTTGTCTGTACGATGATTGACCACCGGGCTGATGCAACGACTCAGGAAGAAGAAATGTGCCGCATGGATCTGCACACCGTCAAAGCCTGCCT
>JAZASH010000221.1:0-1653 GCA_036343395.1 Eubacterium sp. | reverse complement strand
GCCTGTCTGAACCGGACCGTTCAGACATAACGGTTCAGACAGGCTGCTCTTCCAGTCCATTCCCGGCAGCAAAGCATCCTTCTTCGCGAGAAAAACATTGCTGGTCCGACCGAGAGATCAGCAATGCGTATGCGTTGCTAAGATAATATGAAGTGACCTCACATTTGTAGCATCGTGGATTTACCTGTATACTGATGATTGTGAAGATCAATGGTAACAGGGATTACCGCATACAAAAGGAGGTCACCTTATGAATAGAATAATCAAAATCGGCATGGATGTCCATAGTACAAATTACACTTTATGCGCAGTGGAACCCACAATCGGAGCAGAGGACAGGTATTTCGGAGAAATTCAGGTTTCTCCGGATTACAAGGAGATCGTATCCTTCATCAAATCCCTGATGCTGAAACTCGGCTCCCAGGATAATTATTCTATTGAATGCGGTTACGAGGCGGGATGCCTCGGGTATACGCTGTACCATCAGCTGACCAATGCCGGGATCAAATGCACCATTCTGGCACCGACGACCATGCTCACAACCCAGGGGAAGCGCATCAAAACAGACAAGCGTGACGCCCGCCTGATCGCACACTGCCTGAGCTATGGTGGATATCATCCGGTCTATGTTCCCACCGGCGAAGATGATGCCGTTAAAGAATATCTCCGTATGAGGGATGACCATAAGCTGGCACTTAAGAGCCTGAAGCAGCGGATCAATGCGTTTGTCCTTCGGCACGGGTATAAATACACCGGAACTAAATGGACCAAAAGGCATATCACCTGGCTGAAGCAATTGGAACTCGACCCGATGTATCGGGAAACGCTGAACGAATACATGGCTTCCTATGGAGAACAGGAGGCAAAGATCGAGCGCTTCGACAAGCGGATCGAAGAAATCGCTGCGGGAGCGCACTATCAGGAAAACGTGAAAAAGCTGGGATGCTTCCTTGGAGTTCGCACACATACAGCACTTTCCCTGATCGTAGAGACCGGCGACTTTAAACGGTTCCCCAAAGGGAATATTTATGCGGCATTCCTGGGCCTGGCACCCGGCGAACATTCCAGCTCATCAAATGTAAACCGGCTTGGCATATCCAAAGCAGGGAATACACACATGCGCCGTCTGTTGATCGAAGCAGCAAAGAGCATCTGTAAAGGATCCATCGGCTATAAATCAAAAAATCTTCGTTCCAGACAAAGCGGACAGCCGGCCGAAGTCATTGCCTACGCCGATAAGGCGAATACCAGGTTCCGCAGCAAGTATTACAGAATGATCCGCCATGGGAAAAAGAGAAATGTAGCGGTCACTGCCGTGGCAAGGGAACTTGCGTGTTTTATCTGGGGCATGATGACGGGCAATATCAGCAAAGCTTCCTGAGCAGGTACGTCAGTGCCGGCCGCCAGTCAAGGGTAAAATGAACCGCTGGCGCGGCCCTTGACAGCCATCCGCCCCTGACGTAATCCGTAATCAGGCAGCAATCAGCAGAAAGCTGCAGCTTGCTGCCGTACAATAACAACAGAATACCTTTCAGCCTCTGGAAGGGGCTGTGATCACTGTAAGGTTCGAGCTATCTGCGTTGTGAGCAAGTTGGCACCCCGGTGATCCACGTTTTAAGATCGCAGAGCTCACGGCGGAACCATTAGCCTGTC
>JAZASH010000220.1:0-1661 GCA_036343395.1 Eubacterium sp. | reverse complement strand
CTCCATCCGGGGGATGTGTACATCATCAATGACCCGTTCATAGGCGGAGGAACGCACAAGAATGACGTGGGCATGGTCATGCCTATTTTCTACAAAGATGAACTGATTGCTTTTGCCGGCAATAAAGCGCACTGGAGCGATATCGGCGGCATGGCGCCTGGCTCGTTCGCGACTGACGCGACCAACACTTTCCAGGAGGGGCTGTGCTTCTCGGGAGTCAAGCTCGTGGACAGGGGAGAACTGGTTGAGCCTGTCTGGGATCTTATGAAAAGCA
Organism: Eubacterium sp.; assembly: GCA_036343395.1. Lineage (GTDB taxonomy): Bacteria > Bacillota > Clostridia > Lachnospirales > Lachnospiraceae > Eubacterium_F. Next base: position 1,387 of record JAZASH010000220.1, on the reverse strand, counting down.
ACATCCGCTATCCGATGGTTTCGCAGGGCGATATGTGGGGCCAGATCTCTTCGCTGCGTACCGGCGAGCGCCGTATTGGCGAGCTGTGCGAGAAGTACGGAGCTGATGTTGTCAAAGGTTCCATGGAGCGTCTGATCGAGCAGGGCGAGATGGTCGCCCGCCGCAGGATGGCAGAGTTCCCAAAGGGCACATGGGAAATGGAAGAGTACATGGACGATGACGGACACGGCAATCCGGTCCATCTGAAGGTCAAGGTAACGATCACGGATGATGAATTCCTGGCGGATTTCACCGGCTGCGACCCTGAGGTCATCGGATCGGTGAACACCGGAGCTACAGCAGCATACGCCGGTGTCAAGGTCGTATTCATGTCGATTATCGGACCGGAGCTCGCTGTAAACGATGGAGTTTTCGCTCCGCTCCGCTGCGTGACGGAACCGGGCAGCGTGATGCAGGCTAGAAGCCCTGTGGCGACTTCCTGCTACTATGAGAGCATGATCTACGCGATCGACCTGGTATGGCGCGCGCTTGCGCCTGCTTTCCCGGAATCCCTCGGCGCCGGTCACCTTCTCTCGGTCTGCACCGTACTCATGGCCGGAAAGCATCAGGACTTTGGCAATGACTATCTGATCATCGAACCTACAGTCGGCGGCTGGGGCGCGTGCATGGGACATGACGGCCAGGTCGGACAGTTCTGCGTCGGTGACGGTGAGACCTACAACGTACCTGTAGAAATGGCCGAGATCCGCTATGGCATCAGAGTCGCTGAGCACAGCCTGCACTGTGACGGCGCGGGCGCCGGTGAATACAGAGGCGGCGCGGGTGCTGTCAGATCGTATCTGTCCATGAACGACAATCAGTCCTTCACAGCCTCTTTCGGCCGCAACAAGTGGCCTGTATGGGGTGCTGCCGGCGGCAAAGACGGATCGATCAATTACTTTGAATTCATTGATGCTGACGGGACACAGTCCGGTCCGCAGGGCATCGTTGCGAGACGTGTCATGAACCGCGGCGATCTTGTACGTATGACGACAGCGACCGGAGGCGGATACGGAGATCCGTTCAGAAGACCGCCGGAAAAAGTCGCCTGGGATGTCAAGAACGAGTACATCACAGCCGAGCAGGCAGAAGCGGATTATGGCGTCCTGGTAGACCCTGAGACCTTCGAAGTCAAGGGCGTCACACAAGCCAGAGCCGCAGCCGAGGTATAGCCGCGGGCAATTGATGAAGGCTTTGGCACGAAAGACTTTGGCACGAAAAAACTATGGACGAAGGATCTGGAACGATGAATCCGATTGCAACTTTAAAAATGGCGAACGGCAGCAGGATCGTGATCGAGCTGCTGCCGGATGCCGCTCCGAACACTGTCGCCAGTTTCATCTATATT
>JAZASH010000219.1:0-1668 GCA_036343395.1 Eubacterium sp. | reverse complement strand
ACGGAGGACAGATAAGTGAATCTGATCTCACTGCCTGAAACAAAAAACTACCTCCGTGTTGACCATTGTGAGGATGACAAGCTCATCCTCACTCTGATTGATACGGCACAGCGGCTCGTGATGGATGTGGGACGCATGACCGAAAAGCAGTTAGCGGAAAATGAGGAAACCTCCCGGCAGGCTATGCTGTATACTGTTTCGTACCTCTATGAAAACCGCAATACTGCTGACTATCATGCGCTGACGCTGACACTCAGGGCGCTGTTATTCGCACAAAGGGAGGGCATCGTCTGATGGAGATCGGGAAACTGAATCAGCGGATCGCCGTTCTCGAAAATCATGTCAAAAAAGATGCGATCGGAAATCACAAAGCCCGGTGGGAGGAGGTGTTCTCCCTCTGGGCTTCTGTGACTGTATCAAATACTGTCGGCGGTGCAGCTGAGGAAACAAATACCGGAGTGACCAGAGAGATACAAAAGTTGGAGGTCATTATCCGTCAGACTCCGCAGACAAAAAAGATGGCTTCTACCGTATACCGCATCCGCTTTGAAGGTATTGACTATGACATCAAGGGCATTGTGCCGAATTATCAGACGCAGGACTATATGAAGCTGATCTGCGAATCACGAAGGGCGGGATCAAAGGATGACATCTATTGACGATATGGCTGCGGAGATCATGGAAGGCTTATCCGAATACGCTGATCTTGCAGATGCCGCTATGAAAAAAGCTGTAAGAAAGACAGCGACCGCCGTCAAAAATGAGATCTCCGCAAAAGCTCCTGTGAAGTCCGGTCGCTACAAGCGAAGCTGGACAGCGAAGAAAACGAAGGAAAACAGCCACACACTGGAAATGACCGTCCACAGCAAAGACCGCTATCAGATCGCACATCTCCTCGAACACGGTCATGCAAAACGCGGCGGCGGCCGTGTGGCGGCTATCCCGCATATCGCTCCTGCCGAAGCAAACGGCGCAGATATGCTCGAAACGCTCATCAAAAAGGAGTTATCGTGACCTACGAAGAGATCAACGAAATGATGCAGGAGATCGGGCTGCCCTTTGCGTATCATCACTTCGCAGAGGGTGAAAGTCCGGAGCCTCCGTTCACGCTGTTCCTGTCGCCCGGCGAGGACACCTTTTCCGCAGATAATTTGATGTATCACAGCTTCAAAGAGCTGCACATCGAGCTTTATACGGATGAGAAATCGCCGGATACGGAACAGCGTGTGGAGGACGTCCTCTTGCACCACAACATTTATTACACAAAATCTGAGGTATGGATTGAGTCGGAACGGCTCTATGAAGTCCTCTATATCATGGAGGTATGAATATGGCACTTCAGAAAAACAAGGTCAAGTTCGGTCTGAACAAGGTTCACTGGGCAAAGATCACGGCATGGTCTGAAGACGGTGTGCCGACATTTGCAACGCCCGTGCGTCTGCCCGGTGCTGTTTCGCTGAGCATTGACGCAAACGGCGAAAACGAGAACTTTTACGCAGATAACTGCGTGTACTACGTCATCAACAACAACGCAGGCTATGATGGTGACCTCGAAGTTGCTCTCATCACCACGGACTTTGCAACCGCAATTCTCGGCGAACAGCTTGACAGCAAGGGCGTGCTTGTGGAGCGCAACGATGCGGAGACCTCGCAGTTCGCACTCATGTT
>JAZASH010000218.1:0-1704 GCA_036343395.1 Eubacterium sp. | reverse complement strand
CGCGGCGGTCTTGCAGGCTCCACAGTTATGGACGCCAAGGTCCCGATGATGATCGACGGCAATTACAAGCCGGGCTTCCGCATTGTCCTTCACACAAAGGATCTTACCAATGCCCTCAACGCAGCTCACGCGATCAATTCTCCGGCTCCGTTCACAGCTCAGGCTATGGAAATCCTTCAGTTCCTGAATGCTCATGACTGCGGCGCTGATGATCATGACGCGATCGTGAAGTATTACGAGGCTATCTCCGGAACATCGGTTGTAAAGGAAAAATAAGTAAGGCTTAAAAGGTGGTTGTTCCCGGCCGGCCGTGTGCCGGTCCGGGAAAGTACGGAGGGACAGTCTCAATGTTCGTTAAAAAGTATGGCGATATCTGCGTCAGCATCTTTTTCCTGGTAGTCGGCATTGCTCTTATTATCGGTGCCAGAGCGTTCCCGAAGAGTGCTGTCGTAGAAATCGGTCCGGATTTCATGCCGACCGTCATCGGCGTAATTATTGTTTTACTTTCCGCTATCCTTCTCGTTCAGAGTATCAAGGGCCTGAAGGCGGCAGTTGCCAAGGCGGAAGCCGAGGGCCCGGATGACAGCGATTACAAGCGTGTTCTGTCATCCCTGATCCTCTCACTGGTCTATGTGTTCGTACTCCAGCCTGTAGGTTTCATTATTTCAACATTTGTCTATCTGTTCGGACAGATCTTCGTTCTGGCTCCGGATGAGAAACGCACAAAGAAGGACATCATTCTCTACCTTATTATTGACGTCGTCTTTGTTCTCGTTGTTTTCTTCCTGTTCCGCTACGGCTTCAAGATTGTCCTCCCGGCAGGTATATTCACGATTAATCTATAAGTAGGAGGTATTTATGAACACACTATCATTAATGGGCTCAGCATTCCTCAGCGTATGCCAGCCGATGTCACTTCTGCTTATGATCGCCGGTGTCGCAATCGGTATTGTATTCGGCTCTATCCCGGGTCTTTCCGCATCCATGGCGGTCGCCCTGATGCTGCCGATCACTTTCACTATGGAAGCCTCCCTCGGTATGAACGTCCTCGTCGCCGTTTATATCGGCGGTATCTCCGGCGGTCTTATCTCCGCTATTCTTCTGAACATGCCGGGTACAGCGTCCTCGATCGCTACAACATTCGACGGACACCCGATGGCTCAGAACGGACAGGCCATGAAGGCTCTCGGTCTTGGTATCGTATTCTCGTTCCTCGGCTCCGAGTTTTCATTCCTCATCCTGTCATTCTTCGCTCCGAAGCTTGCTGATATCGCTCTTCAGTTCACACCGGCTGAGAACTTCGGTATCTGCTTCTTCGCTCTGACAATGGTCGCTGTCCTCTCATCCGGAAACATGGTCCGCGGTCTTCTCGCAGGTATGTTCGGTCTGGTCTTCGCGGTCGTAGGTATGTCCCCGATCGACGGTACTGCCCGATTCACCTTCGGCCAGGTCAACCTGATGTCCGGTTTCGACACACTGACCACTCTTATCGGTATCTTCGCTGTCGCTGATATCCTGAAGACAGCTGAAAAGATGAAATCCGGCGCGGCTAAGACTGTTCCGGTCGAGAAGGTCAAGGGCTTCGGTTTCTCCATGCAGGAATTTGTTTACCATCTGCCGAACTTCTTCAGATCCGCTCTGATCGGTACAGGTATCGGTATTCTCCCGGGTATCGGCGGTTCGACATCCGGTATGCTCGCATAT
>JAZASH010000217.1:0-1722 GCA_036343395.1 Eubacterium sp. | reverse complement strand
CTTGCCCGTGCGACAGATGGCAACACTCAGCCGACTGATAATACCTATAAACTGCTGATCAAAGGCCTGTTTACGACTATTACCAACGTAAACTTCAATGAATCCACTATCCAGGCTCTGATCGATGAGGTACATGCGGAAAAGCAGAACCTCGTTCCCAACTGCTCGACCTGTGCGTCTCCCTGTGGCAGGAACAATGATTATGATATTTCTCAGCTCTGGGAAGCCGATGAGGATATCCGCAGCCTGAAGTCCCTGATCCTGTTCGGGATCCGAGGTATGGCAGCCTATGCTTATCATGCCGGAGTGCTGGGATATACTGATGAGGCGGTAAACGAATTCATTGCCAAAGCCCTCTTCGCCATCGGCGAGGACTGGGGCATGACTGAACTGCTCCCCATCGTTCTGGAAGTCGGTGAGGTCAACTTCAAGTGCATGGAGATTCTGGATAAGGCCAACACCGAGACCTATGGAAATCCTTCCCCGGTCACAGTTCCTCTTATGGTCGAAAAGGGTCCCTTCATCGTGATCACCGGCCATGATCTTTATGATCTGAAACAGCTGCTTGAGCAGACAAAGGACAAGGGGATCAACATCTACACCCACGGTGAAATGCTCCCTGCTCATGCATATCCAGAGCTTCGGAAATATCCGCATCTGAAAGGCAACTTCGGTACTGCCTGGCAGAACCAGCAGAAGGAATTTGCGAACCTTCCCGCACCGATCCTGTTCACTACAAACTGCCTGATGCCGCCGAAGGACAGCTATAAAGACCGCGTATTTACCACAGAAGTAGTATCCTATCCGGAGATCGTACACATCGGAGAGGATAAGGATTTCACTCCTGTCATCGAGAAGGCTCTCGAACTGGGCGGCTTTGCCGAAGATACGCAGTTCACCGGTATCAACGGAGGAACGAGTGTCACTACGGGCTTCAGCCACAGTGCGGTCCTCGGCGTTGCGGATACCGTCATCGGTGCTGTAAAGAGCGGTGCGATCCGTCACTTCTTCCTGGTCGGCGGGTGTGACGGCGCGAAGCCCGGAAGGAATTATTACACCGAGTTTGTTAAGCAGGCTCCCGCAGACACTGTTATCCTGACTCTGGCATGCGGAAAGTACCGCTTCAATGACCTGGATATTGGTACGATCGGCGGACTGCCCCGCATCATGGATATGGGTCAGTGCAACGACGCGTACAGCGCGATCCGTGTTGCAGTCGCACTTGCAGATGCGTTTGGCTGCGGTGTCAATGAGCTCCCGCTTTCCATGATTCTTTCCTGGTACGAGCAGAAAGCGGTATGTATCCTGCTGACACTCTTATACCTTGGTATAAAGAATATCAAGCTCGGTCCCTCGCTCCCGGCATTTATCTCTCCGAATGTGCTGAGCTACCTTGTAGAAAACTACAACATTGCACCGATCAGCACTCCGGAAGAGGATCTGAAAGCGATTTTAGGCTAAATTTGATACGCGACAATGCATTACGTTTAGGAGGCAATCGCTATGATTATGGAAGGATGTCAGGGCAAACCTCAGATTAGTATCATGGATAAGATCTGTCCGCAATGCGGCCATGAGATCGAGATCTTCTCTATTGACACAGAGGCAGTCTGTGAAAACTGCGGCTTCACGATCTACAACGACACCCTGACCTGTGTTCAATGGTGCAAATACGCAAAGCAGTGCTTTGGAGACACGGCATATGAAGCCCTGATGAAGGCT
>JAZASH010000216.1:0-1729 GCA_036343395.1 Eubacterium sp. | reverse complement strand
TTGCGGATATCGTGATTGACCGCGTAGCGGTTTCCTTTTTTGGAGAAAAAGCGGGAGAGGCGCGTGACCGAGACATCCTCGAGGATACTGTCCCCGTAGACGCCGCGCCCCGCGACGGCGATGGAATCCCCGTCGAGGTCCGTCGCAAAGATCTTAATATCACGGCGCAGTCCCAGCTCCTCCATAGCCTCGGCAAAGAGGATCGCGATGGAATAGGCCTCCTCACCTGTGGAACAGCCCGCCACCCAGACCCGGATCTGGTCGGACGCGCGGTGGCTCTGGAGCAGGTCTTTGACGACACGCTCCTTGAGGATGTCAAAATAGTCCGGATCGCGGAAGAAGCTGGTGACCCCGATCAGGACCTCCTTGGCCAGGAGCCGGACCTCCTCGGGATTATTGGACATGTAATTGACATATTCCCGCAGGTTCCGGTTATGGGTGACCACGATCCGCCGCTCGATCCGGCGAAGCACCGTCGTCTGCTTGTAATACGAATAGTTGACATTCGTGACTTTTTTAAGGAGAGAAAACACCTGGCTCATCAGGTCACCGTCCGAGAGCTGCAGACGGTGTCCCGCGTCCGCGATCGACCGGGAAATATGGGCCATCTCACGGGCGATACTGTCGGGATTGAGAATGAGGTCGGCGAAGCCTGTCGCGATAGCGCTCCGGGGCATGCCGTCAAACTTGGCGCTCTCCGGCGCCTGCGCGATGATCAGCCCGTTGCGCTCCTTGATCTGCCGGATCCCGTTGGTCCCGTCGGAACCCGTGCCCGACAGGATGATCGCGACCGCGCGGTTTTCATAGGCCTTTGCCAGCGAACGGAAAAAGATATCGATGGGATGGTTTATGTGCTGGTGGTTGTACTCGCGCAGATGCAGCTCATCCGCCTCGATCTCCATATTGTACTTGGGGGGCAGCATATACACCGTATTTTTGCGGACATGCATCCCCTCCTTGGCCTCCAGGACGGGCATGGTCGTATATTTTCCCAGAATATCCGCCAGCAGGCTCCTGTGGTCCGGCGACAGGTGCTGGATGATCACAAACGCCATCCCCGTATCTGTCGGGAGGAAGGTCAGGAACTGCTGCAGAGCCTCCAGTCCTCCTGCCGACGACCCGATCCCGACCACACAGCCGGGCTTTTCATTTTGCATACTCTGTCTGTTTGCCATAGTAGTTCCCTCTTTTCCTTCTGCATCTGCCCGGTATCTGCCGGGTGATAAGGCACCGTTACTTAATCACTTCCAGAAACCTGCAGGTCTTTTCTTCCGCATCTTTCGGAAGTTATTTGCGGACAGTGCCTTAGGCACTGTAATCAGGTCAACGCAGCAAAACTCAATGTTCCTTTCTGCCGGCTCCCGCCCGCAGCGTGCGGATGATCCTGGCGACGACCTCTTCGATCTCGCCGCTTCCCTCCCGCACAATGAGATCCGCATACTTTTCATACAGGATGGATCTCTCCTCATACAAATCACGGAGGGTCTGCCCCTCCCGGAGTGCCACTCCCCTCTGACGGATGTTGTGGAGCCTTTTCCGGATGGTCTCAAAATCCGCCTGAAGATAAATGACAGCCCCGATATCCCTCAGATGCCGCATCGCCTCTTCTCCATAGACGGCGCTGCCGCCCGTCGCGATCACGCATCTGGAAGCCTGAACCGATGCATTGACCTCGTTTTCAATGGCGATAAAACCATCGATCCCTTTCTCCTCAATGATCCGTGACAGG
>JAZASH010000215.1:0-1738 GCA_036343395.1 Eubacterium sp. | reverse complement strand
CATGCGGATGGCGGATCTCACGATTCACGACGATCGGATCGTGAAAACAAGAAAGGTACTCACGCTCGAGCAGTTCCGGGATGACCGTGCGCGGGACCTTGCGACGAAGCATTTCCTGACCGGGCTTACGGAGATATTCACGCACATCTTTGCCGGGATGATGGACAAGGGCCTGATCCTCCGTGATGACCCCGCCATGCTGGCCTTTGCCTATACCACGCCGATCTCGGCGCTGATCCACCTGTGCGACCGTGAGCCGGAGAAAACGGAAGACGCGATCGCTCAGATCGAAGCGTTCAGCAGGCACTTTATAGCGACCTATGGGGTGAAGTAACCATGTTTGATCTGGACAAATACCTGGCTGATCTGATTCTGAACTGCCGGTCGGCGTTCGGAGAGCGCCTGCTGTACGTGGGGCTGCAGGGAAGCTGGCTGCGCGGTGAAGCTCATGAAAACAGCGATATCGACGTCATGGTTATCCTTGATCGGTTTTCCGTGAGGGATATGGATACATACCGTGGCATTCTGAAGGAAATCGGTTCTTATGAGAAATCCTGCGGCTTCATCTGCGGGAAAGACGAGATGAAGCGCTGGAGTCCCCTGGAGGTCTGCCAGCTGCGCCAGACGACGAAAGACCTGGTCGGCAACCTGACGGATTATCTTCCGCCCGCGACGCGGGAAGACGAAATCAACTATGTCAAATTGAGCCTGGGGAATCTGTATCACGAACTCTGCCACCGCTATATTCACGCGGACAGGGACACGAACGCCGCCAGGTTTCGCGGCATCTGCAAAAGCATGTTTTATCTGATCCAGAATCTGCACTTTCTGGAAAGCGGGTGCTTTATCCTGCGCAAGACGGATATGAAGGAAGCGGCTGCGGAGGAAGACCGGATCGTTCTGGAATTGGCCGATCTGCCGGACGGTTACGATTTTGATCAGGCGTTCACTTCCCTGTTCGCCTGGTGCCAAAATGCTTTTGCACGCATCGAACACCTTGGAGGAAAATGATATGAACCATAAAGCCCTTGTTGTCATTGATATTCAAAATGATATCACCAAGCACTACAGGGACATCATTGACAGACTGAATGCCGCCATCGAATGGGCGGCGGAAAGCGGCGTGGAAATCGTTTATATTCAGCACAATAACCTGTCCGCCGGTACTCGCACTTTCAAGCCAGGTACAAAAGGAACAGAACTTGTGCCGGAGCTCAAGATCGTCTCGGATCATATCTTCGTCAAGACAAAAGCCAACGCTTTGACAAGCGAGGCATTTTCAGAATTCATCCGGTCAAGGGATCTCCGGGAGTTTTACATTACCGGTGCGGATGCCACGGCCTGTGTGAAATCCACCTGCTTCAACATGACAAAGGCCGGATATGCCGTGCATGTCATCTCCGACTGCGTCACCAGCTATGACTTGAAGAAGATGCCGGAAATGCTTGCCTACTACACGGACAAGGGCTGTGAAGTCAAGAACCTTGCCATTTACATGGGATGAATTATCAATACAAGAGACTGAACAACAGCAATTTCACCGGTCATTCATTGGATGGTTTTGTCCGTCACTAGACTGTTACAGCGTGTTGGAGAAAGACAGACAACGATTGGATATCCTTCTTTCGAGTTCATCATCAAAACGATGTACGAAGCCACCGGGAATATTGAAGCATCGTTTTCCAGCAAAATGCTTGCGACGATCAATCCCGATATGCCAATCTGGGATCGATATGTT
>JAZASH010000214.1:0-1786 GCA_036343395.1 Eubacterium sp. | reverse complement strand
GGAGTTCCTGCAGCTCGATCCAAACGCGACGACGGATCCGGACTACGATCCGACCGCCCGCGGATGGTATAAGGCCGCTAAGGAGGCTAAGGGCACCATCGTTACCGATCCGTATATGGACGTCCTGATCGGCGGTATGTGTGTGACGGTGGCGACTCCGATTTATTTCAATGATCAGTTGTGGGGTGTTATCGGTGCCGATTATACGCTGGATACGATCGCACAGATCACCAACGATGCGGCTAATGAAGACGGAACCTATGGTTATCTCGTAGATTCTGCCGGAAACTACGTTATCCATCCAAATTCCGCATGGATGCCGGGTGAGGATGTAGCGACTGCGGTATCGCAGGTACTTCCGGATGTAAGCCCGATCATCTCTGCGCCGGGATCGGAAGTTATCAGGGCTACGGATTATGATGATGCGACAACGTATTTTTCAACCGGCGTGGTTAAGAGCGCGAACTGGGTATTCGGTATTGCGGCCTTCTACAGCACCGTTTCCGGCCCGCTGAACCTGTTGCTCATTATCAGTATCCTGATTACGGTTTCAGCGCTTGCGCTGGTTATTGTCCTGATGCTCCTTATGGTGAAGAAAAATCTTCGCCCGATGGAGGAGATGGAGCAGTTTGTTATCGATAACCTGATCGAAGACGAGACGCAGATCAAGACCATGAAAGAGGTCGACAGAGTTCGTCATCTGATCGGCGTTCTGCAGGATCGATTCCTGATTACGATTGACCGTACGCGTGATGAGTCTACGATGATCGAGAGCATGATGAGTGACGCGCATGAGAAGATCGGTGAGATGAATGATGAGATCAGCACCATCAGTTCGGCAATGGAGAAGACCGGCGCCAGCGTAGACACGCAGACGGCCAGCATTCAGAACATCAGCACAACCTGCAGCGAGGTTAGCGTGGCGGTTGATAAGCTTGCCAACGAGGCTCAGGAGATGGCAACAAAAGCGCATGATATCCAGGCCAACGTTCAGGAGATGGTTCCGAACATCATCCGCAACAAGAACAGCGCGATGGCTATCACCCAGGAGAGCCGGGAGAAGTTGGAGAAGGCGATCGAGGGCGCCAAGATCATCGAAGAGATCGTCGGCGTATCCCAGTCGATTCAGGCTATCGCCAACCAGACCAACCTTCTCGCATTGAACGCTTCCATCGAGGCAGCCAGAGCCGGTGAGACCGGTAAGGGCTTCGCGGTAGTGGCAAGCGAGATCGGTACTTTGGCGCAGAGTACAAGCAACGAGATTGATAAGGTCAACGACCTGACAGATAAAGTGATCGCCAGCGTTGAGGCGCTCTCCGGTGAGAGCAACAGTATTCTCGAGTTTATCGATTCAAAGGTTATGAAGGATTACGTAGGACTCGAGACTCTGGCAAACGATTACGACAGAGACGCTTCCTACTATTCGGAGGTCAGCGCGGATCTCGGCGCATCTGCCGAGGAGTTGACCGCTTCTGTCAACCTGATCACAAGTATCGTCAGCTCGATCGAGTCCTCTCAGAACGACGTCAATCGCGCCGTGCAGGAAGTTACGGATACGCTGCAGGATATCGCAGCAAACTCCGATACGATTTCCGGCGAGGCGGATGACGTATTGAAGAGCATTCAGTCTTTGAAGGCTACGGTTGAGGGACGGGAAGAGTAAGACAGTCTACAAAAAACAAAGCGCCAATTCACATCGGATTGGCGCTTTTTATTTCTTCTAACATCTGATCCAGTATGGTTGCTGCACAGGCGACGAGATCCGGACAGGGGCGTTTCTGATAAT
>JAZASH010000213.1:0-1786 GCA_036343395.1 Eubacterium sp. | reverse complement strand
GGAGTTCCTGCAGCTCGATCCAAACGCGACGACGGATCCGGACTACGATCCGACCGCCCGCGGATGGTATAAGGCCGCTAAGGAGGCTAAGGGCACCATCGTTACCGATCCGTATATGGACGTCCTGATCGGCGGTATGTGCGTGACGGTGGCGACTCCGATTTATTTCAATGATCAGTTGTGGGGTGTTATCGGTGCGGATTATACGCTGGATACGATCGCACAGATCACCAACGATGCCGCGAACGAGGACGGTACGTATGGTTACCTGGTAGACTCTACCGGAAACTATGTTATCCATCCGAATTCTGCCTGGATGCCGGGTGAGGATGTAGCGACATCCGTATCCCAGGTGCTGCCGGATGTAGCACCGATCGTTTCTGCTCCGGGGTCTGCGGTTATCACGGCGACAGACTACGATGATACAAAGACCTATTTTTCAACCGGCGTGGTTGAGAGCGCAAACTGGGTATTCGGTATCGCTGCATTCTACAGCACCGTTACCGGCCCGCTGAATCTGTTACTTATTATAAGTGCCGCAATTACGGTTACAGCGCTTGCAACGGTGATCATCCTGATGTTTTTCATGGTTAAGAAGAGCCTGCGTCCGATGGAAGAGATGGAGCAGTTTGTTATCGATAACCTGATCGACGATGAGACAAAGATCAAGAACATGAAAGAGGTCAACCGTGTGCGTCACCTGATCGGTGTTCTGCAGGATCGCTTCCTGGCCACGATCGATCGTACGCGTGATGAGTCTACGATGATCGAGAGCATGATGAGCGATGCCCATGATAAGATCGGTGAGATGAATGACGAGATCAGCACCATCAGCACGGCAATGGAGAAAACCGGAGCCAGTGTCGACACGCAGACGGAGAGTATTCAGAATATCAGTATGACCTGTAGCGAGGTTAGCGTAGCGGTTGATAAGCTTGCTAACGAAGCACAGGAGATGGCGAGCAAAGCACATGATATCCAGACCAACGTGCAGGAGATGGTTCCGAGTATCATTCGCAATAAAAACAGTGCGATGGCTATCACACAGGAGAGCCGTGAGAAGCTGGAGAAGGCGATCGAAGGTGCCAAGATCATTTCAGAGATCGTCGGTGTATCACAGTCGATCCAGGCGATCGCAAACCAGACCAACCTTCTCGCATTGAACGCCTCCATCGAGGCAGCCAGAGCCGGTGAGACCGGTAAGGGCTTCGCGGTAGTGGCAAGTGAGATTGGTACACTGGCACAGAGCACCAGCAATGAGATTGATAAGGTTAATGACCTGACCGATAAGGTGATTGCCAGCGTTGAGGCGCTTTCCGGCGAGAGCAACAGCATCCTCGAGTTTATTGATTCAAAGGTTATGAAGGATTACGAGGGTCTCGAGACTCTGGCAAACGATTACGACAGAGATGCTTCCTACTACTCGGAAGTCAGCGCGGATCTCGGCGCATCGGCAGAGGAGTTGACGGCTTCTGTCAACCTGATCACGAGCATCGTCAGTTCTATCGAGTCCTCTCAGAACGATGTCAACCGTGCCGTTCAGGAGGTTACCGATACGCTGCAGGAGATCGCATCGAACTCCGACGCTATTTCCGGCGAGACCGATGACGTGCTGAAGAGTATCCAGTCTCTGAAGGCTACGGTCGAGGGACGGGAAGAGTAAGACAGTCTACAAAAAACAAAGCGCCAATTCACATCGGATTGGCGCTTTTTATTTCTTCTAACATCTGATCCAGTATGGTTGCTGCACAGGCGACGAGATCCGGACAGGGGCGTTTCTGATAAT
>JAZASH010000212.1:0-1805 GCA_036343395.1 Eubacterium sp. | reverse complement strand
TAGTGTTTGTTTGAAACGAAAAACGGACGGTGCTTTCTTGGCATCGTCCGTTTTTGATGTCCGCGGGTCTCAGTTTACCCGTAAGTCTCGATCAGGTATTTTACGAACTGCGGGTCCTGGAAGTTGATCAGTCCCTCGTCGTGCTCGTTGAGCGTGGCAATCAGTTGCATCTCGTCCGCAGTGAGGGTAAAATCGAAGATGTTGAAGTTCTGCGCCATACGTTCTTTGTGGGAGGACTTGGGAATAGCGACGATGCCGCACTCCGTGAGCCAGCGGAGGGCCACCTGGGCGGCGGATTTTCCATACTTGGCGCCGATGGCGGCGAGCGTCTCGTTCTTCACGATACCGTCCACACCCTGGCCGCCGAGCGGTCCCCAGGCCATGAGGCGGGTATCGGTCTCTGCCAGGATGGGCTCGATGCCGGTCTGCTGTACCAACACGTTGCACTGTAGTTGGTTCACCATCGGCTTGATATCGACATAATGCGCGAAGTCGAAGAAACGCGCCGCCTGGAAGTTGCTCACGCCAATGGCCCGCACTTTCCCGTTGTTATACGCTTTCTCCATTGCCCGCCAGGAGCCGAAAACGTCGCCATAGGCCTGGTGGATGAGCAGGAGGTCGATGTAGTCCGTCTGCAGTTTGCGCAGACTCTCATCGATGGAGGCAGCGGCCTTGGCCTCGCCGTTGTTGCTTATCCATACTTTGGTCACCAGGAAAATATCCTCACGAGATATACCGGATTTCGCGATGGCGGCACCCACGCCTTCTTCGTTGTTATAGGCTTGGGCGGTGTCAATAAGGCGATAACCGACGGAAAGGGCATCGGCCACGCAGCGCTCCGCTTCCTGCGGAGGGACTTGGAATACGCCGTAGCCGAGAAGGGGCATCTGAATGCCGTTGGAAAGGGTTGTGTATTGCATGGCTGGTAGATTTTAATCCTGATGCAAAGGTCGGAAGAACAGCGGGATCGGAACTATTGATTTTTTCGGATTATCGTGTCAAAATGTCGGAAAAACATTAACTTTGGATGGCATGGTTTCAGGTCCGACTTGACCATATGACCCGGGAAGTAATCATACGGAACTCGCTGGAGGGAATCGGCGAAGGCGAGGTGGCGCTGCACCTGGCGCATATCCTGTGTCTCGCCGGCTCTTGCGAGATCAACTACAACGGGGATTCTTTTACCATCCGGGAAAGGGACTGCACCATCATCCGAGCCACGCAGTTGGTGGGTGATATCCAATGTACGGACGATTTCAGGGTGGAAGTCATTTACATCGACCCGGTCTTCATCGAGAAAGCAACTCCCAACAATAATTACGGGATGCGCGGCTCCCTTTCCTTGGCACAGAATCCGGTGATGCACCTGACCGATGAGGAATTCGAGCGGTGTCGGCGTGACTTTGAAGAAGTGGGCCGCCGCCGGCTGATGGTCTGGCACCATTTCCACGACGACCTGATGCTGAGCACGGTGCAGACGCTGATCCTGGATTTTTTCGATTTCCACGCCCGCATCGGCGGAGACACTTCTGAAATCCAATCTCAGGCCGCTTTGACCATGTCCCGTTTCATCGCCATGCTGGAGCGGGGAGATTACCGGAAAAACCGGGAGGTAACCTACTATGCTTCCGAACTTTGCATTGCTCCGAAGTACCTTTCCGAAATCAGCAAGTCCATCACGGGCAATTCGGCCAACTGGTGGATCAACCGGTTCACAGTCCTTGATATTTCCCGCCAGTTGAGAGATAGGAGCCTCAGTTTCGTGGACATTTCCGAAATGTTCAACTTCTCCTCTCCGGCTTATT
>JAZASH010000211.1:0-1807 GCA_036343395.1 Eubacterium sp. | reverse complement strand
CGTCATGGACAGCCCGATCTCCAGACATCGGAGAAGAAAAAGCGGCGTCGTTATTTCCCGGGCGCTGGGACTGTGTTTTTTTTAGATTCGATGTCTGTCACCAGATTCGCGCCCCAGAGTTCAAGGATCTCCGGGAGCACCTGGTAGATGCTGAACATCTCAAATTCATCGAGCCATTCCTCAATGGTGCCGGGGATGGTGGGATCGGCATGCCAGGCCATGATATAGGCCACATTCTCGAAAATCTCCAGATCCTCGATCTGCAGTTCCTCACCGTCATCGGTCTTGCCCTTATAGGAAGCCTCCAGCTTGGAGAGATCCTTGAAAATGTCCCGTTTGAACTTGATGCGGTAGAGGCGAGGAATCGCGGCGGAGGAGCGGAACCGCACCTCCTTGCAGCTGATCAGGACAGTTTTTTCCTGCATGGCTTATTCCTCCGTCGTCTCTTCCGCGGGCTCAGCAGCGGCGGGAACATACACGGACTCGTACCAGCCGTCATAAACTTCAGCGTCCGTGGTGTCACCGGTGCGGCTCTTGACCAGACCGTCTTCACGGGGGTCAGCGGTCAGGTTCAGCGTCTCCGTCCTCGGCTCGATCGTCTCCTCCTTGGTCTGAGACTCAATGCTCGGACGGGAGGCAGCGCAGTTATACAGCACATGCCGGATGCCGTGCTCGTCGCCATCAAACTCGAAAAGCAGCGCGAACTTCACGCTCTCGGTATTGTCAGCCCTTTCGACCAGCACACCATTGTTGTCCAGAAGCTCCTTCAGGATCTCCGTGCGGAACCACTCCGGGATGAGCGCGATCTCCAGATCGCCGCTATAGCCGTTGTTGGCATAGGTGCGGAAATACACAATGCCATCGGCGTAGAACGGAGAGCTGTCGCCCTCGGCATCCAGAGACAGACTGACCGCACCGGGGATAGCCAGGGGCGTCGCATAGGAATACGTGGTCACGCCTTCCACGACCTCGGTCGTGAGCTTCGCGGCGTGAACGTTTTTCAGGTTGTATTTCACCTTATTGCTCATTGGTTTTTACCTCCAACTCAAATGAATAAAGGACTTCGTAGAGCCGTTCGCTCTCGATCCAGACCTCGGTCTTTTCAAAGAAAATGCCGCGCCTGTCCAGCACGGCCTCAACGCGGGATTCGATTCCCGGGTTCTTTTCATCGGTGTACAGTTCAATATGAACCGTATCGACCTTGAAATATGCCCAGCCGTCCGCAGCAAAATTGTCGCTGCCGGGACAGAGAAAACAGATGAAGGGCGGCTCCGGGGACTCACCCTCGGCGAAATGGTCGTAGGCGAACGGAATGCCGATCTCCTCCATGATGCTTATGAGATTATCCATGACGAAGCGTCCTCCCGATCTCTTCTTCCAGTTCCTCGATACCGTCCTGCTCGGCGGGCGCGATGTGCACCCTTGCGGCAACCCGGCCGCCATTACGCATGGCGTGCCCGTGCTCCAGCAGATGCGCCAGCATATACCTTGTCGGGGAATACACAGTAATCTCCAGAGCGGAGGAGCTTTCCTTCGTGGTTTTGGTCCGCCAGCTTTTGGCGTAGCGGCCGGTCCGTTCCGGAGCTCCCGCCGAGATCTCTTTTTTCACAGTATTGGCCGCCTTCTTTACAGCAGCCTTCACGCCGTCGGCAGTGGTATCCGCATAATTGTCCAGTTCCTGCATGACGGCATCAGCCAGACCGTCGATACTTACCCTGCGGCCCATCGGATCACCTCTCGGAAAGCTCAGTGTGGAACTTCCGGCTGCTGTGCCGGAAGCCCATCTCGTCGATGCTCAGGATGTTGT
>JAZASH010000210.1:0-1813 GCA_036343395.1 Eubacterium sp. | reverse complement strand
GGGCAGCGAGTTAAGCTTCCAGACGCTCGTTCCCGGCCAGGACAGCGGTTTCCTCCACACGCACAAGACACATGAGGAACTTTACATCATCATCAAGGGTGAAGGACTGTATCAAGTCGATGGAGAAATCTTCCCGGTACGTGAGGGTACTGTAATCCGTGTATCGCCTGACGGAAAGCGGGCCCTGAAGAACAACGGCAAAGAGAACCTGACAATGCTTTGCATCCAGTACAAGGCAAATGCCTTTGGAGAAGCCGACAGTCCCATGACGGACGGGAATATCCTCCAGGAACCTCTTAACTGGTAATCATGGCGACCGTCACTACGCTGGCCTACAAGGACGTCAAGACCGTCATGACCAAATCCTCCCTGCCCGTGGGAGGATACTCCGTCAATCCTTATGTGGGTTGTCCGCATGCTTGCCGATACTGTTACGCCTCTTTCATGAAGCGTTTTACCGGTCATACGGAAAAGTGGGGCACGTTCCTGGATGTAAAAAACTGGCCGCGCATCACCGATCCGCACAAATACGACGGGCAGCGCATCGTCATCGGCTCCGTCACCGACGGCTACAACGAGCACGAGGCTACGTACAGGCGCACCCGGATGCTGCTGGAACAACTCAGGGGGACATCGGCAGAGATCATGGTCACCACCAAGTCGGACCTGGTCCTGCGGGACATCGACCTGCTGAAGACTTTCCCAAAAGTGACGGTATCCTGGTCGGTCAACACCCTGGACGAGGCTTTCAAGGACGACATGGACGATGCCCCCAGCATTGAACGGCGCCTGTCTGCCATGAAGACCTTCCATGACGAGGGCATCCGCACGGTGTGCTTCGTCTCCCCTATCTTCCCCGGCATCACGGATGTTCCGGCCATTATCGATCGGGCAAAGGACCAGGCCGACCTCATCTGGTTGGAAAACCTCAATCTCCGTGGCCAGTTCAAGGGCGATATCATGCGGTACATCGCCGACAAATACCCGCAGCTTGTTCCGCTATACGAAGAAATCTATAACAAAGGGAAGCGCGACTATTGGCAGGCCCTGGAGGCTCAGGTGAAGCAAATCTGTTCAGAGAATGATTTCCCGTATCTGAGAAACGATCTTCCCTACGGCCGAAGCAAGCCCGGAAAACCGGTCATCGTCAACTATTTCTATCACGAAGAAATCCGCCTGAACAAAAAATAGGGGCTGCGTTTTCTTTTTCCGTGTCTGGAAGGTTTGAAGGAGATGGACGAAAGCGATTCAAATTCCGATTTATCAGTGGATATTGGAGACGATCAGCCAGAGGCTGACGGCAATCATCACGCCTGCTACGATCTTCTGATAGCGTTTCCGGTTGACATTACGGATACAGCGCATGGCTATGAAATTCCCGAGCATCATGGCGGCGCCTATCATCAGACCGCTCAGCAGGATATTACCGCTCATCAGGTTCAGTTTGCCATAGACAATCGCTTTGACGATATGCATCACCGAGGCGGCAGTGGCTTCGCTTGCGATATAGCTTACCGGGGCGAGGTCCAGAGAAAGGAATACGGCACTGCTGAGAGGTCCGGAAATACCCAGAAGGCCGTTGATGAGCCCGGTCACGCCGCCGCCGACAATCATCGTGGCCGGCTTGTGCGGAAGGGTCATCTTTCCCCGCAGTTTCAAGATGGCAAACACGATGAGGAAAACGCAGAGGATAATGGTCATGGGCCCTTTCGGGAACTTGGCGAAACCCAATGCACCCAGCGCCGTGAAAGGCACTGCCAGCAGCAGGAATTGACCGGCAGCCTTCCAGTTGATCTGTTTCCAACCCATCCCT
>JAZASH010000209.1:0-1822 GCA_036343395.1 Eubacterium sp. | reverse complement strand
CTCCGTATGTTGTTTATATATTAATTATCCGCATGCTTTCCAGCGGTCTGTGAACGTGCGGCTTTGGCTGCAGCGCGTTCCTGTCTTCTCTTTTTCCTTGCGGCATATTCCTCAGCAGGAAAACCGCCTGCCACATACAGCATGGTAAGAATGGCGAAGATAAACGCCTGGAGACATCCTGAGAACAGATCAAAATAAATCGACAGTACAGCCGGAATACCGATCCTCAGATAAGGGAAGTCGGCAAGTGCTCCCGGCAGGAATGAGAACAGGCTGTTAGACAATTTGGTGAGTCCCACTGCTATGAGCACCGAAATTATCGAACCGGATAAGACATTTCCGTAATGTCTGAATGCCATGGATATCGGAGTGGCAACCTCACTGATGATATTAAGAGGAGCCAGGAGAGGCTGTGGCTGACCGAAACTCTTAAGATAGATCCAGGGGCCGGCCTTCATCTTATAGTATGTGATTAGGAAGAATACCAGTATTGCCCAGCCGGCGATGATATTGATGTCGGATGTCGGCGGGAAGAGTCCCAAAAGCGATGAGAGGCTCGAAAAACCTGATAATCCTAAGATCGCGGCTATAAAAGGAGCAAAACCTTCAAAGTATTCTCCCATGTTTGTCCTTACAAGACCTGTCACCTTCTCCACGATCCATTCCGCGACCATCTGCCTTATGGATATGTTACGTGTCTTTAGACCTGTCGTAAGAAAAAGGCACAGGAACAGAACTGCAAGGATCACACACCAGGAATTGACCTGTGCTTCAGTTATCGGGAGATCCTGTATCGGCATTTTGATGGTAAAGAATACATGTGCACCCGATATGTCGATACCGTCAGATGCAGGGACAAACATAACCTTAACGGCTATGGCGGCCGCCATCGAGAGGATGCTGAGAATAAGGAACACTATGCTCATTCTTCCCCGTCCCCTCCGTTATCAGCATTATCTGCAGCAGCCGGCGCAGAAGCTGTACCGGTTTTCTTATCTTTATTGAATATTGCTCTCGTATAGACAGCGATGGTCGCGAAAAGCAGGGATATCAGGGTAGCCCACATATTAAATACGGACGGGATAAGTATGGCTATCAGTACAAGAATAACCATTAGCGCGTATCTCAGGGCATGGGATGCACGAAGGATCTCTTTTGCCCTCGTTTCCTCGTTTTTGACTGCTTTTTGAACAGACAGGCCCAGAAGGAAGAAATTAAGGATGCCTGTGCCTGCTCCTACAAGATTTCCGAACAGAACAGTAAGATGCCACTGCCTTAAGATCAGGAATACCGATTCCATCAGCATGCTGAGTATCAGAGTGACAACACATACATATATTGTCTCTTTTTTTACTGTCGGATCGATCTTCAAAAACAGCCCTCCCTTCCGCTGCCATCAACCATTTTCTATCGTGGAGTATAGCATAAACCGCTTCGGGTTAGACGTAACAGATTGCACATTTAGGACAAATGGAAGAAATTGTCTAAATATGGTTTTCGGCCACACAAAATAAAACCGGCAAGAGAGCCGGTTCATCAAAGTTACTGATGATATACCTAATGGATTAATTGAAATAGAAATATGCCCGAAGCAACTCGCTCCGGGCATATCTTATAACTTAATGTTAATCCTTAAATTAGCCCTTGTGCTTGATTGCAGCCTGTGCAGCAGCAAGTCTTGCGATCGGTACACGGAAAGGTGAGCAGGATACGTAGTCAAGGCCGATCTCATCGCAGAACTCTACGGATGTCGGGTCGCCGCCGTGCTCGCCGCAGATACCGAGGTGAAGGTCAGGACGGACTGCCTTACCGCTCTCGATAG
>JAZASH010000208.1:0-1823 GCA_036343395.1 Eubacterium sp. | reverse complement strand
GCGGTGGCCTTCGGCTTGGCTGTCGCGGTTGCTTTCGGCTTCTTGGTCGTCTTCGGCGTAGCCGTTGCCTTCGGTGTGGCGGTGACCGCAGGCGTAGCCGTCGCTGCCGCCTTCTTCACCTTTACGACGCAGGAATACGTCTTTCCTTCGATCGTACCGAAAACCGTTACCTCACCCTTTTTCAGACCCTTGATCGTGACTGTCTGATCCGTGGTCTTTTTGAACGTGATCAGACTGTCCGCATTGGCATCCATCGACCAGGAGACCTTTTTATCGGCGTTCTCCATGGTCAGTTTTTTTGTCTTACCGACATAGACCGTCAGCTTAGATTTGCTGAGCTCGATCTTTGACTTGACGGTCACCGGCTTGGTGTCTGCATGGGCCGTGATCACAGGCGGTGTCTGGATCCCCAGGACCAATGAGACGATCAGCGCCAGTGCCAATCGACGATTCATTCCCTTTCTTTTGTATTGCATAATAACCTCCCAAGCTATTTGCGTTTTATGGATTTGAAAAGAGCACAGTCACCTGTGCTCCTTTGCTTTGCTCATCCGACCAGCGCTACTGTCTCGCGGCAGATCGCCAGCTCTTCATTCGTCGGAACGACGATAACCTTCACCTTGGAATCCGGTGTGGAGATCACGGTCTCCTCACCGCGGATCTTATTCTTCTCCGGATCGATCGTGATGCCCATGTATCCGAAATGTGCCATGATCTGGTCGCGGACAACGCCGTTGTTCTCACCGAGACCGGCCGTAAATGCGATGGCATCAACACCGTTCAGAGAAGCGATGTAAGCACCGATGTACTTCGCTGTGCGATAGCTGAACACCTCGATCGCCAGCTCAGCCTTTTTATTTCCGTCATTGGCAGCCGCCTCGAGATCACGGAAGTCACTGGATACCCCACCGGACAGTCCGTATACGCCGGACTCCTTGTTGAGGATGGTCATAACCTCCTCGAGGGACTTATTCAGGCTGTGTGCCAGGTATTCTACGATGGTAGGATCCATGTCTCCGCAACGCGTTCCCATGATCAGACCCTCCATCGGGGTCATGCCCATACTCGTATCCACGACCTTACCGTTTTTGATCGCCGATACACTGGAGCCGTTCCCCAGGTGGCAAACAATGATCTTGGAGTTGTTCGGGTCGAGTCCCAGGATCTCGGTCGCACGCTTGGAAACGAAGCTGTGACTGGTTCCGTGGAAGCCGTAACGGCGAACCTGGTATTTTTCGTAATACTCATACGGCAGGCCGTACATAAAAGCAACCGGCTCCATCGTCTGATGGAATGCCGTATCAAAAACACCCACATTCGGCACGCCCGGAAGCTTTGCCTCGCAGGCACGTACACCGATCAGATTGGCCGGGTTATGGAGCGGAGCCAGCGGGCTGACCTCCTCGACTCCCTTGATCACCTCGTCATCGATGATCACGGATTTGGTGAACTTCTCACCACCGTGTACCAGGCGGTGTCCGATCGCATCGATCTCTTCGAGGGACGAGATCACACCGTGCTCCGGATCGATCAGCGCATCGATCACCATGCCGATCGCCACCTCGTGATCCGGCATATCACGCTCGATCACAACCTTCTCTCCGGTCTTTTTCGGGGTGTGGTTCAGTCTTCCGTCGATACCGATACGCTCACACAGGCCGACAGCCAGCGCCTCCTCGGTCTCTGAGTCGATCAGCTGATACTTCAGCGATGAGCTGCCGCAGTTTATTACTAACACTTTCATGGTTTTGTCCTCCAAAATTGTAGTCTATGATTCATGGGATCCGGCACATGACCGGTCTGAATTACAGGTCCTCCTTGAG
>JAZASH010000207.1:0-1852 GCA_036343395.1 Eubacterium sp. | reverse complement strand
GATAGCAGTCATGGGCGATCGTGACAGTATCTACGGTTTCAGAGCACTCGGACTTGAGACGTTCACTGTCACCGATATCGAGGAGGGCGCCAAACTTCTGAAAAGGCTGGCGGACAACGGATACGGTGTCATATATATGACGGAGCATACCGGGGAATTACTTAAAAAAGAGCGGGCAAAGTACGAGGAGCGGGTCACACCGGCAATCATACTGATCCCGGGAGTCTTCGGCAATACCGGAGAAGGGATCGCCCGAGTCAAAGGAAGCGTAGAGCAGGCTGTCGGATCGGATATCCTGTTTGGTAATGAATAGCAGACGAGGCAGGCAAAAGCCCGCAAGATATCTTACTGATTCAGGCTATTTAGAGGAGGAAAACCAAATTGAGCACAGGCACAATTAAGAAAGTTGCCGGACCGCTTGTCATTGCTGAAGGCATGCGCGACGCGAACATGTTCGACGTCGTCCGAGTCAGCAAGCAGCGCCTTATCGGCGAGATTATTGAAATGCACGGTGACGAGGCATCCGTACAGGTCTACGAGGAGACCTCCGGACTCGGCCCCGGTGAGCCGGTAGAATCTATGAACGTTCCCCTTTCCGTTGAGCTCGGCCCGGGCCTCATCGGATCCATCTACGACGGTATTCAGAGACCGCTGAATGCCATCATGGAGAAGACGGGAACGAACAACCTTGCCCGCGGTGTCGAAGTCGACTCCCTGGACAGAAGTAAAAAGTGGAACTTTGTGGCTACAGCTAAGGTCGGCGATGAAGTGGAAGCCGGCGATGTCGTCGGTACCGTCGAGGAGACCTCTGTCGTCACACAGAAAATTATGGTGCCCTACGGAGTAAAGGGCACGATCAAGTCAATTAAAGAGGGCGAGTTCAACGTTGAGGATACTGTTTACGTCGTTGAGACAAAGGACGGTGACAGAGAACTCACTCTCATGCAGAAGTGGCCGGTCCGCCGCGGACGCCCCTATAAGACAAAGCTGCCGCCGTCGAAACCGCTCATCACAGGTCAGCGTGTCGTAGACGGATTCTTCCCGATCGCCAAGGGAGGTGTAGCGGCTGTTCCGGGTCCGTTCGGCTCAGGCAAGACGGTCATCCAGCATCAGCTGGCTAAGTGGGCAGAGGCTGACATCGTCATCTATATCGGCTGCGGCGAGCGCGGCAACGAGATGACAGACGTTCTGAACGAGTTCCCGGAACTGAAGGACCCGAAGACAGGCGAGTCCCTGATGAAGAGAACCGTTCTTATCGCCAATACATCAGACATGCCGGTCGCGGCCCGCGAGGCATCCATCTACACCGGTATCACAATGGCTGAGTACTTCCGCGACATGGGCTACTCCGTAGCGCTGATGGCCGATTCAACATCCCGCTGGGCTGAGGCTCTCCGCGAGATGTCCGGACGTCTTGAGGAAATGCCCGGTGAAGAAGGTTACCCGGCTTACCTTGCATCCAGACTTGCTCAGTTCTACGAGCGTGCAGGCGATGTCATCTCCCTCGGAAAAGAAGGCCGCCGCGGCCAGCTTTCCGCGATCGGCGCTGTTTCTCCTCCGGGCGGTGATATTTCCGAGCCGGTATCCCAGGCGACACTGCGTATCGTCAAAGTTTTCTGGGGTCTTGACGCTGACCTTGCGCACCAGAGACATTTCCCGGCTATCAACTGGCTGACATCCTACAGTCTGTATCTCGATTCCATCGGCCCATGGTTCGATGAGAATGTTGCTCCTGACTGGATGAGCACACGTCAGAAGCTGATGTCCCTCCTACAGGATGAGGACTCCCTGAACGAGATCGTTAAGATGGTCGGTATGGATGCTCTGTCTCCGCAGGACCGCCTTAAGATGG
>JAZASH010000206.1:0-1868 GCA_036343395.1 Eubacterium sp. | reverse complement strand
GGACGCGGAACACGTCGTCGTAATTGATGACGGATTCGGAACGGCCGAGGAAGAGGTAGCCGCGATCGTTCAGTGCCATATGGAAAATGCCGAAAAGATTCCGCTGCAGCACTGTCTGGAAATAAATCAGCAGATTTCTGCAGCTGATGAGGTCGAGCTTTCCGAACGGCGGGTCCTGGAATACGTTGTGCTGTGCAAATACAATCATCTTCCGCAAATCATGTCTGACTACATAGGTATTCCCCTTGCGCGCAAAGTAGCGGGACAGGCGCTGCACACTAACATCTTCTATTATATTGTCGCCGTAGACGCCCTTGCCGGCGGCCGCGATCGAATCGGAATCGAGGTCTGTCGCAAATATCTTTATATCCCGTCTCTCTCCCAGCTCCTCCATGACTTCCATGAAGAGGATGGCGATCGAGTAGGCTTCCTCACCGGTGGAGCAGCCCGCGACCCAGACGCGGATCTGGTCGCTCTGGCCTGCATTCATGACCAGAGTCTTAATGACTCTCTCTTTGAGCACCTCAAAATAATCAGCGTCACGGAAGAAACTCGTGACTCCGATCAGTACTTCCTTGGCCAGGACCCTGGCTTCCTCGGGATTATTCTTCAGGTAAGTCACATACTCCCGGAGATTCCGATTGTGAGTGACCACCAGTCTTCGCTCGATCCTGCGCAGGATCGTCGTCTGTTTATAATAGGTATAATTTGTATTCGTGATATTCTTCAGAATCGAGAATACCTGCGAGAGAAGATCCTCATCCGTCAGCTGGAGCTTGCTCGTCGCGTCGACCAGAGATGCCGAGATGTGGGCCATCTCGCGGGCAATCGCGTCCGGGGCCTGCACGATGTCGACGAAACCTGTGGCAATCGCGTTGCGGGGCATGCCGTCGAACTTTGCGCTCTCGGGTGACTGGACGATGATGACGCCGTTTTGCTCTTTGATGGAGCGGATACCATTTGTGCCATCCGAACCTGTGCCGGACAAAATGATAGCCACGGCCCGATTCTCATAGGCCCGGGCAAGTGAGCGGAAAAAGACATCGATCGGGTGATTGATCTTCGTGTGGTTGTACTCCGTCAGGTGAAGTATATCCAGAGTGATTTCAAGATTATAGCGCGGCGGGATCATGTAAATATGATTGCGCCGTACCTGCATGCCGTCGCGGGCTTCGATGACCGGCATGGAGGTGTATTTGCCCAAAATATCAGTGAGTAACGACTTGTGGTCCGGGGCAAGATGCTGAATTATGACGAAAGACATCCCCGTGTTTCCGGGCAGAAATGTCAGGAACTGCTGCAGAGCCTCAAGGCCGCCCGCCGACGCGCCGATGCCGACGACGCAGCTGGGTGGAAGCTCCTGCCGGATTTCATTATTGTATTCCATATGCATCCTCCAAAAACCATATGACTCAGCGGAGAAACCGCTTCTTTCAGGTGCGAAAACTCAAAAACGGTCCTGGCGGGAGAGGCTCCGCCATTTTGTGAGTGAGTCCTGACAGAACGCTCTCGGTCGGAGAGCCCCTGCCTCTAAGGGAATGAGTTCTGACAAAACGTTTTCAGCCGGAGATAGTTTCTCTAAGATAATGAGTCGAAAGAATTGGTTGATATTAGAATAAAACAAAAAAGGAGAATAGTAAAGTAAAGCATTTACAAATCCAATTTCGACCATCCACACCTGTATTTGCAAAACACCCACACTGAGGTATAATAAGAACGAAAATACAGGTATTGTACACGGAGGAAACCTCATGAAAAAAATTGATGTTAAAACCATGAAGAAAAAAGTCATGGAAGGTATGCTTGCCACGTTCCTGGACAATGACTATGAACGCGTCTACATCATCGACATCGCTGAGCGCAAATGC
>JAZASH010000205.1:0-1870 GCA_036343395.1 Eubacterium sp. | reverse complement strand
GGCTTCTTCCAGTGTCTTCACCTCGTCGAAATCGACGCCGGAATACTTCTTGACCGCTTCTGTCATGGTGATGCGCTCGAACGGCTTTCCGAGGTCGATCACCTTGCCCTTGTAATTAAGAGTGGTCGTTCCGAGAACTTCCTGGGCGACCGTCCTGTACATGTCCTCAGTGAGTCTCATCATGCCTTCGTAATCTGTGTAAGCCTGATAGAGCTCCATCAGAGTGAATTCCGGATTGTGCTTTATATCGAGACCCTCGTTGCGGAAGACGCGGCCGATCTCGTAGACTCTCTCAAGACCGCCGACGATCAGGCGCTTTAAGTAGAGCTCGAGAGAGATTCTAAGCTTCTTGTCCTCATTCAGGGCATTGAAATGCGTGGTGAAGGGGCGGGCTGCGGCGCCGCCGGCATTTTCAACCAGCATCGGAGTCTCGACCTCCATGAATCCGCGCTCATCGAGATAACGGCGGATCGCGGAGATGATCTGGGAACGCTTAACGAATACATCCTTGGATTCCGGGTTCATGATGAGGTCGACATAGCGCTGACGATAGCGAAGGTCGGTGTTGGTCAGACCGTGATACTTCTCCGGAAGAATCTGGAGGGACTTGGACAGAAGAGTGACTTCCTTCGCGTGAATGGAAATCTCGCCCATCTTTGTCGTGAACACGATGCCCTTTACGCCGATGATGTCGCCGATGTCGAGTCTCTTGAATGCTTTGTAGTCCTCACCGAGGTCATCGCGGGACGCATAGATCTGGATGGTGCCCTGAAGGTCCTGGATGTGACCGAAAGAGGCCTTGCCCATGACACGCTTTGACATGAGACGGCCGGCGACGGAGACTTCCTTGCCTTCAAAAGCCGCGTAGTTGTCCTTGATTTCCTGCGAGTGCTGTGTCTGATCGTAGGTCACGATCTCAAATGGATTCTTACCTTCAGCGACAAGCTCCGCCAACTTTTCTCTGCGGACCTTGCGAAGCTGGTTAAGATCCGGCTCCTTAGCCTGTCCCTGCTGCTTACTCTGATTCTGTGCCATTTTTCATTCTCCTCCTGAGGCTTGTATGCGTTTTGTCAAGCCGGTTTATTGACGCTATTAATGAAAAAGCCGCGGTCTCTATGCCTCATGGGACCGCGGCCGATGAATTACACGTTTCTTGTGATATCAAGGACTTTATACTGGCTGGTCAGTCCATTCGGCATTTCGACCGTGACGACCTGATCCTTTGTCGCGCCGATGAGTGCGCGGCCGAGCGGAGATTCGTTGGAAATCTTCCCCTTAAGGCTGTTGGCTTCTGTGGAGCCGACGATGGCGAATTCAAGATCCTCATCATATTCGATGTCATGGATCACGACCTTGCAGCCGACGTTGATCGCGTTGGTGCTTGCCTCTTCCTCAACGAAGACTTCCGCGTTCTTCAGGATTTTTTCGATCTCCTCGATACGCGCCTCGATGTCTCTCTGCTCGTCCTTGGCAGCATCGTATTCAGCGTTCTCGGAAAGGTCGCCCTGTTCACGTGCCTCTTTAATTTTCTCGGAAATTGCCTTTCTCTGATTAACCTTCAGGTCAAAGAGCTCGTCCTCGAGCTTTTTGAGTCCGGCATATGTCAGGATATTTTTCTTTCCAGGATTAACGTCAGCCATCTTTATTCGCCTCCACTTATTTCTATCATAATGGCAAATGGGCGCACTAAGTGCGCCTATGCCCGCAATGTATTTATGGATTATACTGATAAGCCCCCGAAAAGTCAAGGAGTCTTCTATTATAATCTGCTACAATGCCTGTCTGAACTGTCAATGAACATTGATCAGGAGAAACTTCAAATTCTAAATTAGATATTGACACCTGACAATTTTCCTGCTACAATCACTTT
>JAZASH010000204.1:0-1872 GCA_036343395.1 Eubacterium sp. | reverse complement strand
TCATCAATGTCGCCGAGGCCAAGTTCAACATCCAGATCAGAAAAAAAGCTG
This sequence comes from Eubacterium sp., assembly GCA_036343395.1. Classification (GTDB taxonomy): domain Bacteria; phylum Bacillota; class Clostridia; order Lachnospirales; family Lachnospiraceae; genus Eubacterium_F. Next base: position 1,821 of record JAZASH010000204.1, on the reverse strand, counting down.
GCGCCAAGCAGTAGACAACCTGCGCGCAAGGAACCCCAAACGATATGAGGTTCAGCATCTTTGCGAGCTGTTTGGCGTGACGAAGCAGGCGTATTACAAACATGATGAATCAAGGGTCCTGGCCCAAGCGGCAAGGGATGCCTTTGCGTTGGAATACATCAAACACGTCCGGACCAAGGATCCCGGGATAGGAGGGGTGAAGCTCTGGCATATGTACAGGCGAGACTTCAAGGGTAATGACCCCCTCGGGCGCGACAGGTTTGTGGATATCATCAACGAGCACAACCTGAAAGTCCGCATGAAGGTGCGGAAGCCGCGGACGACGGACTCGTCACATGGACTTCCCACATACCCCAACCTTGTAAAGGACTTTATTCCAACAGCCCCCGACCAGTTGTGGGTGAGCGACATTACATACATCACCATCTGGGAGGATGCTTGGCACTACTTCTTCTGCTATCTTTCGCTCATCCTGGATGCCTATACAGAGGAAATCGTCGGCTGGAGCGTGGGTCCTACGCTAGAGACCGCCTATCCGCTCAAGGCGCTTAAGATGGCGCTAAAACGTATAAGCGGGAAGAAAGACATCGAACTCATCCACCATTCCGACCGAGGGTGCCAGTATGCAAGTTCCGACTACATAAAGCTACTGAACGACAATCACATCCAGATCAGCATGACGGAATCCGGAGATCCCAAAGATAATGCCCAGGCGGAACGCATTAACAATACGATGAAGAATGAACTGTTCAAGGATATACGTTTCTCCCGCATTGCTGAAGTCGTTGCCGCGGTCGCTCATGCCGTAGACTTCTACAACAACGAGAGGCCTCATATGAGCATCGATATGATGACGCCAGCCGAGGCGGCCTTCTGTGAAGGTGAAATCAAGAAACACTGGATCAGTTATCGCGAGAGGGCTATCCGGGAGAAACAGGCATTGGAAATCCCTGAAAATAGTTTACCTTTGTCCATCGTTCAGGGGTCTCCCTCCGGCCTCCGGCCGTCAGTCAACCCCTGAACGGGATAAGACCTGGAAAGACAACCAAAAGACGGGAGTCAACCTAAACCAGTAATAACGTAAACCAGAGTCAACTTCTATCAGGGATAGACTCAATCTGAGTCAACCTAAATCCGGAAAGTACAACGGGGGTCACTATGAAAACGGACGAAGGGGGTCACTTTGCAGCGGAATTTCCAACCTGACGCTGGACACATATAGCGACCAGTTCAGCGGACCGCTATATATCCAGGTGTTCCATCCCGACGAGTTCGTATATGACGTCCTTACCATTACCTGCCACTGGTATGATGGGCTTTTTAGGAATGATTACTATGTGATTGGCGTTATCGCTAACACCGCAGATTTGGAGGCACTACAGCTATCCCAGCAGTAACGAAAAATACTAATTATCAGAAAAGGGACGAAGATAGCTTCGCCCCTTTTTATATGACCCAACGAGAGTCTAAACGATCTTTCCCCAGCCCATGGCATTAACTATATCCTTAAAGCTGAAAAAGTTGTCTGTCGGTTTTTTCGCGCGCCATTGATTTGACACATATAGTTTTTCTCCGTCAGGGATAATGATTTCTTCCACGGTCCTTTCTTGAGATGGCTGGTAGCCATCTCCGAATTTGAGAACGGAGACCTCTTCTACCGCAAGGCTCAGAGCGAAAACCCCATCGACATCAATAAGGGAGAATAAGGCCATGCTCCGCAGCCTTCGCGTCTCCAACTATATTCTCATCGGCTCTCTGGAAACCATCTTTCCAGAGGGCCTGAGCATTATAAGCGGAGAGACCGGCGCCGGAAAATCCATC
>JAZASH010000203.1:0-1883 GCA_036343395.1 Eubacterium sp. | reverse complement strand
CCGGAAACCGTCAACACCTTTCCCCAGCCAGAAAGCCAAAATATCGCGGATCTCACCTCTCACAGCCTCGCTCGAAAGGTTCAGGTCCGGCATTTCAGACCAGAATCTCGCCTCGTAGTACCAGTCAGTACCATCAAGAGGAGCATAGCCACTGGAAGACTCTCTGCTGAAGTTATAGTAATCGAAGTATTTGCAATCAGACACGTCCGGCTCTGCTCCGGAGGGCAGTTCGTGCAGATAATCCGACGCAGCCGCAAACCATGCATTGTCTTCCGACGTGTGGTTGAGTACCAGATCCATATACACGCGGATGCCCCGCTCATGGCACTCTTTGAGTAAAGCCTCATAGTCCTCCATTGTGCCAAAGGCCGGATCGATCGCGTAATAGTCATCCACATCATACTTGTGATAAGTCATGGACGGATGTACAGGCGTCAGCCATATCGCGTCGAATCCCAGATCCTCTATGTAATCCAGTTTGGAGCGAATGCCATTAAGGTCCCCGATTCCGTCCCCGTTGGAATCACAGAATGAATATACAAATATCTCATATGTTGTGCGATAGTTGTCATCCGTCAGCGTCCGCGTGAGGTCTTTGTTGTAGTCAAGCATCTGGACATGAGAAGCAGCGGGCACTTCGCTGCCCGCTGCATTACCCGCATCGGAAGAGACAGCCGGCTTTTCATCGCCCGCTGCCTGATCCGTCTTTTGACTTTGGCTGCATCCTGTTATGCACAGCACCATGCATAACAGGATCACATATACTGCTCTTTGTATTGTTTTCATCCTATCACCGTTCCGACAATCATCCCTTGACTGCTCCAGACATACCCTCGACATAGAACCTCTGCAGGTAAAGGAACAGTATGGCGATAGGTACAGAGATCAGCACTGCGCCTGCGGCGAAGCACGTGTACCACTGATAGATATACTCCTTCTGCAGCATGTTCCACAGGCCGATGGCGACCGTATACTGGTCAGCGTTCGCTCTGCACAAAACTTTGGCAAAGATGAAATCTACCCACGGCGCAATGAACGAGGTCATGACGGTGTAAATGATGATCGGTTTGGAAAGCGGCATGGTGATCTTGGTAAAGATCTGCCATCGTGTAGCGCCGTCGATGACCGCCGCCTCGTCGACCGCTTTTGGAATCGTGTCGAAAAAGCCCTTCGATATCTGGAAGCCCAGACCGGTACACGCGCTGTAGACAATGATCAGACCGAACCTGATGGATGATCCTTCCGTCAGACCCATAGCCTTTAAAATGAAGTACTGCGCGATCATTGTCATGAAGCCCGGGAACAGTCCCAGGATCATCGCCATATTCATGTACGGCTTACGCATCCTGAATCTCATTCGGCTGAGTGAGTATGAAACGGACAGCACAAAGGATGTACTGATTAAGCAGCTGCAGATAGCTATGATCAGCGTGTTCTTGAACATCCTTGGGAAATTCAGGACGTTCCTGTCCGTCAGGAGCTTCACATAATTATTAAGTGTGTAGCTTTTCGGCAGGAAGGTGTTGGTATACGCGCCCGGCTCCGCGCGGAAGCTGGTAAGGACGATCCACACTATAGGCATCACCCAGATGAGTGCAAGCACAGCCAGCAAAACATGTACGAGAAAGTTTACTATCCTCTTGCGAGGACTCCGCTTATTTTCATGAGACTGATTTTTCATTACATGAACGCCTCCTCGTTTTTATAGGAACTGGAATTCCTGTAAGTAGTGAGCGTGATGACCGTCAGTATGACGAAGGTCATGATACCGATAACTGCGCCGAGGTTGTAGTACTGCTGATCGATTGTTAGCTTGTAGAGCCAGGTGACGAGCAAATCAGTCTGACCTGCGGTATCGCCGACATACGTAGGACCACCGCCTG
>JAZASH010000202.1:0-1890 GCA_036343395.1 Eubacterium sp. | reverse complement strand
TCCGCGACGGACTGATCCAGGAGGCGGAAAAGCAGAAAATCTGGCGCAGATCAAATAAAAGATAGCAGATTAAATAAAACCTTAATCAGTGAAACTCAAATTGTTAAAGAATACTGAAACCCAGAAAAACACTGGTGTTTCGAGAAATTCTATTAATAGTTACAAGATCACCTGATGGGTGATGTTTTAAACATTGTTTCTTCACTTCTATTTCCCGGTTTTTGGTACAATAGAACCATCAAAACCGGAGGTATGGAACATGAAGAGGATCGTTGTCGAACTGTCAAATGAGCGTCTTATCACTCCCAGCGGGCTTACGCTTGTAGGCGGTGCACTCGGGAAGAGTGACCTGGTCAAGCGGAGCAACCGTATGGCTGTTGATAAGAAGCGTTCCCAGCCGCAGATCAAGAACGGAGATATCCTGCTAACATATATCGGACTCCTCTGCCAGGGAAAAACAAGCTTTGATTCTGTCCGTGAGTTTCATGCCGACCCTGATTATTTCAAAGCGGCACTCGGGATCTCCTATGCGATCCCGTCCTCTGAGACACTGCGTCAGCGGATGGATATGATCGGCAGCTCTTTGAGGAAGGATATCCTGCAGGCTAACATCACTATGTTCAAGACGATCGGCGTGGAGCCGACTGCTCTGGAGAACGGGAATGTACCTCTTGACCTCGATGTCACACCGTTCGATAATTCGAAGACATTCAAAGAGGGTGTCTCCAGAACCTATAAAGGCTTTGATGGATATGCTCCTATGATGGCATATATCGGCTCAGAAGGTTTTCTTGCCAATACGGAACTCCGGGAAGGAAAACAGCACAGCCAGAAAGGCACACCCGCATTTCTTCGGGAAACTCTCGCCATGGCCCATCAGCTGACTGAAAAGCCGCTGCTCATCCGTATGGATTCCGGCAATGATGCCGCCGAAAACCTGGGGATCCTGATCGAGGACGGTTCCTGGTTCATCGTCAAGAGGAACCTCCGCAAGGCCGAGAAGAAGGATGAGTGGCTCGAAAAAGTGCAGGGATGCTGTAAGGACATCCGTCACCCCAGAGACGGGAAGACTGTATATATCGGCAGCAGCTGGAAGGATGTCTCCTATAAAATCTCCGATGGGGAGGAGAGGAGCATCTGCATGAGGATCGTCTACGAAGTCATTGAGCGTACGATCGACAAACACGGCCAGTTCCTGCTCATGCCGGACATCGAGGTCAACACATTCTGGACAAATCTGGGCTGTTCTGATGATGACATCATCGGTCTGTACCATGCCCATGGCGAAAGCGAACAGTACCACAGTGAGATAAAGACCGACATGGATGTTGAAAGGCTGCCTTCCGGCAAGTTTGATACTAACGAACTGGTGCTGGAGCTGACAGTCCTGGCATATAACATCCTCCGGATCATCGGTCAGTATTCATTAAAAAGCCGGCGTGCGCCAAAAACAAAGCGCCCGGTGAAACGCCGCAGGATCCGGACAGTGATCAGCAACCTGGTCCTTATAGCCGGACATGTTACGGAACATGCCAGGCAGGTAGTGCTCGCACTTGGCCGAAGCAATGTCTGGCGCCATACCTTTATGGATCTATACAGGCAGCTTGTGCTTGCCTGATACAGAATGCATCCTGCAAGTAGATTATGTTTCTTTAGTGCGCCATTTCTCAGGATACAACAGCTTATACCGGGACTTCGATGAGCCCCGTCGTTGTAGGGGATGCACGATTTCATAAAAAGTTCTGTGACTTTGAACTGGAATCGTAAACCCTTATATAAAAACACTGAGTTTCACGGATTCAGGTTGTAATTATGTATGCGGAGGAGCTTCGGCACCGTGAAGGCATAACTGCCAAAGCCCCTCAAAAACAAGGCTCTGGCAATACTGCC
>JAZASH010000201.1:0-1890 GCA_036343395.1 Eubacterium sp. | reverse complement strand
GATCCACTGCATCCAGCTGAAGGGGGCCAGATCGTGATCGACGACGATGATGGACGTTCCGTCGGCATCGTAATGCTGTTCGCCGCCGCGGATCAGGCGGGATACCTGCAAGGCCGAGTAAGCCGTGCGTGAAAGCGTGACGATAACACCGGCGCCGTACAGGCCCAGCAAGGCCCATTGCCACCAGGGAGTTTTGGGAGTTGCGGCTTGTGCCGTCAGGTCAGAGGCTTCTGAACCGGTTGTCGCCATATCCAGATTCCGCATGCCATCCGCCGGCATTTCAAATTCAGAAACATGCGCAACAAGTGCTGACTCTCCGGCGGGAATCATCTCCGTCCGGTGTACCGTGATGATGCAGAAAGGGAGGAGCGCCGAGAGAACCAACGCGCCCATCAGGACAAGCCGGCCGAGGCGATGGAATGTTTCACGGCTGAGCAACAGCTTGTAGAACAGATAGAACGCTACCAGCAGCAGCGCGACTTTCCCGATATAAATCAGAAGTGCCGTCATCGTCTCCGTATTATCTCTGGTGTTCTATCTGCTCAATCAAAGCCTTGAGTTCATTGACGTCGAGTTTCTTCTCTTCGACGAACTGGGATACCAGGCTCGCATAAGAGTTTCCGTAGTAACGCGACACGACTTCGCCAACCGTGGAGCCGCGGTACTGGCGCTCGGTGATGGCCACTTCATAGATGAAGGTATTGGCGACGGGCCGACGCCGCAGGAATCCTTTGTTCTCAAGAAATCCTACCTGCGTGGCCACCGTCTTATAATTGGGGCGGGGTTCGGGAAGGCTCTCGACCAGGTCGCGGATACAAAGATCACCCTTTTCCCAAAAGATGTTCATCAGGGCCTCTTCTTTGGCTGTCAGTCTCTGTTTCATGGTTCGTTCAGGATGGTTTCTACAGCAAAGGTAGACAAAAAAATGATATCTCCTAATAAAATTAAGAGAATATTTAAAAAAAATAAGATATGTGCGCAAATTTTTTAAGCGAAGCCGTCAAAGTGTCCGCACTGGAGACGGCTTGGAGGCTGTCTATCGCAGGTGTCTTGGGTACACTGGCCTTGCAGCGTGTGGTGTCCGCAGGTGAATCTCGAAATATGAAGTCTAGGGATGATTCTGCGCGGACACTTTGGCGGAAGCACTAGAGAACGGAGTTCGAAGGCTGATAACGAAGTTCCTTGGTTTCCGTGTCACGCGAAAAATGGCGGAAGAAGTCCCAGATGAGCCGGGCGGCGGGTTTGAAATTCCAATGCCCATAATGGTCGATGACCATCAGGCGGATCATGGGTTTCTCATCCTTATAGAGCTGGCCGAACTCGATGGTGATGTCCTCGCTCTTGCCCGTGTGAATCTGCTTCCTGTCCCGAAGCGCGAAGCCGAAGGTCGGATCCACGCTGAAATCCAGGTCGCCCGTCACGGGCATGTCGTTGACCGTCTCATAGATCCGCCAGACATTGAGGTAGGGACTTCCTTCCCAGTTGTCTTGATCGAAGAACCGGATCGTATCATCGTGAGTGCCTACAACGGAACAATAACCGACTTCCACGTGCCCCCGTTTCTGAATGGCTTCATTCATCAACGGTTCAGAGCCATAGGCATAGTAACCGAGTCCATTCCCGGAGAAAATGCCTCCGGAATGGCCGGCAACGGCAGCAAAGAGGTGTGATTTGCGGACACCAAGCATATTGCTGGTCATGGCGCCGGCAGACAATCCTTCCGCATAGATCCTCGATCCATCAATCTGGGGATACTTCTCCCGCAGGACACTGATGACCGCCTCGATGCCATCAAGGCCCATGGGGACGTATCCGTTTCCGCCCTGCCATTCCATCTCCACGACCATGAATCCCTCTTCCGCGGCCAATTCCGGGAAGCCGGACGTTTCG
>JAZASH010000200.1:0-1936 GCA_036343395.1 Eubacterium sp. | reverse complement strand
GCCTACTGTTCTGTCAAGGGATGAAATACAGAGCATTATTGATCATACGCCTAACCTTAAACACAAAGCGATCATCGCCACCATGTATTCTTCCGGCTTGAGAGTGTCGGAAGTCGTACATCTTCATTATGATGATATATCCCGCACCAACAGAACTATTCATGTCCGCGAAAGCAAGAGCCGAAGGGACCGATATACAATCCTCTCTGACCGCAACCTCGATCTGCTGACCGAATACTGGTTTCAGTGCGGCAGACCACGAGATATCCTTTTCCCGAGCTCGTGGACCGGAACTTATCTTGATAAGAACAGCATCAATCAGTATTTCAAGAAAAGTGCATCCAGAGCCGGCATTACGAAGCATGTAACCAGTCATTGCTGCCGGCACAGCTTTGCCAGCCATCTGTTTGAGAACGGTGTCGACATTAAATATATTCAGGCACTGCTCGGGCATGTGGACCCGAGGTCTACAGAAGTATATATCCATGTCAGCAACAAGAGTCTGCTTGGAATCCGTAGTCCTTACGATCCCGATAGAGGCGGTGAAGCATGAGCGCCGACTGTACAATTCAGGATGTGTTCAACCGCTTTTATCCTGAGTACACAAAAACTCACGAGCTCTCCGCGGCTCAGCGAAAAGCAGCTTATCACATCAGAAATTGCAAAACAGGTGTTTTTGGTGTCAACGTCAGTGTGTGTGAGGATTGCGGCTGCATTTCTATTCATTACAATTCCTGCCGTGACCGGTGCTGTCCCATGTGCCAGGAATTTCCAAAGGAAAAGTGGGTGGACGCCCGCCGGGAAGATGTACTGGATGCGCCATACTTCCACGTAGTCTTCACTGTCCCGGAGGAACTGAACCCGGTAATCTATAGCAACCAGAAGCTTCTGTATGATGCCCTTTATCACGCTTCATCTGACACACTGCGGGAACTGGCCTCAGACAGCAAGTATCTTGGTGCGGATATCGGGTACATCTGTATTCTCCATACCTGGGGGAGTGAGATGAACTTCCATCCGCATATCCATGCCGTTGTCCTTGGCGGCGGTCTTGACTCCAAAAACCATTGGAAAGACAACGGAGAAGAGTTCTTCCTTCCTATCAGGGTCGTTTCGCGCCTTTTCCGTGGCAAGTATCTTGCGGAGCTGAAACACCTTTGGGAAGACGGAAAACTTGAATTCCACGGCAGCGCGGAGTGCTTTAAAAACCACTATGCGTTCAAAGAACTGCTGGACTCCTGTTACAGCAAAGAATGGATCCCTTACTGCAAGAAACCGTTTGATGGCGCGGAGTCCGTTATCAAATATCTCGGGAAGTATACACACCGGATCGCGATCAGCAACTACCGTATTAAAAGCATGACGGACAGCACGGTTACCTTTACTGCCAAAGACTACAAAAACCAGGGACAATGGAAAGAAGTCACCATCACCGGTGAAGAATTCATCCGCCGCTTCCTGATGCATGTCCCTCCAAAAAGGTTCGTGCGGATCCGTCACTACGGTCTTCTGTCTTCACGGAACAAGAATCGTAAGATCACTCTGTGCCGGAATCTTCTTGGCTGCAAAAAGTATCTGTCCCGGCTGAAGGATCTGGATGCACCGGCGATCATCCGGCTTCTCTATAACAAGGATGTCTGTAAGTGCTCATCATGTGGCGGAAAGATCATTCCTGTAGGTGCAGATCCATCTCTGTTCCGGCCAGAACCGCATCTGCTCTGTTGACACTTTAAAACTGAATAGGGATCCTGTGAAGCCTTACGAAGGCTTATTTCTGATGCAATCATCATGGCTTTCTCATATAAAACAGTACATTTATCAGAGGATCCATGCTACACTCTGGACAGAAGCGGTCTGATTGAAAACCCATATATACCGGCAATCCGGACGCGCTTTGTTCAACCAGGAAAAATCGAAATTGATGCAAACGAAAGGG
>JAZASH010000199.1:0-1954 GCA_036343395.1 Eubacterium sp. | reverse complement strand
CGATATATTTTTACAACAGCCCCCTCATAACTCGCATGTAAGTCATAAACATCAAAATGAGTCCCATACACGCAAGTTTTGAACAAATATCATATCTGCCTGATAACATGCGAGTTAAAGCAACATAAAAAAAAGGCAGGATCTTTCCCTCAAAGAGATAATCTCCAAGAGCCATGGAGATAGGCTCTACAAGCGAAAGAGATAATCCCTATACCCTATAAGAGATTATCTCCTTCTCTCGTAAGTGCCATTCCTTACGGTTGTGGAGATCATCTCTTTGACTGTAAAGAGGCGGGGGTACCCGGAGTAGGGCCTTTCTCTATTCCGAGTGGACCAAAAGTTCATTGTAATGGGACTAAAAGGAACAAAAGAGGCCCCCTCGTTTTTCTAGTTTGCAACTTTAGGCGAACACTTTTTTAGGCACTTTTTTAGGACAAAACGGAGAGAAGGAGTTGGGTACACGCTCTTCGGCTTGTCCTTCGACAAGCGCAGGAGGCACTCAAGGATCATGGAGGAAGGGATTATCATAGAGGCCGCTTGGGGGCTGCACTTCGACAGGCTCAGGGACCGCCGTCGACGGGATCAAGGGGCATAAATAAAAGGGGCCGGCTCTCACGAGTCAGCCCTTTCATCAATCATGAAATGTAAACATTAATCTTACAATAAGTATTATTAACAGTATTTTCTAAACTCCAAATATCTCTCTTCTCGTTTGCAAATATACTCAAAACAATTGAAGTACACAAGTTTTGAGCCGTTTTTTTTCTTATCAACATCATTTTTTATCTGAGACCCGCAAGAATATACAGGAAAAACAACAGCTGCAAACGGAGAAACGCGAAAGCAGACACCAATAACACAACTGGCTCAGCGACAGAAAAAGAAAAAGGGGCAGGCTCTCACGAGTCCACCCCTCTCCAACAAAATTGTATTGTTTACTATTTACTCCTGTTTATTTTTTTTATTATTCTTAGTCAATCTCCTCGTCGGCCTCGTAGCCGCCCATCTCACGGATGGCATTCTTCAGCATTGTGTACTGCTGGTAGAGATGGTTCACGGCCTCCTCGCCCTGCGTGTAGTCGTGCATGGGCGACTTGAGGAAGAACGACAGGAAGCGCTGCGTGCCGTAACGGCCGGCACGGGCGGCCAGGTCGCTCAGCAGACAGAGATCGAGGCAGAGCGGCGCAGCGAGGATGGAATCGCGGCAGAGGAAGTTGATCTTGATCTGCATGGGATAGCCCATCCATCCGAAGATATCGATATTGTCCCATCCCTCCTTGTTGTCGTTGCGCGGGGGATAGTAGTTGATTCGTACCTTATGATAGTACTGAGTATCCTCGTCATTGCCATGACCGTAGAGGTCGGGCTGTACGTCGGGCTTAAGGATAGTCTCGAGAGTGGAGAGCTTCGACACTTCCTTGGTGCGGAAGTTAGCGGGCTCGTCGAGTACCAGTCCGTCGCGGTTACCGAGGATATTGGTAGAGAACCAGCCGCTGAGTCCCAGGCAACGGGTGCCGATGATCGGGGCGAAGCCCGACTTCACGAGGGTCTGTCCGGTCTTGAAGTCCTTGCCGGCAATCGGCATACGGGTCTTCTCGGCCAACTCCCACATGGCGGGGATGTCGACGGTGGTGTTAGGAGCACCCATGATGAAGGGGGCACCCTCACTCAGGGCGGCGTAGGCGTAGCACATCGACGGAGCGATATGGGCACGGTCGTCGGCCTTCATGGCGGCCTCGAGGTCGCTCAGGCGGTAGTGCACCTGCTCGTCGACGGGCACGTATATCTCGGTGGAAGCGGCCCAGAGCACGACGATGCGCGCACAGCCGTTCTGCTGCTTGAAGCTACGGATATCCTCGCGCAGCGCCTCGACCATCTCCCAACGGGTCTTGCAGTCTTTCACGTTGTCGCCGTCAAGACGCTTGGCGTAGTTCTTATCGAAAGCGGCCTTCAT
>JAZASH010000198.1:0-1956 GCA_036343395.1 Eubacterium sp. | reverse complement strand
TCAAGAATTCTTCCGGTATTCTGGGACGGACCGTCATCGTACGTCAGCGCTACAAGCTTCTGTTTTGCAGTCGGATCAAGGATACCGCTCGGATCAAAGAAAGCGTCCGAATTATCACCGGTGTTCACCCAGCCGGTCGCAAGATAACCGTCATCCATAAAATAATATCTCTGGCCTTCGATTGTCTTCCAGCCGCTCACATACTGTGTGTCATCCGGATTTTTGTACCACCACCCGTTGTCATCGACGTTCCAGCCGTCCTGCCCGGTAGCGGAATCGGATATTGTCTGCCTGATAGCCGTATCCCCTGATACATATTCGACCTCAGTGGTTTCTTCCTCCTCAGGCTTAAAATGCGGTACTATAACGAAAGTGATCAGACATATAAGCGCGATCACAGCCGCTGCCGCTCCCGCGATGCGCACAGTGCGCAAGATCAATTTTTGTCTCTTGCGCTTCTTGCGCTTTTCCATCAGCTGTCTTCTGGTCATATAGTTACTCTCTATACTTTCTTATTGAAATTCCACAAAAGATGCCTGTTTTAAGCACTTTCTGGAACGCCTATAGTTCATTGACAAACAGATCTATGAGCGAAAAGTGCATCTTCTCTGTTGCGAAGTGCTTCTTTTCCGGCCGAATGGGTATACGAATCAAAACGTCATCACTCTTATAAAGGCGATCCGTCTCCCGTTCATCCTATGGCTGCTAACCTCTCATGTCTAACAGGATCATCCGTGTTTCTCAGCTCGGAGTCCTAAATTCCTTCGTACAGCCTACCCATAGCGGGATGCCGCCCTTGCTCCTTATCAGGGTCATGCCCTACACAATATGCTTTAGCGGCGTCGCTCTGCTTTGTCTTATAGAGAGCACTCCTGTAATCCAGCGCCAATCGAATCTGGCGGACGTTCACTGGTACATTCGTGCAGGTTGTCAGTTACTTATGCTGCTTCCGGGCGTATGATATCTCTGCGAAGTTTCTCCGCATCAAACTCACATCCCGTTTTTAGGATCGTGTAGAAGATCCTGATTGCCTTGCAGGCCACAGCTATCTTTGCCTGCATGCCGCCAAGAGGATTCCGCGTTCTGTATCGGTAATACATGAACACCTCTGAGAACGCTTCATTCCAGCTGATCAGCGACCTGGCTGACTCGTACATCGTCCTTCGCAGCCTTCTTCTGCCCCTCTTGCTGATACACGGCTGGCCTTTCTTCTTGCCTGAACTGGCTTTTGTGATCTCCAGCCCGGCAAGCTTCTGAACCTGTTTCGGATCAGTGAAACGTCCGATATCACCTACATCCGCAACAAAACCGGTAACCGTACTCAGCCCTACTCCTTTTATGGCGAGCAGTTTCTCCACATGCGGCACCTTCAGGATCTCTTTTGCAAGGAATTCATCAAGCCGTTCCAGCTGCTTCGTCTTTATCTGATAATCATTGACCAGAAACCAGATCTCCAGCCTTGCGGCTTCCCCTCCGGATAATCCGACGCTTCCCCGTGCGGCTTCTACCAGGGTCTTTGCCCTCTTTATCCCCGCCGCACGGAGCTTCGCATTTCTCCAGAGCTCGTTGATGCCTCCTGCTCCGAGTTTAATGATGTCCTCAGGAAGCGGCGCGTGCTCCAGCACCATCATCCCGCTTGCCGTATCAAAGTCTTTATAACACTCCAGATACTCAGGAAAGAATTTCTGCAGCCATCCCTGTATCTGGTTTGACAGCCTCACGTGTTGCTTCATGATCTGGTCTCGGCAGACCTGGGCCTCACGGATCTCCGCGTATACACCTTCCGGCAGATAGGGAGTACTGTACCTTCCCTCTCTGACAAGGCCGGCGATCGTCTTCGGATCCTTCAGATCACTCTTCTCAGGACTGTTGTCATCCAGCTCTTTACATTTCTTCACACTGTATGGGTTGACCGTCACAAGAAGGATATCCCTGTCTCTGAGAAACTTCTGGAAT
>JAZASH010000197.1:0-1978 GCA_036343395.1 Eubacterium sp. | reverse complement strand
GTGATCGAGGGTATTTTTGACGGGGCAACATATAAAGCCAATAAGAAAGAGATCATCGTCAAGGATGCGTATTTGGCATCGGCAACGGTTAACGGTACGCAGTATCCGGTCGTAAACGGCGAGGCGAAGATCCCGTTGGTATGCGACCAGACGACAAAGAATTTCTTCATCGTCGGCGAGGATTGTGCCGGACACTTCACGACGGCGCGAGTAACGCTGCAGCAGGAGAGCGGTGATGATACAGGCGCCGAGGATGATCCGTATTACAACCCGGATGACGATATGATCCAGGATGATACCGACGATGCGGAGGATAGTGACGCAGGTACGCTGACGAAGAAGGTACAGCTCGTGGACGGCGCGCCGGCGACGACATTTACATCAACCAATAAAGAACTGAAATCCTACGTACTGAGCTCGTCCGAGCGAAACGTCCTGAAGGAGGGCTCGGATGCCAACGTCAAGCTCCGCGTAGCCAACATCGACGGCAGCGTGAGTCAGGCGGATAAGGAGCTCGTGATTGCGGCACTCGGCGACTACACGGTAGCTCAGTACATCGATATCACGCTGTGGAAGAAGGTCGGAAGCGGCGAGGAGCATCAGGTCTCACAGACAAAGAGTCCGATCTCTGTGACCGTGACGATCCCGGCATCGATCCGGCGTTCGCCGAAGACCGGAAAGGTCCGCCAGTTCGCATTTGTTCGCGTCCATAAGGGCTCGGCAACCGTGCTGGAGGATAAGGACAGTTCGGCAAATACCATAACGATCGGTACATCGCGCTTCTCGGTTTACGCGCTTGCTTACCGGGATGTCGATGCTTCGAAGGTAAAGAAGAATAGTTCATCCGGTGGTGGACACGCCGACTCCGGTGGCTCCGGAAGCGGTTCCGGTGGCTCCGGCGGCGGTGGTTCGTCCTCGGGCGGATCCGGTGGCGGCGGAGGTCGTTCGTCCGGTCTCTCTGTCGAGACCGACGGTATCATCGACGGTACACCGCAAACCGGCGATCGCGCACCGGTCCTGCCGACAGCGATCGGATTCGGTGTGGCTTTGATCGGCATGATCACCGCGATCATCATCCGCAGAAAGATGGATTACGAGTGGGTTTACGTCGGTGAGGACGGACGGTATTACGATGAGTCCGGTCATCTGATCGACGATGACGAAATCATCGAGATGAATTGAGGAGGAGTTAACGAAACATGGTAGTAGAACCAAAGGTAAAAGGCTTTATCTGCACGACAGCGCATCCGAAGGGGTGCGCTGAAAGTGTTCGTAGGCAGATTGCTCATGCAAAGGAAAAAGGCCGCGTAGATGGCCCGAAAAAGGCCCTCGTCATCGGATCCTCGACCGGATACGGACTGGCGAGCCGCATCGCTGTGGCGTACGGCTATGGGGCATCCACGATCGGCGTGGCTTTCGAGAAGGAAGGTCGCCCGGAGAAGAATCGTACTGCCTCGGCCGGCTGGTATAACACAGCGGCTTTTGAGGCACAGGCAAAGGCTGACGGCCTGTATGCAAAGTCCTTTAACGGAGACGGGTTCTCCGATGAGATGAAGCAGCAGGTGATCGATACGATACGCGAGGATTTCGGTCAGGTGGACCTGGTGGTGTACTCACTGGCAGCACCGCGACGCACGGTGACAGACCCGGCGACGGGCGAGTCAAAGGCAGTCTCGAGCGTGCTGAAAACGACCGGGAAGCCGTATACCAACCGGACTCTGGACCTGCGGACAAACGAGATCACCGAGGTGACCGTCCCGGTGGCGACCGATGACGAGATCCGAGACACGATCACCGTCATGGGCGGTGAGGATTGGGAGGAGTGGATCCGGCAGCTCGATGCGGCCGGTGTGCTGGCAGACGGCTGTGTGACGCTCGCCTACTCCTACATCGGACCGACGATGACGCATCCGATCTACAAGGACGGCTCCATCGGACAGGCGAAAAAGGACCTGTTTGAGACGTCCAAACGGATATC
>JAZASH010000196.1:0-2002 GCA_036343395.1 Eubacterium sp. | reverse complement strand
GATCAGCTTTTTCGCCTTTTCGAGGGTAATCAGTTCCCTCCCGTAGCCAAGGGAAACGTACTCGGCCCGATAGAGCTCCGGGCTCTCCAGTGCCGCAAACAGCCGAAGCAGCGACGAGTAAATGTCAAACTGATACCCCACACGCTTTTCGGAATAAGCTCGGATCAACTCATCGGCGATCTGCGGGATCGGATCTTCGCCCAGGAGCTGAAAGTCCACATAGTCCCGCTTGCAGGCCGCTCTCTCCGACAGGTTCTCGCTGAAAAAGCGGTTGAGGATGCTTTTATAGCCGAAGGGTTGAGCAAGCCCTTTCGGCCATTGCGTGATGAGCGAGGGGTCGATGCCGATATAGAGGATATCGGCGGAGGCCATGTCGGTTTCCCGGTGCATGGTGCTTCGGTTCAGCAGACACAGATTCCCCGCCGAATAGCGTACTTCTTCCTCCTCGATCATGACCGAGGCCTCTCCGCGCATGATGTACATCAGCTCGAAGAAATTGTGCTTGTGCATATAGGTTTCCTGGAAAAAACCGCTCTCGGCGGGGGTGTGCAGGCAGAAGGAACGCCTGTCCATGTAGTTGGAGAAGAGATATTCCTCCGGGGTGTGAACACTGGTCGCAACGGAGAGCTTGGAAAAGTAATCCCGGTCGACGGTGTGATCGCGCAGATAGTTTACGATTTGGCCGCTCTCCTGCGCCCGGACCTCCTCGATATCCCGGAAGTATAAATGAACCACGTTTTCCATAGCCTTCACCCCCTTGTTTCCTATTCTATCATACTGAAAGCTCGATGAAAAGGAAGGATTTATGCTTTGAAACAACAATGCTTTAACCCGTATCTCCCCGGCTGGGAGTATATCCCGGATGCGGAGCCCCGGCTTTTTGACGGCAGACTGTATGTCTTCGGCAGCCATGACCGCTTCGGGAGCAAGGACTACTGCGTCAACGACTATGTGGCTTGGTCAGCCCCGGAAGACGATCTCAGCGACTGGCGCTACGAGGGAGTCATTTTCCGAAAAGAACAGACCCCGTGGAACACGGACCGGAAGTCCTATTACGCGCCGGACGTGGTCCGCGGGACGGATGGGCGCTATTATCTGTATTATTCGGTTGCCAATTCCTCCGTCACTTCTGTTGCCGTGTGCGATACCCCGGCTGGAAAATATACGTATCTGGGCGATGTGCGTTTCCCGGACGGCAGGGTCTACGGCTCCCGGGCGGAGGACTGGTTCGTGTTTGATCCGGCGGTTTTGGTGGATGATGATGGGCGCGTCTATCTCTATGTGGGGAGCGGGCAGCCCTCCAACGGCCGCTTCGGACATGAGATCGTGGGGCTGTTCGTGATGGAGCTGGAGCGGGATATGCTGACCATCAAATCTGAGCCCACCATCCTTCTCCCGGCGGATTTCAACGCCAAAAAGCCTAATTACTGGGAAGGTCCCTCCATCCGCCATATCGGAAGCTGGTATTACCTGGTTTACCCAGCAACGGACATCACGGGCCTCAACTATGCCATGAGCCTTTTCCCCGACAAGGGCTTTATTCACAAAGGGCCAATCCATTCCTCCAGTGACATCGGATACCGGGGCCGAAAGCTGATGAACGCCGCCTATCCCATGGGGAACAGCCATGGCGGCCTGGTCTGCGTAAAAGGACAGTGGTATGTCTTCGATCATCGCACGACCAACGGCAAGTGGAAAAACCGGCAGGCGGTCGCGGAGTCGATCCGTTTTGCGGAGGACGGCAGTATCGCCATGGTGGAGGCCACCAGCTGCGGCTTGAACGGCGGTCCGCTCAAAGGAAAGGGCGGCTACAGCGCGTCCATTGCCTGCTGTATGCGCGGCGGGAGCGTTCTGTGCTTTCGCAACCCAATGGGTGGCCCCTTTGTGACCCAGGACGGGCCGGACTACGAGCCTCCGGAGCCGACGGAGCATCCTGTTAACGCCTACAGTGAAGTGAACGCGCCGAAGTCCTTCATCACCGACATCCGAAACGGCTGTGTTG
>JAZASH010000195.1:0-2026 GCA_036343395.1 Eubacterium sp. | reverse complement strand
GTAATTACGGCAACAATCGCCGTGAGCGTCATCATGTTCCTCACTGTCAGCTTTTTCTGTGATTCCATAAAGAGGGTGAACCAGTTCGACTTTGATCTTCCGTTCCAGGTCGAGGCCTCCTGCTCGCTTAAAGAAAGTGAGAAGCTGAGAGAGACCCTGACCCGGATGGACGGAGTGGAGCGGGTCTTTTCGGGAGCCATGATCGAGTTCCGCTTCGAGAAGAAGGCGGATCAGAAGTATACGACTGCAAATGCTGACATCGCAGACCCTGCCTTCCTCACCCCGGAATATGAAAAGCTGCATGTGGCTGAAATGGTCCTGGTCCTGATCGACGACGCGGACTTCAAGGAGCTGCTTGCTGCAAATGACCTGCCCGAAGAGAGGTATTTCGGCGGAACACTGCGCGGCGTCCTTCTGAACAGTTTTTTCCACGATAAGAATTCCGACGCGGTCTTCAATGAGGGAATTCTTGGTCAGAGTCTGCATTACGATGAGACGGAGGGATTTCCTCCCGCTGTGGAGATCGGGGATTTTGTAAAGTATGATGAGAATAGTTACATTTTCAAGATGACGCCCAAAGGCACACTCACCGTATATGCGCCGGCTTCCGTCTACTACGGGAAAGCCGTCATGACGATACCGGAAGACACACTGTGCGCGGATCTTGCCATAGTGACAGAGCAGCCGAAGGAGCTCTGTGATGCTTTGTATAAAGTGTTCGAGGAGGATGGGTATCACAATTACAGCTGCGCGGACATGACGGGGACGATCCGGATCATGAATACGATCACTATGATGATGAATACGGCTATGTATGGATTTGCAACCCTGCTCACACTTATAGCAGTTGCAAATATCGTCAATACGATATCAACGGGTATTCTTCTGCGCCGGAAAGAATTTGCAATGTACAGGTCCGTCGGCATGACGAGCGGCGGGTTCAAAAAGATGATCCGGCTCGAATCCTTCCTCTACGGATTCCGGGCCCTTGTCATCGGCATACCTGTGTCGCTGCTGATCACGTATCTCATGTACAGCGCGTTTGACGGGAATCTCTACTCCTTCCGGATCAACTGGCTGATATACGCCGCGGTGATCGCTGCGGTCTTCGCGGTGGGCGGGCTTACGATGATGCTTAGTACCGGCAGGATCAAAAATGACAATATCATTGAAGCCCTGAAGGAGGACGCGGTTTAAAATAACTATTGCAATACTTCAAAAATACATTTATGATAAGAGCCTGCGGAGATATGGGAATCGTGAATAATCTCCGCAGGCATTTAACGTTTTTGATGCTTTTTATGAAAGGAAGGCACGATGAAAGAATACACTCCGGTTAAAGAAGGCAAGGTTCGTGAGATTTATGATATTGGCGATGAACTGATTATGGTCGCGACAGACAGAATTTCAGCGTTCGATGTTATCTTGAAGAATAAGGTCACTAAGAAGGGTACAGTCCTGACCCAGATGTCCAAATTCTGGTTCGATTACACGAAGGACATTCTGCCGAACCACATGATCAGCGTGGACACGGCGGATATGCCGGAATTCTTCCGCAAGGAGGAGTTCACGGGCAACAGTATGCTGTGCAGGAAGCTCACAATGCTCCCGGTCGAGTGCATCGTCCGCGGTTATATCACGGGCAGCGGCTGGGCAAGCTACAAGAAGGACGGCACAGTCTGCGGCATTAAGCTGCCGGAAGGCCTTGTCGAGTGCGACAAGCTGCCGGAGCCGATCTACACACCGTCCACAAAGGCTGAGATCGGGGATCACGATGAGAATATTTCTTATGAGAGAAGTATTGAGGTCCTTGAGAAGCAGTTCCCGGGCAGGGGCGAGGAGTATGCCGCAAATCTTCGCGACTGCACGATCGCACTGTACAAGAAGTGCGCTGAATATGCCCGCACAAGAGGCATTATCATCGCTGATACAAAGTTTGAGTTCGGCGTTGACGAAAACGGCGACATCGTCCTCGGTGACGAAATGCTGACACCGGATTCCAGCCGCTTCTGGCCGGTTGAAGGCT
>JAZASH010000194.1:0-2029 GCA_036343395.1 Eubacterium sp. | reverse complement strand
GCTGTGTCAGATCGACAGGATCGATAAGGTGGATTTTTATGTCGAGGATCAGCCGCTGATGATCAGCGGAGAGAATGTCGGTCAGATGGATGAGACCACCTTTGTTGAGGATCTCGGTAACCGCGGTGAGCCGCAGAGCCGCAGTGTCAAGTTGTATTTCGGCGACAGTACCGGAGAAAAGCTGATCGCGGTTGATACGACGGTCACCTATCCGGCGGCCGAGAAGATGGCAAGTCTTCTCGTGGATTCGCTGATCGCGGGTCCGGAGTCGCTGTCCGGCCTGGGTGTGGGCGATCTGAAACGGACCGTCCCGCTGGGAAGTGTGCTGAACAACGTTACCATCCGCGATAATATCTGCTATCTGGATTTCAGTCGTGAGTTCGCCGATTTATTACCGAATGTGACCAGTGATGTGACGGTTTACTCGATTGTGGATACGCTGTGTGAACTGCCGAATATCTCCCGCGTACAGTTCACCATAAACAGCGGTGTAAGGGAGCGTTATGGGGAGACAGACGGTTTTAACAGAGCATTGGAGAGAAATCTCGATATCATTAAGTCATAGACCGATTTTGGTATTATTAGTATTGATCATTGGTTGGATCCTGTGTTTATACGATCCACCGGATCAGACGGGTCCGCCGGATCAGAGCGGGATCCGGATCACCGCCTGTATCGGATCGATGTCCGGAAGCGGAGACGACATGGTTTTAACCGTGAAGGATGTCCGGTGGCCGGACGGCAGAGCCGGTGATGAAACGCTGCTGGTCTATCCGGCAGGGGCTAAGTTTAACAGTGAGGAAAAATGCTCGTTTTCTCATTTGCAGATCGGTCAGACTGTATCTATCTACGGGGACGTTCGTTCCTTCCGTAAGCCCGGTAATCCCGGGCAATTCAATGAAGCTGCCTATTATCATTCACTGGGGATCGATGCGAGGATGTTTGCCTCGGAGGTGTCCATCGTCAGTGACCGGGTCGATCACGTAGCGATGTTACTGCATAACGTGAGAGGCTTTTTTCGTGACGCCTTCTATCAAGCGCTCCCGGAGGAGCAGGCCGGGACGATCACGGCGATGGTGATGGGAGATAAGTCCGGTCTGTCGAGAGTCGTGGCGGATCTGTACCGGGAAAACGGATTGGCACATGTCCTGGCGATCTCCGGGCTGCATGTGTCTCTGATCGGGATCGGTCTTTTTGAACTGCTGAGAAAATACATTCTGCCGATGCGTGTTTCCGCTATTGTGACCGGAGTTCTTTTAGTCTTATACGGACAGCTGACCGGGTTTTCACTTCCGACGAGGCGTGCGGTGATCATGACGATTTTGGTGCTGCTTGCCAGGTTGCTGGGGGAGCACTACGACGCGCTCAATTCGCTCTGTCTGGCAGCTGTGATTGAGCTGATCTGCCATCCTGACTCGCTGTATCAGAGTGGCTTTTTATTATCCTACGGGACGGTCGCCGGGATCTTGTTTTTTGTACGGGGATGGGAGAGTATAAAGTTCCAAAATCGTTTTTGTAAACTTGCGTTTCAGGTGCTGTCGGGAAGCATGGGGATCACGCTTGTTACGCTACCGATCCTGGTACAGAGCTACCATGAGATCGCGGTGTATAGTGTGCTGGTAAACACATTATTATTACCGGCGCTGAGTCTGCTCCTGGGGCTGGCTTTACTCGGCGGTGGAATGGCAATTATCGGTGGACTATACCGAATCTGTTTCGGGATGATCTATGCGATCCTGTGTGGGTATCAGCAGGTCTGTGAATTGGTCGTGATGTTGCCTTATAACACGCTGATCATCGGCCATCGGAGCCTCTTATCGATCGTGATCTATTATTTAGGTTTACTTCTTGGTTTACGTCTAAAAAAGAAAGTTGGCATGGCATTTGCCGTGTTCGTGATCAATCTGTTTCTCTTTATTACTCCGGTGACCTCGGATGGTATTCTTCCCTCGTTTTCCCGGGATGGTCTGTACATCACCAACCTCGATGTCGGGCAGGGGGACTGCTGTTGCATCCAAACACCGGAGGG
>JAZASH010000193.1:0-2030 GCA_036343395.1 Eubacterium sp. | reverse complement strand
GGTCTCCTTATGGCACTCTGCCTGCCGCCTTCGGTCCCGCTTTACTGCCCGGTAGCCGGCGGCATATTTGCCATCCTGTTCGGCAAGTGCTTCTTCGGAGGTCTCGGCCAGAACTTTATGAACCCGGCTCTGGCAGGCCGCGCGTTCCTGCTGATCTCTTTCGGCAAGGTCATGACAGACTACAGTTATGACGCAGTTACCGGCGCTACACCGCTTGCTGTTCTTGGCAATGGCGGTTACGTCAATGTACTCCGCATGTTCCTCGGACTTGAGATGGGTCACATCGGTGCCAGCGTGATCTGCATCATTATCGGCGGCATCTGGCTCATCGTCTCCGACACGATCAGCTGGGAGATCCCGGTAGCCAGTATCGTCAGCTTTATCATTTTCATGGCAGCATTCGGCGAGAAGGGCATGGACCCGATGTTCATCGCGGCTCATCTCGTCGGCGGCGGTTTCATGCTCGGTGCGTTCTTCATGGCGACTGACCCGGTCACTTCTCCGATGACATGGTCAGGTCAGCTGATCTTCGGATGCCTGTATGGATTCCTGTCCGCAATCTTCAGATGCTTCGGCAGCATGGCTGACAGCTCGACATACGCAATCATCATAGCTAACCTCGCTGTTCCGCTGATCGACCTTATGCCGGTTCCGCAGCCGTTCGGCATCGGAAAGAAGGGCGCGAGCGTAATTCCGAGTGTTGAGGAGATGAACGCTCCGAAGAAGAGCGGCATCGCGATTCCGCCTTCGGCAATTGTCCTCACTCTCATCACTGTTGTCGCCGGCGGCACTCTTGCGGGCGTCAATATGATGACAGCGGATCAGATCGCCGAGAACAAGCTGGCCAAGGCTCTTGAGGCTTATGAGGCAGTTGTTCCGGATGCTGATTCATTTGCTTATGATGATGCTGTTACCGCTCAGATCGAGGAGATGAAGGCAGCCGGCTATTACGCTGACGGCACTTTCGGAAAAGCCTATATCAATGAGGCGGTCCAGGCAGTCGATGCTTCCGGCAATATCGTCGGATACGCGATCAACTGCTCGAGCATGGAAGGCTATGACGGCGAGATTGCCCTGTCCGTCGGTTTCGACACTGAGGGAACAGTCATCGGCATCTCTTTCACGACTCTCACTGAGACAGCCGGTATGGGTATGCTCGTCGACACAGACGACTGGAAAGCCCAGTTCGCGAACGTTAAGGTGGACAGCTTTACTCTCAACAAGGCCGGCGGATCCACAGCAGATAATGAGATCGACTCCGTCTCCGGCGCGTCCACGACAAGCGGCGCTGTCGTCAATGCGGTCAATGCAGCTATCGACTTCTACAACAATTATCTGATCGCAGGGTAAGGAGGGCAGTTGTGAATAATTATACAGAACGCATTTACAACGGTATCGTCAAAGAAAACCCCGTCTTTATCATGATGCTCGGTATGTGCCCGGCTCTGGCCGTAACAACATCGGTTACGAACGCCATCGGCATGGGTGCCTCGACGATCGCCGTTCTGGTCATTTCCAATATCGTTATCTCCCTTGTCCGCAATATTATTCCGGATGAGGTGCGTCTGCCGGCTTTCATCGTCATCGTGGCATCGTTCGTCACGATCGTACAGCTGATTATGCAGGCATACTTCGTAGCTATCAATGATGCCCTCGGCGTATACATTCCGCTGATCGTTGTCAACTGCATTATTCTCGGACGTGCCGAGGCGTACGCTTCCAAGAACGGACCGATAGAGTCCGCAATGGACGGTATCGGTATGGGTCTCGGATTTACGGTCGGTATCATTGCCATCGCGTTCTTCCGCGAACTGTTCGGTGCCGGAACGCTCTGCGGTGTGCAGGTCATGCCGTCCTTCTACAAGCCTATGGATCTGCTGGTCAAGGCTCCGGGCGCGTTCCTTATCCTTGGACTCATTGTTATGTTCATGAACGCGATGAGCATTCAGACCTGTGCAAACGATCTTGTTGACGGCGGATGTGAAGGCAGCTGCGCGACATGCGCTGTGGCAGACAAAGAAAACTGTGAT
>JAZASH010000192.1:0-2083 GCA_036343395.1 Eubacterium sp. | reverse complement strand
CGAAACGGCACAAAAAGTACTACCAAAAGGATAAGCAAAGCCAGCGCCAGGAGTCCCAATAAGAACCATCCCAGCACAATTCCGATCCATTTCAATATAGATAGAACTACCGTCATACGCAGGCTCGCTCCTCTATCTTCTGTCACACTTGCCGGCTTCTCTCTGCAGCCACATCTCCTTACCGTCTTCCCCGGCCCGGCTGCCTATTTTTTCCTTCTTTTATGCGCTACTGCACCCACTTCTTCGTCGGTGTACGTATCAAAACTCTCCGGGTCACTGAAGGCCGCGCGCGGGTCGTACGCCGGGTCGGCCTCGTAACCTTCCGTCAGCATCGCCTCGATCTGCTCCAGCGCGTCATCCTTGGACGTAAACAGCCCGATCACATAGATATCCCGCTTCTCATAGGCCCGAAACACCCACTGCCGCGTCGCCATGATATCAAACAGATCCGACTCATTGAGCGACTTGATCACGACGGTGTAATCCTTCCACGGGATCCTCTTGCCGACGATCTGCTCCCACCACTTTTTCTTATCACTGAAAACCTTGGATTTGGGCAGCGCGCGATAATACCGCTCCACACGATGAATGTGCTTATCGGTCTTTGATCGCAGTTTTTTACTCGTCATCAGGTCGCGGTACCAATACAGCATCCTTACCTCCCGGCATGCACCATGCGCCACTCACGGGCTCCCATGAGCCGCTCACGCATCCTCCATCATCTCGATCAAGATCGCCATCACAGCACACTTCTCCGCCTTATCCCGACAACCGAAAAGATTGGTGCGCACATACTCCTCGATCGCACTCTGGCTCGTCAAAAACGGCGGCAGCTTCTCCAGCACCTTGGCGATGATCGCCTTTTTCACAGGCTTCTGCGACGACTTCATCGCCTCCGCCAGCTCTGCGAAAAATACATCCTCTTTCTCGCGGATCATCTCCTTTGTCACCTTTTTCGACTCGACAAACAGAGGATCGATATCCGCAAACATACTATTCGAAAGGAGTCTCGCCAGCGTGGCGATATCCAGATACTCCTCTTCCTCTTCTCCATTCATATCCGGTGCCTCGACCTGCGCCATCTGACGCTGCAGACGCTCCGATACAACCTCGATCCGGCCCTCGAGCGGCACCAGACACTCCTCATCCGGCTCGCCGAGACAACTCTCTACCACGCCCTTCTCCGTCGCGCCGAGCAGATCCTCCTCCTCGGGCAGCCACTTTCTCACCAGACAGAGCGAGAGTAAACCGTTCGCACAACGCTGGAGCTCACAGTAATAATCCATGATAAACTGCAGCTTCCCGGACAGGGTAAAGACCTCATCACGGAGGTGATTGTACTGCTCCTCCGTCATCGTCATCAGCTCGGTCTCATCGAAATCCGCCAGGGTCTGCTTCAGCAGCGGATACTCATCCAGCACCTCCGCATCCGGACGCGCCACCAGACCCGCCATGCGGAGCATATAGATCAGCTCATTCAGCGAGGTCTCATCCGAGTCCAGATACAGAGAAAAAGTCCCGTCGATCCGCTCAAAAAGCTTATTTTTCGTAATCTGAATCGGGATCTCCCCGATCACGGACTGCAGCTTGGTCCCGAACACCTTTTGATCACGGTCCCTGGTCAGGTACATGATCATCCGGTTTAAAAATGCATCCTCGGGATTTGACTTCAAAAAGTCATCCAGATTTTTCTCCGGCGAATACCGCAGCTCGCAGCGATTCAGCACGTACTCATACGCGACAAACCGATCCGTCAGCGCGGTAAAAAACTCCATACGCGCCTTATTCGCACGCCTCAGCTCACGCAGCGCCGGCTCGATATCCTCCGCCAGCACCCGCAGCTGCTCCCGGACATCCCCGGACGTATCACACAGCTGCAGCGACTCCCGCAGGAGCGCCTCGAAGCGGTCATACTCCGCTCTCTCCGTGTCACCGATCAGCGCGCGTCGATCCGGCTCATCCTCATCCGGCTCGCCGCTCAGCATCTCGCGCAGATTATAAAGAGAAAACGCCAGATCGATCGATGCATATTCTCTACAGACTAAAAACTCGTTACGATTCATCGGATTCTCCTCAAAAACTT
>JAZASH010000191.1:0-2106 GCA_036343395.1 Eubacterium sp. | reverse complement strand
GCGATACTCTCGACGTTCATCGTGCCATTTTTCAGAAGCGTTCTTGCCTTCTTCAAACGCACAGCAGTTAAAAGCTCTTTAAATGTTTTGCCGCTCTTGTCATGGATGTACTTACTGATGTACGGCTCGGAAAGATGCATGTACTCGGCCATATCCTCCAGCGTAACGGAGCGGTAATTCTCCTGAATATAGTTCATCATCTGGATCAGACGATCATCGCGGAACTCTTCGTTATTGCGTACCGCCGGCAGCTTGTTGACGCAGACCGTCAATGCGTGGATCGAAGCCGTGATGATATCCTCATGGATGCCGACGCCCCAGAACACGTCACCGTCACAGGTGATGCTCACGTAGGCGATCGCCTTGGAGGAGGAGCCCTGTGTCAGAGCGTGCTCCTCATAGGAAGTCAGCTGATAACTGATCCCGAAAAACTGCTTGATCGTGTTGCTGACCGCATCGAGACGACCGTTTCCGACCGCGTCGACGATGCGATCCTTATCCCCACAGGTGATGGTCACGGATGCCATGATCCCGTTTACCTGACGGAAATGGCACTCGTTGATCTGGAACACCGGTGTCGGGTTGATGTAATTGTCGGCAAAAATATCGTAGATCCACTGCGGTGAGAGCTCCTTATGCTCCTCGTCGGAGACGCTCTTCATCAGATAACCGACCTCCTCGCGCATCGCCTCCGGCAGGATAATACCGAAGTTCTGCTTGAGCGTGTAGTTGACACCGCCCTTGCCGGACTGCGAGTTGATACGGATGACGTCGGAATCGTAGGTACGACCGACATCCTTGGGATCCACCGGCAGATACGGAACGCACCACATATTGGTCTTTCCGTCCTCACGCCACTGCATGCCCTTGGCGATGGCATCCTGGTGGGAGCCCGAAAAAGCGGTAAACACGAGATCGCCGGCATACGGCTGACGAGGCGGCACAGTCATACGTGTGTAGGACTCGTAGCGCTCGCGGATCTCTTTCATATTGGAAAAATCCAGTCCCGGATCGTAGCCGTGAGAATACATATTCATCGCGATGGTCACGATATCGACGTTTCCGGTACGCTCGCCGTTTCCGAAAAGCGTCCCCTCGATACGATCGGCACCGGCCAGCACACCGAGC
This sequence comes from Eubacterium sp., assembly GCA_036343395.1. Lineage (GTDB taxonomy): Bacteria > Bacillota > Clostridia > Lachnospirales > Lachnospiraceae > Eubacterium_F. Next base: position 978 of record JAZASH010000191.1, on the reverse strand, counting down.
TCGGCAGTTGCCACACCCTCGCCGCGGTCATTGTGCGGATGGAGGGAAAGAACGACGCTGTCACGATACTTAAGGTGCTTATGTACATACTCCAGCTGACACGCGAAGACATGAGGCATCGCATTCTCCACCGTCGTGGGGATGTTGATGATGACCTTCCAGTCCGGTGTCGGCTTCCAGACGTCGAGAACGGCGTTGCAAACCTCAACCGCATACTCGACCTCAGTTCCCGGGAAACTCTCCGGGCTGTATTCGAAACGGAAATTGCCCTCGGTCTGGTCAGCTAATTCTTTCAAAAGAATCGCTCCATCGACGGCGATTTTCTTAATTTCATCTTTATCTTTTTTGAAGACCTGCTCACGCTGAGCGACAGAAGTAGAGTTATACAAATGCACGACAGCGCACGGTGCACCCTTCACCGCCTCAAAGGTCTTTCGGATGATATGTTCACGCGCCTGAGTCAGCACCTGGACGGTCACATCGTCCGGGATCTTGTTCTGATCGATCAGCGCACGCATAAACTCATACTCGGTATCCGAGGCAGCCGGGAAGCCGACCTCGATCTCTTTAAAGCCGACCTTAACCAGGAGGTCAAAGTAGTCCAGCTTCTCCTGCAGGCTCATCGGCTCGATCAGAGCCTGGTTGCCGTCACGCAGATCCACGGAACACCAGACAGGCGGCTCTGTAATCTCATTTTTCTTCACCCAGTCATAGGTCACCTCAGGTGGCATGAAGTAGGGCGGTTCGTATTTCTCAAATCCTTTCATAGTTACCTCTCATTCCGGAGTGTCAGCGAAATCGCTCACATATCCCCTTTCTTGATGCATGATTCGGTTATGGATATTAAAAAACATCAAAATTGATGTTTTTTATGCAACCATCATACCACATGAAAATCAAAAAGGGAATGATTAAATTTAATCATTTTACTTGATATTTTTTAATGTTGCCATTTTTTTCAAAATCGATTATACTATT
>JAZASH010000190.1:0-2123 GCA_036343395.1 Eubacterium sp. | reverse complement strand
GAATTTTACTGGATGAACGACGAATACATAAGGATCGGGACAGGCAAAAGCACAAGAGTCATGGAGTACGATAAACTGAAGCGGGTCGTCCTGACTCCTGAAAAGATCCGGCTGGAGGCAAAATTCGGGAAGGGACTTGTTTTCATTCCGGACGGGGACTATGACATTGTAAGGAATTATATCCTCTGCAGGATCCCGGGGACAACAGAAGTTATTAAGGAAGGCCCCTGGGAGGAGATCTGATGAATTCCTGGTGATGTTTACCCGGGATCCCGGAGACGACAGGAGACATTAAAAAGGGAACCGTTACAAGTCACACCCTGACCAGGAGTAAATCAAATACATGATCAAAAAAGGCAAGCCGAATACATAGGCTTGCCTTTTTTGACGCCGCACCTGTTCGCCCACCCCCCTTATGTTTACGGCATACATTACGTTCCAATCCCACCCCTGCTCACACGTGCGGCGTCATCAGATAGTTGCCATATATTTTTATATAAATATGGCAATATAGCATTGACATGCTTCTTGCCATATGTTATAATATATGACAAGGAGGTGGGGAAATGCCAATCGTTACATACAAAAACCAAAGCGGCGTAACATACGCATATGACCAGACTTCGGTCTATGATCCGGAGAAGAAACAATCCCGTCCGGTGCGAAAATACCTGGGGAGGGTTGACCCGGAAACAGGTGAGATCATTTCAACAAAAGGAAAGCGTGGCCGTCCGCCCAAAAAACAGACAGGTGCAGACAATCCGGACACCGGCACCGAAGATTTCAGGAACCTGTATGAACTCAAGTGCAGGGAGCTTGAAAAAACACAGGCGCAGCTGTACGCAGCAGAAAAAGATATAAGCGTCCTGAAGATGCAGATCGAAGAGTACAGACAGGTGCTCTCCCTGATACAATCACAGGTTTCTGCGGCAATGAAGTAAGACCTTATTCCGGAAGGGGACGACAACATGACCAATGCGGCATATGAGAAGATCACACAGCTCCAATACCGCTGCAGGCATGCGGAACAACGGGTGAAGTCCCTTGAATCCGGGGCAGAACACAGGAAACTCCGACTTGGGATGAAGCGGCAGCGCAGGTACTACGAACACCTTCTCAAAAGGAAGGACCGGGAGATCGCCCGGCTGTCCAGGCAGATCTCCTCAAACCGGGAAATGTGGTTCCAGGTGTATGAAGACATACAGAAAGAGTATGAAGACAGGCTTTCAAAAGCCGGGCGTGCCATAGAAAAAATGGAACAGAGGCTCCGGGAGAAAGACGATAAGATCTCAGAGCAGAAAAAGAAGATCAGCGACAAGACCGACGAGGTGGTTGCGGAAAGGGCAAAGCTGAACGACGAGAAGGAGAAAAACCAGAAGCTCCAGGCACAGGTTGACCAGAACTTCCAGAATTCATCCACCCCGTCCTCACAGGACGCCTACCGCGGCAAAGTGCCCAACAACAGGCCGAAGACCGACCGGAACGAAGGCGCCCAGCCCGGACATGAGGGACACGGGAGGAAGGCGCTTCCGGTCACGGAAGAGCCCGTATTTATTGACGCTCCCGACGAGATAAAAAACAATCCCGATTTCTACGAGGTGTCCGGCCCGAACGCGACAGTCCACAAGCAGGTCATCGGGATCCGCTTCGAGGTAGCTGTAACGGATTACTGGGCAAAGGTATACAGGAACAGGAAGACCGGGGCGAAGTACCACGCGCCGTTCCCGAAGGGCGTACAGCTTGAAGTCAACTATGATGAGAGCGTGAAGGCGCTGATCTTCCTGCTCAGGAACCACCTGAATGTTTCCATCGACAAGACCTGTGAATTCCTGGAAGAGATGACGGACGGCCTGCTCCGTGTTTCCCACGGGAAGGTCAGCGGGATAAACGAGGAATTTGCGAGGAAGACAAAGGCGGAACAGGATGCCATTTTCGCAAGCCTTGCAGCAGGCAAAGTGATGTACGCGGACATGACATGCGTGCGCCATAACGGGAAGATCAAGAACGTGGTCATCTGTTCCGATAAGCTGAACATCTATTACGCATTCCGGGACAAAAAGGGGCACGAGGGGCTCAAGGGGACTCCAGTGGAATACTTCCTTAACACCCTGGTGCACGATCAT
>JAZASH010000189.1:0-2138 GCA_036343395.1 Eubacterium sp. | reverse complement strand
CTTCGCCGCACGCACAAAAGCCGGCCAGTCATCCTGTCCGGCTGAAAAAAACAGCACCGGTCCGTTCTGGCTCTGGGCCAGCTGATTCAGCAGCATTGTTTTTCCACTATAAAAAAAGCTTCCTGTAAGATCTAAATAGAGGAACTCAAAAGAAAGTGGGTGAAAGAAAAGATACCTCAATGTAATATAAAGTTTGCTGACCCTAGGAAGTTGGCAAATCCATTACAAAACAGAGAGGTATCTAATATGAAGTTTAACACACAGAACGCAAAGATTACAGCTATCACAGAAAAAACTTTAGTTATTGGAATTGATGTCGGGAGCGAAACACACTTCGCACGGGCTTTTAACTGGCGGGGATACGAATTTTCCAGGAAACCGCTTGAATTCGGCAATACGGAAGAAGGTTTCGAGACGTTGCGGACCTGGATCATGGAGCTGAAGGAAAAGCATGGGATGGACAAGGTAATACCGGGCATGGAGCCGACAGGTCATTACTGGTTCAACCTGGGGAAGTTCCTGCAGGATAAAGGGATGAGGCCGGTGCATGTGAATCCCCATCATGTCAAAAAGTCGAAGGAAATGGATGACAACGATCCTTCCAAGAATGACCGGAAGGACCCTAAGGTAATAGCAGGCCTGGTAAACGAGGGGCGATATTTTTACCCTTATATACCGGACGGTATCTACGCGGAGATCAGGGCATTGTCAGGGCTGCAGGTACTCGCCCGGAGCGAGATCACCCGTCTGAAAAACCGTATCGCAAGATGGTTCAGCATCTATTTTCCCAATTATAAAGACGTTTACGGGAATGTCGGTGCGGTCAGCGGACTGATGGTCCTGAAAGAAGCACCACTGCCGGAAGATATTGTGAAGCTCGGAGTGGACGGCGTGAATCGTATCTGGAGAGATGCAAAGTTAAGAGGCGTCGGATTAAAGAGGGCCAGGACCCTGGTAACGGCGGCAGAGCACAGCGTCGGGAGCCGGGAAGCGCAGGAAGCAGCGAGGATAGAACTCCGGATCCTGCTTGCTGATTATGAAAGATATACAGCGAGAGAGAAGGAACTGATGGCGCTGATCGAAGAAAAGATCGGGGAGGTACCGTATGTTGATAAGCTTCTGGAGATCAGGGGCATAGGATTAAAGACCGTGATCGGATTTGTGGCGGAGGTCGGGGACATTAAGCGTTTCGATGACCCGAAGCAGCTCCAGAAACTGGCCGGATATGCGATCGTCAGGAGCCAGTCCGGCAAACACAAGGGGGAAAGCCACATCAGTTACCGCGGCAGAAAACGGCTGAGATATGTACTGTATGAAGCAGCGGTGAGTGTGGTGAGCCATAGTCCGGAGTTCAGATCGATCCATCGGTACTACACGACAAGGGACAGGAATCCATTAAAAAAGATGCAGTCACTGATCGCTGTGGCATGCAAACTGATCAGGGTGTTCTACCTGATCCTGCAGACCGGAGCGACATATAAAGCGGAAAAAATGATGGAGGACATCAGACGCCCTGCCGCAGTCTGAGCCAGAGCCCCTGTACTTTGGTAATTTTGGTAATGGCACGTGCGGCCCTGCGCTTCGCGCACCCCCGCGCCCCACCCTTATCCATCCCTTTGTTATTTTAAATGATTGAGAGTGAAACTGCTGCCTGCGGCCGGAGCCGGGTACCTGACCCGGAGTTGGTGATCCGGTTCCGGCCACAGGCAGGTGACCGGCTCCCCCTGGGGAGTGGCAGCAGAAGAAGTTTATCAGGAAACGTCCGCCGAAAGGTGCTGGTGAACAGAAACTGGTGTCAGCAAACAACAAAAAAGAATGAGCCAGTAGTCGGCAGGAATATTCTCCATAGGGCACGACCCTGTAAGAAAGCTACGCTGACACCCTGGATATGGACAGGCAGGACGAAGGAAGTTAGGACCCGGTGGGAAACCGGCGGTGATCCTGGTAGACACGGGAGGTGCGCTGCCATAGGGGAAGGGGTTACATGAAGGCCATGCAGAACAATATAAATGACGTTCTGCTTAGTGTACCCAGAACACCTCTATTCTCGTACCGGATACTTTGAGATGTCCATTTCCATGGCTCATTCAGTAGAGGTATATCGTTGAAAAGCCCTTATTTTTCAAGGGAAAAGTACT
>JAZASH010000188.1:0-2163 GCA_036343395.1 Eubacterium sp. | reverse complement strand
TCGGTGCTCGCGATGGAGGAGAATAAAGGCAAGCTGGCATTTTTCGGTGGGATTGATAAGGCGAAGTTCCGTCGGCAGGTGGTGCCGGGCGATCGGCTGAAGCTCGAGGTCGAGATTATTAAGTGCAAGGGACCGATGGGGGTTGGTAAGGCGCTGGCGACGGTTGATGGCGAGAAGGCCGCAGAGGCTGAAATCAAGTTTATGATTGCTGCTGGGAATTAGTGTGATACTCTTTTTTGTGCAGAATAGACAAAAGATACATTGAATTTTCAGCGATTTAACTAAATAATTAACAAATTTGTAAAATTTGCGAAAAAACTCTTTATTTTCGTAGAAAATGTGTTATACTATTTATTGTAGCAGATTTTTTAGGATGGCGTGAAGTGTGCGCTGGGTTCCGGCACGATGCCCCGACTCCATCGGCGGTTCCCAAACAAGAGTTTCAACGGGATATGTGTTATTGCAGGAAAGGTAGGTTTTAGAAGTGTTTAGCGTAGGAGAGTATGTTGTTCACGGGAACGACGGCGTATGTAAGGTGGAGGCTGTAGAGCCGATGTCGGGTAGCAATTCGGATCGTATTTATTATACTTTGGTTCCGGTTTACTCGACGGGTAGTAAGTTGTTTGTACCGACAGATAGCACCAAGGTGATCACGCGTGCCGTGATTTCCAAAAACGAAGTAAAGCAGCTGATGGACGAGTGGGAAGACATCGAGCTTCTCAGTGTAGAGAATGACAAGAAGCGTGAGGAGGTTTACAAAGCCGCACTCCGTTCCTGTGATTGCCGTCAGTGGGTAAAGCTGATCAAGACTTCTTATCAGCGCAACCAGATGCGTATGGAGAAGGGCAAAAAGGCGACAACGTCTGATGAGCGTTATCTCCATATGGCTCAGGAGAATCTCTTCGGAGAGGTTGCTATTCCTCTTGAGATGAGCCGTGGTGAGGCAGAGGAGTACTTCATTGACAAGGTTAAGTCCAAGAAAAAGTCAAAGAAGAAGTCCAAGTCTTCCAAGTCAAAGACCAAGAAGTAATCGGGCGATCAAAAGCAATCGACATTTATGAAAAAGTAAGGCCACTGCTTAACGCGGTGGCCTTTTTCTCAGTTGACTTTTTACTTTAAATAATGTATGATAGAAGCGTTGTTTACTTATATTTACAGTGAAGGAGCATGAAAAATGAAGCTTGACAAGATGGTGGGAGACCGCTTTAAAGAAAAACCGACCGACTGCGTGATCGACAGCCATGCGCTGATGATGCGCGGTGGTTATATGAAAGATATAGCAAAGGGAATCTATTCTCAGTATCCGCCGCTCAAGAGGATCTGCCAGAAGATCGAGCAGATCATCCGCGAGGAGATGGATGCGATCGACGGACAGGAGGTCCTCTTTCCGGTCGTGATGGCGTCCGGGATCTGGGAGGAGTCCGGCCGCTATGAGAGCATCGGCTCGGAGATGTTGCGTTTTACCGATCGTAACGGCGCAAAGATGCTGCTCGGCATGACGCACGAGGAGGCGGCTGTGCATCTCGTACGCGACTATGCGAACAGCTACCAGAATTATCCGTTTATGATCTATCAGATCCAGACGAAGTTCCGCGACGAGGCGAGACCGCGTGCCGGTCTGATCCGTGTGCGTGAGTTTACGATGAAGGATGCGTATTCTTTCCACACCTCGCAGGAGGATCTGGAGCGTTATTATCAGGTTGTCTATGATGCGTATAACCGCATTTTTGCGCGTGCCGGTGTGCCGGAGGTCATCACGGTGGCTTCGGACAGCGGTATGATGGGTGGCTCCATCGCACACGAGTATATGCTGCTGACGCCGGTCGGCGAGGATTCTCTGGCGATCTGCGAGAACGAGGCCTGCGATTATCGCGCCAACATGGAGGCGGCTGAGAGCATCATTAAAAATGAAAAGAACGGTGCCGATGAGGCGCTGACCAAGGTTCACACGCCGGGACAGCAGACGATCGAGGACGTCTGTGCATTTTTAAAGACACCGATCGAGCAGTCCTGCAAGGCAGTGATGTATCAGAAGAATATGGACGATGAGTATGTCATCGTTTTCCTGCGCGGCGATCTCGATGTCAACGAGACCAAGCTGACTAACTATCTCGGCGAGGATATCCATCCGGCTGAGGTGACACCGGAGAGCGGACTGCACGC
>JAZASH010000187.1:0-2168 GCA_036343395.1 Eubacterium sp. | reverse complement strand
TGCAGGACTATCTCGATCGGATCCGCGGGCTCACCGAGGACTGTGACGACATGGGAATCGAGGAACTGCTGGATGAGCTGTCGGCGTATCGGATCCCGGACGGAGAAAAGGAGAGAATCCACAAGATCCGCGAAGCACTGGATATGTTTGATTTTGACGGAATCATGGAGGCACTCGGCTAGGAGACGGGTGAAAACCAAAGTATAGCGTAAAGATACTTTCGGAAAAAGGATAAAGACAAGGAACACCAAGTGTGGTATGATGAGTTTGAGCAAAACACATAATCACAGGAGGTGTTCCCATGTATACAAGTATACTACACTTTATCGAAAAAAGCACTATTAGAATTGAAAAAGTTTTAGGGGACCTGCTATCCGGCAAGGTGGATCTCGCCACTCTGTCAACGGAGATCGAGCAGGAAGTCCTGAATCTCGGGAATGAAATGGTCACCGAGATCCTTGAAAAGATCGATCAGATGATCTTTGAATGTACATCCAGAAAGTCAAGATGGTATGTAGAACACAAGGATCAGCCCCGTGAGTTGGTGGACGTGATGGGTACACTGTCTTTCAAGCGGAGAGGTTATGTTCCCAAGGATGGTGGAAAGAATGTTTATCTGCTGGATGAACTGCTCAGGATAAAACCTCATCAGAAAGTGACTATAGCTGCCGATGCCAGAGTAATGGAAGAAACGATCGAGACCAGTTACTCAAAAGGCGGAAGGTCTGTCAATCCTGTTGATGTCCTGAGCAAGGAAACAGTTAAAAAACTCATACATGATACGGATGCAACGATAATGCCACTTGAAAGCAAAGGAAAGAAAAAACTAAAAAGAATATATATCGTAGCAGACGAAGATCATGTCGCAGCGCAGTTCTGGGAGGAAAAGGGTGATCTACAGGTAAGCGAGAACGGATATAAAATAAACACCATAATGCCCAAGATAATAGTGGTATACGAAGGCGTTGTAGACGAGGCGCCGCCTGGATCCGAAGAGCACAGATATCGACTGATAGGGAAGCATACGTTCGGAGGAGTATACAAGGGCGAGGCTGAAAACTACAGGCTGTGGGAGATGGTAGACGACTTCATAGATAGCGCATATGATGCGGATACGCTGGAAAGAGTATATATTGCCGGCGACGGGGCGGCCTGGATAAAAACAGGTGTGGAGGTTATAGAAAAAAGCCGATTTGTTTTGGATAAGTTTCACATGGTTGAGTACATAAACAAGTCTGTCGCACATCTGGAAAACAAAGAGGAGATAAAGGGCGTCATATGGTCGTGTATATATAATTGTGATCTTGAAACTCTGGCAGACCAATACTACAATATCCTCGATGTAACAGAGTCCATAAGCAAGTGCGAGGAGATCAGAGATGCCTTCAGGTATTTAAAGAACAACTGGGCCGGGATAGAGATACGTCGGGTAGAGGAAACAGGCGTAAGAGGGTGCTGCGCAGAAGGCCAGGTAAGCCATGTTTACAGTGACCGACTCAGCAGCAGGCCTATGGGATGGAGTGTGCTTGGATGCGATCACATGGCTAAACTTCGTGCTTTCACGCAGAATGGAGGAAAAGTGATCGACCTGTTGCGCTATAAGGAGGAGCATAGGGAAAGAGTGCTCCGGCGAGAAGAAGAAAAAGAATTGATAAAGGAACTGCGTAGGAAAAAGACTGGCTGGGCGGACGAAGAAAAAGTGAGAGCAATAATTCCGGGGATCGAGGGATCAAGCCTGCACTGGCTGAGAGACCTGATAACATCCCGCCTCACCTCGTAAAAGGAAGCCAGAGGCTACGCCTCTGCCCTCGTATGACCAGGCGCTACTGCGCACAGCAGCCCTTGATCTGCGTGGCTGCATTATATCTGTGATCGTCCGTTTGTCAACCCTGCGCTACGCGCACCGCGAAGCGGCTGCGGGGTTGACAAGCAGGACGACTCACAGATAAGATCACGCCTAGGCAGATCAAGGATTACCTGTGTTACCCTTACAGGCACCACAGTCTAAACATGAGAGGCCGGCGGGAGCAGAGCGGACGCCGGGCATCCTTTTCAAAAAAGGATGTACAAAACAAAGCGGATGTAGTATAATCGAGGAGACGAAATCTTGTCATTCACAACTCAGGAGTTCTTTGCTCTTCGTTTTCCGAAAATTAGTTTACGCTGTC
>JAZASH010000186.1:0-2169 GCA_036343395.1 Eubacterium sp. | reverse complement strand
CCTCGCAGCCGACCGTACTTCTTCCGGATGCAATGGTCGGTGCAGGTCACAGTACTTGGTACCGGACGGGACCAGCGCAGCGCAGCCGGGATGTTTGCACGGCACCTTCGGTTTGGTAGGCATCAGCGCACCAGACCCCATTCGGCGAACTGCTCGAAGCCGCCGAGCTGGTTGATGTAGGCGCGTGCGGTCTCGACCATTTCGCTGAACGGAACACCGCCAACCTGATCGTCGCCAATGGCGCAGCAGACCTCCACAGGCTTTCCAGTTTCCTGTGCTTTGAGCCATGCCCAGACATTCAAGCTGACGTCTGCCTTGCTGAGATCCTTCCCATGCAGACCACCGCCGGTGACGCTGTCTGCCATGTCGCTGCCCAGCTTACGGTTGGTAGCGCCAGTGTCCACATCAGGACCGCCGGTCCAATCGCCCAGAGGGTTGACCTCCGCTGTCGGGTAAGCAGCGCGGAGCTTCTCTGTGGTGGCATTGCTCTGGCAGAGGATCAGCCGATCGCCGTCAAGGATGTATTTCCCGTCACAGCCATACTCGGCATAGATGTCCTTGGCGATATCGGTCAGCTTTTTCTGCTCCTCGGTCACCGGAACGCCTTTGAAGATACCGTTGTCACCGCAGCGGAAACCGTGTTCCTGGTTCTGGGCCAGATGCCGATCCTGCGCCACCTCTACATAATCCACAGCGACCTTCCCGGCGATGCGGTTGACAGCAGCCTCTACCTCATAGAACGGAATGGAGATGTCCGTCTCCACAATGATGTGGCAGATGCCGTGGCCCAGAAGAACCTCCACAGCGATGCGAGGATCGGCAACCTGGGCATATGCGAGATCCACGATGGCTCCGGCGATGCGATCACACAGCTTGTCGGGATGGGAAGGGTTGACTTTTTCAAACATAATGATTCTCCTTCACAAAGCAAAAGCCCCGGAGGTTTTTCCTCCGAGGCTCCCGCGCATTTTTCATGATACAAGCATATCATGTTTCTCAAGGGACAGTTTATCCGATTTTGGACATGAAAGTTAGAAATAAAAGATTTCTTCAAACTGTTTTTCCAATGCGATGCTCAAGATAAGTGCAAGCTTTGCTGTTGGGCTAAACTGTCCGGTTTCAATAGAGCTGATCGTGTTTCGAGACACACCGACCATCTCTGCGAGTTGTGCCTGTGACAGCCCTTTCTCTGTACGGATTTCCTTTAGTCTGTTTTTCAGTATCAGTTTGTCTTCCATATTGCACCTCGTTATCCGAAGAGCTGAATAATCCATGAAATAAGGAACGCGCCAGCTGCAACTGCGTCAATGACTGCAACGAATAGCTCATGTTTCTGATGTAATTTCATGTATTTGTAGAAAAAGATAACGGAGGTTGAAGCAGTAACAGCAAAGAAAACCTCACTGCTCATCCGTTCAAATACGATTGCGTTGACTACCGATACGAAGGCCAGCAAACATATAATTACGACCCATCCAATCTTCATGCCGTTCTTCGACACTTCCAGATTAGCAATATCCTGCCCATGATTTTCCTGTTGGCTTTTTGCCAGTATTTCTTCTCTATTCATCATAGCACCTCCCAATAGGTTGCCAAGTTCACTTGGCATGGTTGTATTATACACATGCCAAGTATACTTGTCAATACTTTTTGCAAAGTTTTCTTTGCAAGTCAGGATTTCCCGAACAGCAACACTGTCAGCCGGTCCAGCGCACGGTTCTTCCGCTTGTACGCGGTAGCCTGCTCGACATGCAGGTACTCCGCAATGTAGTAGGCCGCGCTGCTGCCGTAGGTGTTGCCGTCACCGTAGAAGGTTTCGAGGCAATACCGGTCATCGTCGGAAAGCTGTTCCCACGCCGGTTTGAACCAGTCCATATACTCGACAGCCTGCCGGTAGCGCTCTTTCAGAATATCGATCTCGTCGATCGCTTTCAGGATGCGTTCTTCACCGGCCTGCGGGTTATGGGTCCGCGGCATGCCGTCCCATTTTGGGCTTCCGACGCTGGTCATTTTCTCATGCACCCGCTTGATCTCATCGTCGGTGCTGTTGATGATGAACTGCATGGATTCGTAATCCTTGATCGCCGCAATCGTCGCCGACCGCTTGTCCAGATACTTCCACATAATGCTCATGGCATTTACCTCCGAAAAATAGAATCCCTCGGATTG
>JAZASH010000185.1:0-2198 GCA_036343395.1 Eubacterium sp. | reverse complement strand
GTTACATTATCCAGACTTATTAAACCCTGGTGATACATGTTATGGCAGGTTTTACATAAGGTAATTAAATTATCAGGCGAGTTGCCGCCGGTTTTTCGTGATTCAAGATGATGAACATTTAAAACCATGTCTTTTGATTTACCTTTGCAATATCTGCATTTATGGTTATCTCTATACAAAACGTATTCACGTACATTCCAGAAGTCTGACTGAACACCCTGCTGATATTCTGCTCCTTTTATCTCAGGATTTTTTATTTGTTGAAAACGGATCTATAGTTGAGGAAGGAACTCACGGGGAGCTGCTGGCGCTTAACGGAAGATACCGGGCCATGTGGGAGGCTGAACTGCACGGATTTTCACAGCTGTGACAGCCGGACGCATGAAAAACAGTTCCCGGCAGTTCTGATCTGAGACGTACCGTTTACCCGTACTGCAGACATCGCGCAATTCCGGCGCATGTAAACCTGCAAAAAAGGCTATGCAGCCGGATAGATAATGATATAATTACCCATATTTTTTACCTAGGTGGAGTTTTTAAAGTTGCGTCAGTCCAATACAGCACTCATCGATGCAATCCGCCACAGTGCACCTTATGTAAACCTGCACAGCGGAAGAACATTCGTAATTTTAATCGGCGGGGATACTCTGAAGGATTCCCACATTTCAAGCGTTATTTCCGACATTGCCATTCTGCAGAGTCTGGGTATCAAGCTGGTTCTGGTTTTCGGTGCGAAACCGCAGATTGATCAGGCGCTTGAAGAAGCCAATATCAGTTCCAAATTTCACCGCCATCTGAGGATCTCCGATGATCAGACCTTTAAGATCATCAAGCGGATCTGCGGAGAAATCCAGCTGGATCTTACCGCAAAGTTCTCAATGGGAATTTCCAACACCCCGATGCAGGGCGCCAATATCGGCGTGGTAAGCGGCAACTTTGTAACCGCCAAACCGATCGGTGTAGTTGACGGTGTTGATTTCTGCCACAGCGGAAGCGTAAGGCGAATCAACAAGCGAGCCATCAAGGATGAACTTGACCGCGGCAATATTGTTCTGATTTCACCGATCGGTGTGTCAGTTACCGGAGAAAACTTCAGCGTCAATGCCGAGGATATGGCAAGCCGCATTGCAATCGATCTGAAAGCCGACAAGTTTATCACCTTCAGTTCCTTCCCGGGCATTCTTGATGCCGACGGAAATACCGTTCCTGAACTGTTCATCGACGAGGCCGAGGATTATCTGCACAAACTCGGAGATGATGATTTCTCCAATACCGCAAGATATCTGCGTGCCGCGGTGGCCTCCTGCAAGGCCGGCGTACCTAGATCACATCTCGTAAGTCACATCGAGGACGGAGCTCTGATCCAGGAACTGTTCACCCGCGACGGTATCGGCACCCAGATCGTTCAGGAAAGTGCTGAACAGTGTCTGCAGGCAACCGTAAACGATATTCCGTCACTGATGGAACTGATCAGACCGTTCGAGGAAAGCGGCGCACTGATCCACCGCGCCCGTGAACAGCTTGAACTGGAAATCGACCACTACATTATCATTAAACGTGACGGTATGGTTATCGGCAGCGCCGCTCTGTACTGCTACGACAACAAGATGGCTGAACTTGCCTGTCTGGTGATCCATCCGGAATACCGCAATTCAAACCGTGCGGATATACTGATCGAGAAAATTACCCATGAAGCGCTCAACCGCGGGATCGAAAAACTGTTTGTTCTGACCACCAAGACCGCGCATTTCTTCCAGGAACGCGGATTCGAGGAGGGTGCAGTGAGTGATCTGCCTTTTGAAAAGGCCAGTCACTACAACTACAGCAGAAATTCAAAGATTTTCATTAAGAATATCGTTTCAAAGGAATAGACAGATCCTGATCTACCGTTCTCAAACCTTCTCCGTTCGGGGAAGGTTTTTTTATACATAATCCTCTATCGTCAGGTGTGTCTGCAGTCGGAATTACTATAAACCGCAACAAAAGCCCGCGGGGATCGGCAGTCATAAACTCATTTGTTCCGAAAAAACTGATGACATATACGGCAAAACCGGATATTACCTACTGTAATACTATATTTTTGAAGATCCCGCCTGTGATATAATTTCAGTATTTTGAGCTGCTTCGTTGAATGCAGTAGTATTTTTGTTTTGTTCGAGGTTTATTATGAGCGATACCAAATCGCAGCAGAAAAAACG
>JAZASH010000184.1:0-2217 GCA_036343395.1 Eubacterium sp. | reverse complement strand
CAGAAATCCCAAGACCAGTGACGACACAAGAATGGAGATGTATTTCCTGTTTGCCATGATCGCGTCTGTCGGATTGCTCACACTGTCGATAGTTTATCTTATCGACACGCAGAAAATGATAAAGAAGAAAAACAAAGAAAAGAATTAGCTCCGTAACAAATCAAAAGAAAGGAGGTTACGCGTACGTATACACAAAACACAATATCTGCCGCATTGCTGTGCTTATCCTCCTTTTTCAAGGCTGTTTTACGCACCGCAAAGCGTAATATCAACAAAGCGGTAACATTCGTCCTTGCCGTTATCCTTATGACGGGAAGTCTTTGCGGATACCTTGCCCCCGCCGTTAACGCCGAGGAAGAAAATAATATTAACTATCCGAACAATATGTCGGCTTCCTCATGGTTTGCCGGCAAATCGAAAGAAACCAAAAAGCAGGGGCGCAAAGCGCAGTCCGGTCAGTTGAGATCGACGCCGACCGACAATGTGACGCTCGACAGCTACATAACAAATGTTACCGCGTCAGGAACAACAAAGATCAGAGATAATCTTTATCAGGCAACAGTTGAGCTCCAGTTCGCAATCGATACAGAGTGCATTGAAGCAGTAACAAGTGCCGGATATAAGTTCGTGTATGATCTCCCGGAAGAAGTGGTCCTCAATGAGGGTCTTATCAGCGGCGGTCCGTTCTTCGCGTACCTGAGCGACAGTTACCCGGAGCTTAAGCTGGCGTTCACATACAATTTCGTACATACCGACGGCGGTCATTACAGAGTAGAAATCGTTTACGATGATGATTTTATTCAGGAAGCGATCGAAAGTCATACCAAAATTATTAACAACACTCTGAGCTGCAGGTGTTGGATCAGCTCGAGCGGCGACGCCACCAACAATGGACTGTATATTGTCTTTGCCGACACCCAGCCGCTGTATATTCCGCCGGAAGATATTCATGAGGATTATGATATCACGACGCAGAAGACAGGTTCTTACACTGCTGACGGCAAGCTTCGCTATGAGGTCACGGTCAGTTCTGTTCACGGTACGCCGTCTAACATCGACGTTACGGATACCTTTACGTATTCGGGCGGCGGAACAGTAAGCCCGCCGACAGGAATCTCGGTCGTAAAGCATAATGCGGACGGAACCATCGAAACCTCCGCTATCCCCACAGAACATATCAACACTGCTTCGCAGAACACATATAAGATATCGCTCAACCTGCCCCAGCTCGAAGGTAACGAGTATTATACTCTTGTATATGAATACGGGGTGACCGGTTTGCCGGATCAGAATGCGACTGTTTCGGCATACAACACGCTTAAAGCCACCTCGACCAACAACAATGAAACAACATCGGATCACGCGGATTATTTCATTTACAATCAGCAGCCCAAAAAGGTCGGAAAAGACGGTATTCCTTTCGGCGAATACATTCAGTGGCATATTTCCGTCAACGACCGCGGAGGCGATATTGCCGGAAAAGTCATTTATGACGACAGCTTTGCGGATGCACGGAATGAAACGATCAACGGAACCAACGGCGTCTTCGTTCAGAGAGGATGGGCGGACGCGACGCTCGGCGTAGATTACGAGTTTGTTTACAATAACGATAACAAGATCATCGGCGTTCGCTTTCTTCCGGCGAACGGAAGCACGCCAAACAACAATACCTACCACATTACCTATTATACCCTTCCCGACGTCAAATACGGCGAGACCGCGATCGTTCATAATGACGCGAAATTCGACGGTGATACCGCGTCTTACGACGTTGTTGTTACGGGCGGCAATATTGATAAAACGGCAGACGGAAAACAGAGCCTCGGAAACGATCTGCACAGAATGAACTGGACGATAAGCGTTCAGATCCCCTCAGGCGGCATTCAGTCCGGCACGTCATTCTCTGACACGCTGAGCCCTGATGGGCATTATATGACTCAGGCTCAGTATCACGAGCTTGTTTCTGCGCTTCGAACAGCATGGGGCACGAACGTGTCTGTCGCGCCTGTGCATACCGGAGACAAGATCACCGGATATACATTTACCATCGGCACAGCCGGCAACGGATATCTTTTTGATGACGGAAGGGTTAAAAAAATCACCTGGCAGTATCAGACCACCGGGGATATGAGCGGCAAAGTTTCGGAGTCGTTCGTCAATACCTTTTCGGACGGACAAAAGAAGCTGCCGGTCATCAACAAGATCAGTCCGAACGTT
>JAZASH010000183.1:0-2241 GCA_036343395.1 Eubacterium sp. | reverse complement strand
TACAAGAAGACAGCGGCTTACGGTCACTTCGGACGCACAGATATCGATCTGCCGTGGGAGCGTACAGATAAGGCGGAAGCCCTGGCTAAGTATCTCGCATAAAGCGGGCATTTGTACCTACGGTCGAGTATTTGCACCTAATACGGACAATTGCGCTTTGGCCGAGTATTCGCGCCTAATACGGCATTCTCGCCGCGGCCGCTAATAGCTCTAATTAACAAAAAGTTTAGAACAGACACTTTCCGGTTGTGTTATACTTAAATGAGCACGGACCGGGAGGTGTCTTTATTTTATGAAGCTGAAAACACGAATTTTCATGTCGTTTTTTCTGATCGTTCTGATCCCGATTTTCCTCATGATCATACTGCTGATCGGCGTGGCCATTTTCCGCGGGCAGCAGCTTCGCGTGCAGTACGGGATCGACGTGAATAATCTGTCGCCGGAGCTGCAGGTGATCATAGCGGATGTCATTTTCAGTATGATCGTTATACTGGTCATCACGGCCATCATTCTGTCCGTCTGGCTGTACAGCGGAATCAGCACGCCGCTCTACCATCTGACCAAGGCGACCCGCGAGATCCGGGACGGCAATCTGGATTATGAAGTGAAGGCGGAGGGCGCGAAAGAAGTGAAGGAGCTCTGCGAGGGCTTTGAGGAGATGCGGGTGAGGCTTAAGACTGCAAATGAAGAAAAGCTCGAAGCAGACCGCCAGAACCGCGAACTCATTTCCAATATTTCGCACGATCTGAAGACCCCGATCACTGCGGTAAAGGGCTATGTGGAAGGAATCATGGACGGTATCGCAGACACGCCCGAAAAGATGGACCGCTATATAAAGACGATTTACAACAAGTCGATCGAGATGGATCACCTGATCAACGAGCTGACGTTCTACACAAAGATTAACACCAACAGGATTCCCTACACGTTCAGCAAGGTCAATGTCCAGAACTTCTTCGAGGATGCCGCCGAGGAGATTCGCTATGATCTCACCAGCAAGAATATAGCATTTGATTATCAGAATACCGTCGGCCGGGACGTGCAGGTCATTGCGGACGTCGAGCAGATGCGGAGAGTTATCAACAATATCATCGGAAATTCGGTCAAATACATGGATAAGCCGGACAAGAAGATATCTCTCAGGGTGAGAGATGCCGGTGAGGAGATTGAAGCCCAGATCAGCGACAACGGAAAAGGGATTTCTTCCAAGGATCTTGGGAATATATTTAACAGATTTTACAGAGCGGACTCGTCGCGAAATTCGACCCAGGGTGGATCAGGCATCGGCCTGTCCATCGTGAAGAAGATCATGGAGGATCACGGCGGGCGCGTGTGGGCCTCCAGCACCGAGGGCGAGGGGACGACGATGTATTTCTCGCTGCGGAAGCATGTTGCGTGATACGGAGCACTGTTTAGCAGCAATAGGGACGTAATGTTCGATGGATGTGCTTGGCTAAACATGCGCAATAGTGTTCTTGTAGAGCGGGACTTGAAAACGAATACTCATGAAATGGAACTCACTATTAATAAACGAGGAGATATATAAATGAGCAAGATTTTAATCATTGAGGATGAAGAGTCTATTGCCAATCTCGAGAAAGATTATCTGGAGATTTCAGGATTTGAAGTGGATATTGAGACTGACGGAAGAGCCGGACTTGCGGCTGCGCTGACAAAAGAATACGACCTCTATATTCTGGACCTGATGCTGCCGGGCATGGACGGATTTGACATTTGCAGAGAGATCCGCGAAAGAAAGGATACGCCGATCCTGCTTGTATCCGCCAAGAAGGATGACATCGACAAGATCCGCGGTCTCGGTCTGGGCGCGGATGATTACATCACAAAGCCGTTCTCACCGAGCGAGCTGGTCGCCCGCGTTAAGGCCCACCTGGCCAGATACGAGCGGCTCATCAAGACGGATTTCAGAAAGAATGACGTTGTCGAGATCCGCGGGATCAAGATCGACAAGACGGCCCGCCGCGCGTGGGTCAACGGTGAGGAGGTCCAGTTCACATCGAAGGAGTTCGACCTTCTGACATTCTTTGTCGAGAATCCGAACCGCGTGTTCTCGAAGGAGGAGCTGTTCCGTGAGATCTGGAATATGGAATCGATCGGCGACATCGCGACTGTGACAGTCCATATTAAGAAGATCCGCGAGAAGATTGAGTACGATTCTTCGAAGCCTCAGTATATAGAGACGATTTGGGGAGTGGGGTATAGATTTAAAATCTAAACAGG
>JAZASH010000182.1:0-2259 GCA_036343395.1 Eubacterium sp. | reverse complement strand
TGTCCAGATCAATATCCTGAATGGTGAGTCCACAGAATTCCGAAATTCTCATTCCGGTATGAAATAGGATGTAGATGCCGTCGTAATACCTGGAGAAATGTCTGTCTTCCCGAACGAACCTGAGAAACTCTCTCATCTGGGCCGCCGTAATGGCTTCCCGCCTGACGCTGTCATTCACGATCACATCGCAGAGCATAAAGTCGAATGGATTCTTGACCAGCAGGTCATCCTCCACCGCCATCGCAAATGCCGGTCTTAAGACACCGCGTATCGTCTGGATGGACGAATAGCCTCTGTGTTCCTCCTGCTGGAGTTTCACGAGCCAAGCCTTCGCATCCATGGTTCTCACTTTATCGATCCGTTTGGTTCCGAAGGGATCCTGGTACAGGATCTTCAGGACTGTCTTGTATCCGGCCCTTGTCGTATGCTTTACGTTCTGCTTCAGATCGACATATCTCCGCGTCAGTTCATAGACCGTGTAATCATCGCCCCGAAAGGCAACGCCTCTGTCATGCTGCCGTTTGTAGTCGGCTATCTGATCCCGAAGGGCTACACAGTCCCTCTTGCCCGCAGGCAGCCGGTCCGTCGGTTCCAGTTTCCATGAGTAGAAAGCTCTCTGCTTTCCGCCCTCATAAAATGTGTATTTATATCTTCCATCTTGTGTCTGGCTCTCTCCGCTGCGCAAGATCCGGTTCTTCTTATCCCGCCGCTTTGCACTCATCGCCTTCCCTCCTTCGCAGGAGAGCCTTTCGTTACGACATGGTGAGTATACCATATATCACTCTCCCATATCAAACTTCTGAACTCCTGTCAATAAAATTCTCAAACTTTTTTCGCTTGATCAAAACCTTCACTCCGACGTGCAGAATGAAGTCATCGTTTTCATGTGTCTGTACAAGGCTCCGGATCTTTTTCTGCCCGATTCCGAAATAAGCCGCCGCTTCCTCAATCGTCAGTGTGTATTTGTCACAGAGATTGACATAGCGCGTCAGAATCGGAGCCGGCGGATCACTCGCCCGCTCTTCTATTTCTGTTGTCATGATTGGTTCCAATGCATTCACCTCTTCTGTCAAAACCTTTTATTCCAAGGCTGATCAACATACCCTCCTCGACCTTTTTCATCATGCTCCGGTCTATTCTTCCGAAATACCGGATCACCCGTTGCTTGTCTATGGTCCGTATCTGTTCGAGCTGAACCACAGACAGAACATGGTTATAACCAATCCTGCCGATATTTACATGCGTCGGCTGTCCGGTATTCTTTTCGACCCGGGACGTGATCGGCGCTATGATCAGGGTGGAACTGTGCCGGTTGCCGATATTGTTCTGAAGAACGACGACCGGCCTTTTGCCTCCCTGCTCTGAGCCCTTGAACGGATTCAGATTTGCCAGGTAGATATCTCCCCGGCGGTATACCCAGTCTGCTTTCATGAAGCTCTGCCTCCTGTGTAAAAGCAGGCCTCTGCCAAGGTATTTCTGCCCATGCAGCAGGCCTGCTGTCATCTTAACTATGATCGTCCTCCTATTTGTCCACGACACCCCGGAGAACACAGGCCATCTGCCTGTATGGGAAATTCATCAGGCGGCAGATCTGCTTTTCTGCGCTCATGGGAGTCTCACCCCTCCGCGGTTCTCGCCGAGCCGTCCTTCGACGGAAGTATCATTATCCCCTTCTCCAGGTCATGGCCGCCGCCGGGTGCAGCCCCGGCATTTGCAGTGGATTTGTACCGCTCCAGACAGGAAAATGCTCTCTCTTAAAAGTGCTTCATTCCCTGGCTCTCATGGCGAATCCCTCGCAGGCTCTCTGAAAAAATCAAGAATCAGAATGTGCCTGATGAAATGTATATTCGGTTGTCAAGGTGCGTATAGCAGCTATCTCACTGCTCTGAAGTTAGTATAATAAGAAGCGACTGCCTCTTTTAGAGCCTTGGAGGCACGGTTTACCGATCCAGTCAGGCACGGTTCCTGTCTTATCTCTACAGCATAGCCGTGATCCGCTTCAGCTGCTTTTGTACCTCCCGCAATTCCGCTCTCGCTTTCCCGGACTGGTCCACCTTTCCGAGAAGGAGATAATCCATCGACACCTCAAAATACGCTGCGATATCGATCAGCAGATCTATGGAGCCGGCCCTTGTGCCGTTCTCCAGCCGCCGAAGATGGCTGTCGGTTATGTTCAATTCCTCTGCCAGTTTTTCCTGTGTCAGTTTATTTCCCTTACGAAGCTCTCTGATTCTGGCCCCGCAGGCTTCTGTATCAAAG
>JAZASH010000181.1:0-2268 GCA_036343395.1 Eubacterium sp. | reverse complement strand
CGTCAACGACGCTGCTGTCTCGTCACTCAGGACTTTGCTCCATCGAAATCGGTACGATTCCGATGGCCGACACGTCTCTTTAGATAATATGAAGTGACCTCACATTTGTAGCAACGTGGATTTACCTGTATACTTGATTTGCTAAAGATCATAATACCAGGAATTACCGCATACAAAAGGAGGTCACCTAATGAAAAGAATACTCAAAATCGCCATGGATGTCCATAGTAAAAACTATACTCTCTGCGCAATGGAGCCCACAATCGGGGCGGAAGATCGAGTTTACGGGGAGATACAGGTCGCACCAGACTATAAAGAAGTCCTCCGCCTCATTGATTCGCTGAAGATGAAACTCGGTCCCAATGATGAGTATTCTATTGAATGCGGTTACGAGGCAGGCTGCCTCGGTTATACCCTTTATCACCAGCTTACAGAAGCCGGGGTCAAATGTGTCATACTTGCGCCGACGACCATGCTTACCCAGCAGGGGAAACGGGTCAAAACAGATAAACGTGACGCTCGCCTGATCGCGCAATGTCTGTGTTACGGCGGATACCATCCGGTCTATATCCCTACGGGCGAAGATGATGCTGTCAAAGAGTATCTTCGGATGAGGGATGACCATAAACTGGCCCTGAAAAAACTGAAGCAGCAGATCAATGCGTTCGTCCTTCGTCATGGACATCAATATACCAGAACCAAATGGACCATCAAGCATGTCGCCTGGCTGCATAAGTTAGAGCTCGCTCCGATGTATCGGGAAACGTTGGATGAGTACATGGCTTCCTATGAAGAGCAGGAAGCAAAGATCGAGCGTTACGATAAACGGATAGAGGAGATAGCCGCCGAGGCACGCTATCAGGAAAATGCCAAAAAGCTGAGCTGCTTCCTCGGGATCCGCACTCACACCGCAATGTCTCTAATCGTAGAGACCGGAGATTTCAATCGTTTTTCCAAAGGCAGTACCTATGCGGCATTTCTTGGTCTGGCCCCCGGAGAGCATTCCAGTTCAACGAGCGTGAACCGGCTGGGCATTTCCAAAGCAGGGAATACGCATCTGCGCTGTCTTCTGATTGAAGCGGCAAAAGGGATCTGCAAGGGAGCAATTGGTCGTAAGTCCAAGGAACTTCGATCGCGGCAAAACGGCCAATCAGCTGAAATCATTGCTTATGCTGATAAAGCGAATATCCGGCTTCGCAGCAAGTACTATAAGATGATCCGCCGTGGGAAAAAGAAAAATGTGGCGGTCGCAGCTGTGGCAAGGGAACTTGCATGTTTCGTCTGGGGTATGATGACCGGAAACATTGCGTGAAACAGATCCCTGCGGGAACTCGCTCCCTCCCCCTCCACGCACTGCCGTGCCAAACGCCCCGGTTCCCACCCCCGCTCGTTCCCGCAGGAGCATGGCCAGATCGGGCTTTCAAGTCCGCGTCGTTTCGTGCCTGTCAAGGGACTTTCGCGGCATAAATCGGCGCGAAAAACATGCGCCTCTTTATTCCACGTTCCCTTGACAACCCCGACTTCCTGTGTCCCGGAAGATCTGCCGATACCGTGGGAGCCACTCAAAGTTAATCATTCACAGTATCGGACGATCTATTATGACACAGGAAGACACTCCGCTCGGTTAGAGGCTTGCTTTAAGCTGGCCGCAAGGGGCTCCGCCCCCTGCACTCCCGGCCGTCCCGGAAAGCCACTCGCTTCGCCTGCCCGGCCAAAAACATGCAACTTTATCAACGTTTTTGATCGACGGTGTCTCGAAGAGGCTTTGCAATCGCCGGAAGCCTTCTGAAACGGCACTATATCGGCATTGCTCCTTCCAAAGGTCACTTTTATATCAATAACAATTGCATACCTGTCAGTATCTGTAAGGAGCTGTGATCACTGTAAGGTTCGAGCTATCTGCGTGCAGACTATGTTGGCGCTTCGGTGATCCACGCTTTTAGATCGCAGAGCTCTCGGCGGAACCATTAGCCTGTCGGTAACCAATCCACGTATAACAGAGTGGCCACATGCCGGAAACTGTTAAATCAGAGCTCCTTCCAGATGCTGACAGATCACACAAATGTGACAGTCAGGAAAAGTTTGTTGGGAACTATTTTTACCTCTTGACAAAGGTCACTTCATAACAGTCTGCCTTTGTTTATCATCCGGTTTACAGCCTCCGCAGTTCATAGAGGTCTGTCCTGCGGTGGGCGAGGAGGGGAAGCTCTCTGCGCACTTTCTCAAGATAGTCCAGATCAATTTCCACGATGCGGACATCTTCTTTCT
>JAZASH010000180.1:0-2269 GCA_036343395.1 Eubacterium sp. | reverse complement strand
CTGTTTCCTGTGTGGATACAGCGGCGGATTTTGTGGATGCGTCTTCTGCACGCGAGATGGACGAATGTATCCGCGTCGCCGTCAATCTGGGGATTCCCTTCATAGGAATCCATACTTCGTCTTCAGACGCCGATGCCTGCGCGGACGCGATCGAGCGTATCCTCGAGAGGATCGGGACCAGACCTGTCGTCGTCCTTGTGGAGACATCCGGCCTCTACGCGGACACGCAGATTCTCCGGGATCTTTTGAACCGTTTTTCCGACGACCGTCTCGCTGCGCTCTGGGACATGTATTCCACCTGTGTGACCGCGGGAGAGGATCCGGAGCGGACCATCACCAACCTCGGTGCCTATGTGCGGCATGTACACATTCATGATTTCACAAAGAAAGACGGCGCGCCGGTGCCGGAGCTCATCGGGGACGGACTTCTTCCCCTGAAGGAGCTCATGAACGCCCTGCGCTCCATCAACTATGACGGGTTTATTTCGCTTGAATGGGATCCGGACTGGATGCCCGAGATCGCGGACATGGAGATCATCTTCACCCATTTCGTCAATGTGATGGGACGGTTTCAGAACACCAGGCTGAATGAAAAGCATCTCTATTGGAACAACAGCCACACGGGAAAATACGTCTGGAAGAAGGGGACGCTGATCGACAAGACCTTCCCCCAGGTGCTCGACACCATGGTGGAGGAGTTCCCCGACCAGATCGCGATCAAATACACGACGCTCGATTACACCCGCACTTATTCGGAGTTTCGGGATGATGTGGACGAATTCGCGAGAGTCCTGGTTTCTCTCGGCGTCCGTGCAGGCTCCAAGGTGACGATCTGGGCGACCAATGTGCCCCAGTGGTTTTTGACCTTCTGGGCGACGACCAAGATCGGCGCGGTGCTGGTGACGATGAATACCGCCTACAAGATCCATGAGGCGGAATATCTGCTGCGGCAGTCCGACACCCATACACTGGTGATGATCGACGGCTACAGGGATTCCAATTATAAGGAGATCATGCAGGAGCTGTGTCCGGAACTGGCCGAAAAGAAGCCCGGCGAGGCTCTGCACGCGAGGCGCCTGCCTTTCCTTCGTAATGTGATCACGGTGGGCTTCAGGATGCCCGGCGCCATCACCTGGGAGGAATCCTTCGAGTACGCGTCCGAAACACCCATCGAGGAAGTGCGGCGCATGGCGGCGGCGGTGGATGTCAACGATGTCGCCAACATGCAGTATACGTCCGGCACGACCGGATTTCCCAAGGGCGTGATGCTCACGCATTACAATATTGTCAACAACGGCAAGAGTATCGGGGACGGCATGGATCTGTCCACGGCGGACAGGCTCATGATCCAGGTGCCTATGTTCCACTGCTTCGGTATGGTGCTGGCAATGACGTCCACCATGACCCACGGCGGGACCATTCTGCCCATCCCCTATTTTTCGCCCAAATCCTCGCTGGCCTGCATCAACAACGAACATGTGACGGCTTTCCACGGGGTCCCCACCATGTTCATCGCCATGCTCGAGCATCCGGATTTTGAGAAGACAGATTTCAGCTTTATGCGCACCGGGATCATGGCGGGAAGCCCCTGCCCCATCTCGGTCATGCGGGATGTGGTCGAAAAAATGCACATGCCGGAGATCGTCATTGTCTACGGCCAGACCGAGGCTTCCCCGGGCTGCACAATGAGCCGCACGACGGATCCTCTCGAGGTCCGTGTAGCGACGGTGGGCTGTGCCTTCCCCGAGGTGGAATGCAAGATCGTGGATCCGGAGACCGGAGAGGACTGCCCGGATGAAGTGATCGGCGAGTTTGTCGCGCGCGGCTATAATATCATGAAGGGATATTACAAAATGCCCAAGGCGACAGCCTCGGCCATTGATGCGGACGGCTGGCTCCACACCGGCGATCTGGCCTGCAGGACACCGGAGGGCAACTATCGGATCACCGGACGGCTCAAGGACATGATCATCCGGGGCGGAGAGAATATCTACCCCAAGGAGATCGAAGAGTTTATCTACACCCACCCCAAGGTGAGCGACGTGCAGGTCATCGGCGTGCCGGATGAGGCCATGGGAGAGGAGATCATGGCCTGCATTATCTTAAAAGAGGGTGAGGAGATGACTTCGGAAGAGATGAAACAGTATGTGCGTGACCACATGGCCAAGCACAAAGTGCCCAAATATATAGATTTTGTGGACAGCTACCCCATGAACGACGCTGGAAAGATCCAGAAATTCAAGATGCGGGAGATGGCAGTGGAGAAACT
>JAZASH010000179.1:0-2321 GCA_036343395.1 Eubacterium sp. | reverse complement strand
ATCGTATCTACGATAGCACCCTGGCTTGCGCTCGGCCAGGTCATACGATATCCGTAACGTCCCTGCGGGATCGCATACGGTGCCATAGACATGTTCTCCATACCACCTGCTACGACGATGTCAGCATCGCCTGCTATGATCATCTGAGCAGCCTGGTTTACACAGTTGAGACCGGAACCGCAGACAACGTTGGTTGTCACAGCCGGTACCTCTACCGGGAGTCCTGCCTTCAGTGTAGCCTGGCGAGCTACGTTCTGTCCCTGTCCTGCCTGGATAACACATCCCATGTATACATGGTCAACCTGATCCGGCTTAACACCTGCGCGATTCAGCGCTTCCTTGATCACGATTGCACCGAGATCTGCTACCGGAGTCGTGGAAAGGCCTCCTCCCATCGTTCCGATTGCTGTACGACATGCCCCTGCTAAAACTACCTTTCTTGCCATGAAAAAGTCCTCCTTATTATATTGTTTTACATAGGTTACGCACTTTTGTCACTTTTGTGACAGTCTTTTACTATCATAACAAAAATGCCCGCGATTGTCAATGATTTAACGAGCGAAAACGAAAAAAAAAGGAGGGGATTACCCCCTCCTTAATCTATTTCTTTCTGTTAAGCGCATCCACAACGATTGCCGGCACCATTTTTGACACATCGGAGCCGTAGGCAGCTACTTCCTTAACGATTGTGGAGCTGAGAAACGCGTACTCCAGACTGGTCGTGAAAAACATCGTATCGATGTCCTCATTCAGGCTGTGGTTGGTCTGCGCGATCTGCATCTCCGTCTCAAAGTCTGTGACGGCACGAAGGCCGCGGATGATGAGGTTGGCACCGTTCGCCTTGGCGAAGTCGATCGTCAGCCCCTCAAAGGTCTTTACCTTGACGTTCGGGATATGCTTTGTCGTCTCCTCGATCAGATGTACTCTCTCCTCACGGGTAAAGAGCGGATTTTTGGCGCTGTTGACCAGCACACCGATGATCAGCTCGTCGACGACCTTTGCCGCTCTCTCGATGATATCGAGATGACCGTATGTAACCGGATCAAAGCTTCCGGGATAAATTGCTTTCATGGTTTCCTCCTAAAGATCCTGTATGCCGCGCTGATTTTCGCGACACGGATCATGCGTCTCAGGCATCAACGTTTATTAGAGCGTCTCCACAGGTTCATCTTCTCTGCCTCAGCGATCAGCTCGTCACGGAAGTCCGGATGTGCCACGCTGATCAGCTTCTCTGCACGCTCCCAGGCCGATCCGCCCTTGAGATTGACAATACCGTACTCGGTGACAACATACATCACGCACGGTCTCGGATCGGTCACAACAGCACCGTCTGCCAGCGTCGGACGGATACGGGACACCGTCTCTCCTGCCTTGTTTGTAAAGGTCGAGGACAGGCAGATGAAGCTTTTACCACCGTTTGACTTATATGCACCGAGCACGAAGTCGAGCTGGCCGCCCGCACCGGAGATGTTTTTCGTCCCCGCAGACTCGGAGTTCACCTGACCGTAGAGGTCGATGTCGATCGCATTGTTGATCGAGATGAAGTTATCATGCGCCGAGATGATATCAATATCGTTGGCGTAGTCTACCGGTACGCTCATGCACTCCGGGTTGTTATCCAGATAATCATAGAGCTTTTTCGTTCCGGCTCCGAAAGCATAGGTCTGACGACCCTTGTTGATATTTTTGCAGTTACCGGTGATCTTACCGGCCATCGCCATGTCGACGAAGCCGTCCACATACATCTCCGTGTGGACACCGAGGTCCTTCAGATCCGACTCAGCGATCAGTGCGCCGACTGCGTTCGGCATGCCGCCGATTCCCAACTGCAGGCAGGCACCGTTCGGGATACGCTCTACGATCAGCTTTGCTACAGCCTTGTCGATATCTGTCGCCGGTCCGCCGGCCGGAAGCTCTCCGATCGCCGGATTGTCGCCCTCGATGATACCGGTCACCTGTGACACATGGATTCTCTCATCAAATCCACCGAGGCAACGTGGCATATTGGTATTTACTTCCACATAAACTTTCTCGGATCTCGAGATCGCAGCCGCCATATGTGACGCGCTCGGTCCGAAGCTGAACCATCCGTGTGCATCCATCGGAGACACCTGGAAAACATTCACTGCGATATCGTCCTCCATATCGCGATAGTATCTCGGCAGCTCTGAGTAGCGGATCGGTCCATAGAAAGAGAAGCCCTGAGCGATCGCCTTTCTCTCCACTCCGCTCATGTGCCAGGAATTCCAGGTGAAGTGATCTGCCGGATTCTCGATCTTAAAAATCTCCGGCACCCACATCAGGATACCGCCGCGGAGCTT
>JAZASH010000178.1:0-2342 GCA_036343395.1 Eubacterium sp. | reverse complement strand
GTGGGGTATCAGTTTGACATTTACTCGTCGCTGCTTCGGCTGTTTGCGGCACTGGAGAGCCCGGAGCTCTATCGGGCCGAGTACGTTTCCCTTGGCTACGGGAGGGAACTGATTACCCTCGAAAAGGCGAAAAAGCTGATCGAGGAACGCCACGGCAATGTCCGCCGCGCGGAGCTGGCTCAGGAGCTCCATTATTCCTGTGAATACCTCTCCCGCATCATGAAAGAGCACACCGGCTATACGCTGAAGGTCTATTGTCAAAAGATTCAGCTGCGCGAGGCAGCCCGGCTTCTCAAAGCCTCCGAGCTTCCGGTGAGCAGGATCGCCGCTTCCCTGGGCTATGAGAACCGCACACAGTTTTACAAAATATTTGAGCGCGAGTATCAGATGACGCCCACAGAATATCGGGAAAAAGCACACGCCAAGCGCTGATACGAGGCGGGTCGAGTGGATCGACCCGCTTTATTTATACTATTCTTCACTCTGCCTGTCAAAATAGGCTTTCATTTCTCCGCGGACTTCATTGGTGACAGGATACTTCCTGTAGATCAGGACAGAAATGATGCCCAACACAGCGGGGACCAGGCCCATGATCACGATGAACCAGTTGAGCATCGTGGGGATCTGGGAGACGTCCCCGGCAAAGCGGTTTCCTTCCTCCACGGTATAGCCGATCCCGGTCAGCACCAGGCCGACGATCGCCGTGGAAAAAGCCGTCTGCATCTTTGTGATGAAGCCGTCGGTCACCGTGGTCAGGGCGGAGCGGTCTTTCCCGGTTTTGTAGATTCCATAGTCCACGACCTCCATCTGTACAAAGGTCTGCGGCACAAAGTCCGTCCCCACGCCGGTGGCCATGATGAACATGGTCGCAAAGAACAGCCAGGGAGCGTGCTGCAAAAGCCCTGTGATCTGGGCGATGAACAGGATGGCGCCGCCGACCGCCTGAATGAGCAGCAGGGTGCTGGTCATCCTGACCGGATCCTTAAAGAGCTTCAAAAGCGGTCTGCCCAGAATCGCGCCCAGGACCATGGGGACGACGGTGATCATGGCGTTGATGCCGTTGTAGACGGTAAATTGCTCCATGTCCGCGATGCCCGTGCTCAGGTCGGCACAGAAGCCCCATTTGATGTAATAGATGGGCGTGGCGAAGATCAGCGTCCAGATAAAGCCGGCAAACAGGCCTTTGAGCGCAAATATGACCATGGCCTTGTTTTCTTTGAACAAATCAAAGAAATCCTGAAGTTTCAGTTTCTCGGCGCGCTCCTCTTCCACATGATGCTTTTCTTTCACCATGAACCAGCCGACAAGAGAGATCGCCACGGAGGCGACAACAAGGATCATGATGACCCTGGCCGCGGCATCGTGGTAGCTCACGCCGCCTGCGTTGAGAGCAACGATAGCAGCTGTAAACACGACATTGGCAACAACGCCGGTGAGGAAGGACATCAGCCTCGGCCCGACCACCAGCTTTGTCCGCTGGTTTTCATCGGTGGACATGGTACGGTAAAGAAGTAGATCCTTATAGAACGAGCTGCCGATGTCATAGACGAGGTAAAACACAATGACCCAGACGATGATCAGCGCGGGCGTACTCGCCATGGAGCTGGGAAGCGAAAACAGGGCAATGGCGCCGACCGCCTCCATGATGATGCTGATGAGGAAGAAGGGCTTATACTTGCCGATCCTGGTGCGCTTTGAATTGTCAATAATAAAGCCCTGGATCGGGTCGTCCACCGCGTCGATCACACGAGCCGCCATCAGCAGGATCGTGGCCAGCAGCGCAGCGTAGCTGATGCCGGAATACTCTGTCATGTAGACCATCAGCATGGACGACATGAGCACGCCGGTCAGCGCGTTGGTGAAAGAAAGGGTGGTTGTGCCGAAGCATTCCTTAAAGCCGATATGCTCCGGATCTCTGGTTTTTCTCTGTTTTTTCATCGTATTCCCTCCGTATCAGAATAGAGTTTCCCTGATTTCATCATAGAAAAACGGGCGGCCCTTTACAATGTCAAAAGGCCGCCCGTTTGGGCAAAACTGTATCAAAATTTATGCACACTGCTCTCGTACGAAAAGAGACGATAAACTGTTACAATCTGTCGCTGCGTTTTTCATGCAGCCCCCGTTCCACCTGGAGGCGGGGGCTGCACTTCGGATAAAGAGGAGGGAGAAGAAAAAGCTCTTTCAGTCGATGATCTCCATTTCAGTTTCGGCGGACAGGCTTCCATCCGAGGCGTGCAGTCTCAGTATACCGACCTCACCGGCCTCCACGATGGCCAACGCCTCACCGTAATAGGTGTCGCAGCTGCTGTTGAGATAGCTCCGCTCGTAATACGGACAGGCGG
>JAZASH010000177.1:0-2348 GCA_036343395.1 Eubacterium sp. | reverse complement strand
CCGTCATCGCGGAGGATGATTTCCTGGGCGTGCAGAACTATTCCCGCACCCTCATTGGCCCGGACGGCTCCCTGCCCGTACCCGAGGGCAAAGAAAAGACCCAAATGGATTACGAATACTACCCCGAGGGCGTCGCCCATGTGCTGCGCCGGGTAGCGAAGGATTTCCGTGGTGATCTGATCGTCACCGAAAACGGCATCGCTACCGCCGACGACAGCCGTCGGATAGCCTTTATCGACACGGCGACCCAGGGTGTGGCTGACTGCACAGCCGAAGGCCTGTCGGTGAAGGGCTATCTGTATTGGAGTTTGCTTGACAACTTTGAATGGCAGAAGGGCTACGCCATGACCTTCGGTCTGATCGGCGTGAACCGTGAAACGCAGCAGCGCCAGCCCAAGGCAAGCCTTTCCTTCCTGGGCACATTGAGGTAATCGCTATGAAGAAGCAAGCCGTGAATCCCTATCTGCCTCTGAATGTATATATCCCGGACGGCGAGCCTCATGTGTTCGGAGATCGGGTGTATGTTTACGGCTCCCATGACGCGGAGGGCGGGAACGATTTCTGTGTGCTTGATTATGAGGTTTGGTCGGCACCAGTGGATGATCTGTCCGATTGGAGCTGCCCGGGCACCGCATACAGCGCCAAGCAGGATCCGGACTGGACACCAACACGCGGCTATGCCATGTATGCCCCAGACTGTGTACAAGGGAACGACGGCCGCTATTACCTGTATTACGCGCTGGCGGGCGGCGGCTTATATACCGGGCCGATTCACGTGGCAGTCAGCGATCATCCCGATGGCCCCTTTCAATATCACGGCTCTGTACGCAATCCTGACGGCAGCCCAATGACCGAATACATCACCTTTGATCCGGCGGTCATCAACGATAACGGCATCATCCGCCTGTATTATGGCACATCGATCTTTGTGCCGCCTGAACGCATTCCCAGGGACGGGGTACCAAAGGATATGCTAAGGAACGTGCTGATCCGGCTGTTCGACAAAAAGGATGAAGAAATCAGTGAGGTTCCTTCCCATATGATGTGGGCCAACACGGTGGAGCTGGAAGCCGATATGCTCACCATCCGCCATCATCCCCGGCGCATCGTGCCTGGACAGCTGGACGCCGCGGGCACCAGCTTTGAAAACCACGCTTTCCACGAAGCCAGCAGTATCCGCAAAATCGGTAGTGTGTATTATTTCATCTATTCCAGCCAACATCAGCACGAGCTGTGCTACGCTGTCAGCAAGTATCCTGATAAGGATTTTGTCTATGGCGGCGTCATCGTGGATAACGGGGATATTAGCTATCAGGGGCGCATTGAAAAAGACCGCGTAATGATGACCGGCAACAACCACGGCAGCCTAGAGCAAATTAGCGGACAGTGGTATGTCTTTTATCATCGGCAAACACACCGCAATACCTTCAGCCGTCAGGGCTGTGCGGAAAGAATTGACGTACTGCCGGACGGGCGGATTCCTCAGGTGGAAATCACCTCCTGCGGTTTAAATAGCGGTCCGCTTGCCGCCAAGGGATCTTATCCCGCTTCCATTTGCTGCTGCCTGACCAATGGCCACATGCCACATATTGGCCAACATGATCATATGGATCCCATGCCTGTCATCACCCATGATGGTGAGGAGCATTTTCTCTCGGGCATAACAGACAGGACGCTGGTAGGCTATAAATTCTTTTCCTTTAATGGCTCCTGCACGCTGAACCTGATCTGCCGGGGGACAGCAGAGGGAGAGCTGAAGGTGCGTACCAATGAAAAAACACAGGGAATCGTTTCGCTGCAGCCGGCAAACGCATGGACGAGGATTTCTCTCTCCTTGCACGCAACCGGCAAGAAGGCGCTTTATCTTTCCTTCCAGGGCACAGGAGTACTGGAACTGAAAGAATTGATTTTTGAATAAGAGGAGGGCTCTATGTCTTTGGATCGCGAACAAATCAAACAGGAAGTCAAGGCAGAGCTGATGCAGTCCCTGTCGGCGCGATTCAACCACGAAAAGGAGCGCAAATTAACCAATTATCGTCAGCAAAATGCCTATGTTCAAAAGGGATGCACGCTGTTCACCGGTTCTTCCCTGATGGAGTACTTTCCCATCACCGAGTATTGTCTGAACGAGGGCTTGCCCATTGCCTACAACCGCGGCATCGGCGGCTATACCACGGATGAATTCCTGGCCGCCATTGAACCAATGCTGCTGGACCTGCGGCCGGCAAAGCTGTTCATCAACATCGGTACCAACGATCTTCGTCCCCTTCCGGATGGCGCAGACTGGTTTGCCCATCTTGCCGGCAATTATCGCAGGATCTGTGAAATCATCCGGGACAAGCTGCCGG
>JAZASH010000176.1:0-2375 GCA_036343395.1 Eubacterium sp. | reverse complement strand
TTTGGCGCAATGATGAAACGCTTTGCCGCACAGATGAAATACGCTGCTCCCATCGGCTTTATGGCGGGATATTTATGCCTTGCCGGAGGGACTTCATTGTCACTTCTTTTGCTTGGCTCAGCACTCATCGGCATCGCCAACGGCATCGGCGTTCCCTATCTGAACACCATCGGAAGCGTGAAAGCGGGCAAGGAAGCCGCCACCACGGTGATGCCGCTGCTTTCAACGGCTCTTTATTTAGGACAGTTCCTCTCCCCACTGATTGTTTCGCCTATCGCATCGGCGGCCCATCTGTCACCGTATGTGATAGGTGCAATTATTGCAGTCATTTATCTGCTTCAGGCTATCGTTACTAGGAAGGGGCAGATGTTGCCGCAGTAATTTTCGTTCAAGAGGAGCAGATAGTAGATTTCGCCCGTTTCTGAATTGCTTTTTATTAACTTTGCAGCCGAATTGCGAAACAGATAAATCGGGATTTAGTTATCTGTCATCAGAATGTCCCACATCATTCGACGGGCGTTTCCGATATTCTTTCGGTGTCAGGCCTGTAAGACGTTTGAAGAACCTGGCAAAATGGGAGGGTGCAGGGAAACTGAGCCTCTCAGAAATCTCGGCCGAGGTCAGGTCGCTGTGCATCAGGAGAATCTTGATCCGAGAGAGCAAGGCCTCGTCAATCCATGTTGATGCGGTTTTCCCGCTGGCTGCGGTGATGACACTGCCCAGGTACTGCTTGGTCAGGCCGATGGCATCGGCATAATAGGAAACTTCCCTGTGCTCGTCGCAGTATTCATTGACAAGGTCGATGAAGCGGTTGAGCAGGACGAGGTTATGAGTCCCCTCTGCTTTTTGGATCCGCATCTGGGACAAGGTCATTTCCCGCACGAACTGGAGAAGTGCCATCACGCAGGCATCGACAGCGGCTTCAGTACAGATTTCGGCGTGCAGTAGACCCCAGAGGCTGTCGAGAAGGCTACGGTAGACAGAACGGATGTCCCCGGAAGTCTTAAGAATGAAATCTCTCATTCTATGCGAGAAAACAGGAGGAACACTTCCACGGAAGAGATCTGCGACATAGTCCGGACTCAGTTGCAGGACCTGCATATCGAAGTCGTCCGACCGGCCGGTTTGGGTGAGAATACTGTCCGGCGTCATCAGCAGCAAGTCTCCTTTTTCAAGGTGACGGGGCAACAGGTTTACCGTATTGTCAATACTGCCTCCTATGACCAGGGCGAGGTGCAGATTCCGAACTTGGAAAGGATCCCCGCTGCTGAACTGCTCGTCATATCCCTTGCCGACCCCGCGCGTCAGCAGCAACTGCCCGCTTACATACTGGACAGCAGGATCTGAATGATGCTCCTCCAGGAAACGCTGGCCAACTTCTCTTATTATTTGATTGCTATTTTCTATCATTATGGCGCAAATATACGGATAAATCTTTCAAAATGGTAATTCTTTCCTTATAATCGGTAACGTCTGTAGGGAAGAATTACGCTACCTTTGCCTTCGATATGAAAACGAAAACGATCATGATGGCAGTGTCGGTGGTACTGATGGCCGCCTGCAGGCAAAAAGACAAAAGCAATATGGATTTCAACACTTTACCCCTCATCACGGTGGAAGAGCACTTCACCGCGCAGGAAATCATTGACGCGAATGCGAAATATGCTTACCTGAAGCCGAAGCCCACGGGAAAGATGGCCGAGGCAATGAAGTTTTTCAGTACCAGGCGCCTGATCGGACAGGATCTGCTGGATATCGAGAAAAAGCGCCTTCCGCATATGGACAGCCTGGGTATCGGCGTGCAGATCCTTTCTTATACAGCCCCGGTGGACGATGTAGTCCCTGCCGACGAGGCGGTCCGGATCTGCCGGGAGGCCAATGACATCCTGGCGGCCCGCGTAGCGGAGCATCCCGACCGCTACCGTGCGATGGCCACCCTTCCTATGGCCGATCCCGAAGCGGCCGCCGCCGAACTGGAGCGTACCGTAAAGGAACTGGGCTTTGTGGGTGTGTTGCTCACCGGCCAGTACAAAGGCCGTTTTTACGACGAGCCAGAATTCTTCCCCATCTTTGAGAAGGCGGCGGAGCTGGACATCCCCGTCTATTGGCATCCGGACTTCGTGAACAGTGATATCATCGACTACTACTATATGTCTGACAGCTACAGCCCCATCGTGGGGGCGGAACTCGGCAGCGCAGGATTCGGTTGGCACATTGATGTGGGCATCCACGTAGCCAGGATGGTGCTGAGCGGCATTTTCGACAAACTCCCGAACCTCAAGTTCGTCACCGGCCACTGGGGCGAGGACATCCCCGCCTTCCTGGAGCGGATGGACTATATGCTGGACCAGGAAAAGACCGGACTCAAGAAGAAA
>JAZASH010000175.1:0-2381 GCA_036343395.1 Eubacterium sp. | reverse complement strand
GGCTGTTTTCATGCCGAGGAAGATGTACAATGACACGCTGAAGCCGGATATGGGCATCACGGATGTCATGAATGACACGGAGATGCTGTTGCACCGGCTCGCAACGCCGCCGGAGTACGAGTACTATAATGCGTATTTCAGCGATCAGGCGCTGATCGACATCGATGAAAAATACATCCAGACGGAGATCACGGAGACGGATCTGACGAAGGTCAGTCGGCAGCTCGATGTGTCGATGGGGGAACTCTTCCGGCTGTGGAATGTCTTTGCGATCATCCTGTTTTCGCTGCTGATCTATCTGCTGACCAAGCTGGTTCTCGAGCGAAATACCAATTCGATCTCGATGGTGAAGATCCTCGGGTACCGTGACGGGGAGGTCGGTCGTCTGTATCTGATGGCGACGACCTGGGTGGTTGTGCTTTCGATCGCGCTGAGCTTCCTGGTTGCGACACCGGTGATCATCGTCCTGTATCATATCTTCATGCAGAAGATGAGTGGTTGGCTGACGATCTGGATCGGTTGGGAAACCTATGCTAAGATGTTTGGTTTGGGGGCACTGGCCTATACGCTCGTCGCGACACTCCAGTACATAAAAATACGCCGCATCCCGATGGATGAGGCGCTGAAAAACGTCGAATAAGCTCCGTACTTGCGACGGGAGAGATTACTTATTATTCACGTTTCGATGTCGATGGATGCTCCTGGTATGAGCATGATGATGCCGATGGATGATGTCTTCGATCCAGATCTTAGGAGCGAAGAGAATCAGGATCGGGAAGATCTCAAGACGTCCCGCCAGCATATCAAAGATCATCACGAGCTTTGATATCGGAGAAAAGAAATCAAAATTCTGTGTCGGCCCCACTCGTCCGAGTCCGGGGCCGATATTGTTAAAGGTCGCCGCGATACCCGTGAAGTTCGTCTCGAAGTCCGGTCCGTCAAAGGAGACGATGAAGAGTGAGATGATGAACAACAGGATATAGGTCAGGAAATATACCGTCGTGGAGCGCACGGCGATGTGCGGGAGCGGTGTCCCGTCAAACTTGATCTTGCGGATGGATTTCGGATGGAGAAACAGGGTGATCTCCTTGCCGATGGACTTGACGAGGATGATGATACGTGAGACCTTCAGTCCACCGCCGGTACTGCCGGCGCAGGCGCCGCAGAACATCAGCATGATCAGGATAAACTTGGACAGCTCGGGCCACTGATCGAAGTCCGTATTGGAAAAGCCGGTGGTTGTGATGATCGAGCCAACCTGGAAGGCAGCCTTCTGGATGGCGTCCCAGATGCCACTGCACATATGCAGCGTATTGATCGTGATGATCGTGATGGCACCGAGGATAATGATGAGATAGGTACGGACCTCCTCCATTTTCCAGGCTTTCTTGAACTTTCTATATAGCATATAGTAAAATGCGTTAAAGTTGATTCCAAAGAGAATCATGAACACCGTGATGATACTCTGCTGGAGTACTGTGTAGTCCATCAGGCCGGAATTGCGCACCGCGAAACCGCCTGTACCAGCGGTTCCGAAGGCCATCGTGAAGGAATCAAAAACTGGCATCCCTGTGCACAAAAGCAGGATGATCATCGTAGCGGTCAGACCAATATAAATGTAATACAGGATACGAGCGGTCTCTCGCATGTGAGGGACCAGCTTGCCGACATCCGGTCCGGGAGACTCGGCACGCATCAGGTTGATCGTGGAGCCGCCGGCCATAGGCAGGATGGCGATCATAAAGACCAGGACGCCCATACCGCCGATCCAGTGGGTAAAGGAGCGCCAGAAAAGAGAAGCGTGCGAAAACGTACTCAGGTCACTGAGGATACTGGCTCCGGTTGTCGTAAAGCCGGAGACAACCTCAAATAAGGAATTGATGATGGACGGGATCTCACCGGTCAGGATAAAGGGAACAGCGCCGAAGCCACTGAGCCCGATCCAGGAAAGAGCGGTCGAGATACAGCCTTCCTTCAGATAAAAGATGTTGCTCTTCGGTTTGCGGATCGTCATCAGGACACCGGTAAAAAGACAGATGCCTGCAGAGAACAGATAATGATACCACACGCCTTCTCCATGGATCAGGTCAACGATGACCGGGAGAAGGAGGAGGGCACCCTCGATCCTCAGGACGGATCCGACGACATATCGAATGATGGAGTAGTTCATAACCTTACGCTTTCTTTCAATACGATTTAATAAATAATTATGCCATGTTATAATTTATACCAAAATCTGATTGATATTGTCATACCCGAGATTCGTCGTAACGATCATAACGGAGTCGCCGACGTGGATCCGGTCACGACCGGATGGGATGATCACTTTTCCCTTACGATTGATGGTCGCGATCAGGACATTTTTCTTGATTTTGAGGTCG
>JAZASH010000174.1:0-2408 GCA_036343395.1 Eubacterium sp. | reverse complement strand
TTTACCGATCTGGTCGCGATCGATGATCAGGGAACTTTGGTGCTGGAAAAGGCGCACACGACACCGCCGAATTTTGAGCAGGGTGTCATGGAGGTCATGGAGAAGAGCGGGATCGATCTCAAGTCGATCACTGAGTTTTTCCACGGTACGACAACGATCATCAACGCGCTTACTGAGCGCAAGGGCGCGAAGACCGGCCTGATTACAACTAAGGGGTTTAGAGACATTCTGGAACTTGCGAGAGGAAACAGACCGGATTTGTTCAACATGGTTTTTGAGAAGCCGGAGCCTTTCGTTCCGCGTTATCTCAGGAGAGAAGTCGAGGAGCGTATGGCATACAACGGTGAAGTCGTCGTTCCTCTGAATAAGGATGACATCAAGGCCGCTGTCGACTATTTCAGGAAGGAAGGGGTCGAGGCGATCGCCGTTTGCTATATCAATTCTTATGCGAACGAAGCGCATGAGCGTGAGACAGCGGAGATCGTCAGAGAGCTTTGGCCGGAAGTCTATGTCAGCCCGTCTGTGGATATCACACGTGAATGGCGTGAGTATGAGAGAACATCCACGGCTGTGCTCAATGCTTATGTAATGCCGGCGGCATCTTCATATATCGACCGTCTCGACGGCAGATTGTCCGAAGCGGGAGTAGAGGGCAGCAGATATATCATGCAGAGCAACGGCGGCACGACGACCTTCGAGCAGTCCAAAATCACACCGGTCAATGTCGTTGAGTCCGGTCCGGTAGCGGGCGTCTTCGGCGCATCGATACTCGGCAAATTCATCGGCGAGAAGAACATCATCGCTTTTGACGTCGGCGGTACTACGGCAAAATGTTCTCTGATCGATGACGGCGAGGTCAAAGTCACGACATCGTATTTCATCGAGAAGGACGAGCGCAATGCCGGATATCCTATCATGGCGCCGGTCGTAGATATCGTAGAGATCGGAAACGGCGGCGGTTCCATCGCGTGGATCGATGAAGCGGGATCGCTCAAGGTCGGGCCAAAGAGCGCGGGCGCTCTGCCTGGGCCTGTGGCTTACGGCAAAGGCGGTACGGAGCCGACGACGACGGACGCGAACCTGATAGCCGGAAGACTTTCCGCCAAGAATTTTGACATGGATGTAGATCTTGACGCGGTACGCGCAGCGCTCGCGGACAGTATCGGCGCGCATTTCGGTCAGGATGCTGACGGCGCTGCTGAGAGCATCATCAGAGTCGCGGACTCCAATATGAACAACGCACTCAAACTGATATCGGTACGCCGAGGCTATGACCCGAGAGACTTTGCGATGGTCGCCTTTGGCGGCGGCGGTCCGATCCACGGCCCGAGCCTTGCGAAGGAACTCAACATAGGAAAAGTCATCGTTCCGGTAGCGGCTTCTGTTTTCTCTGCCTGGGGCATGCTGATGACAGACATCCGCCACGACTTTATCCGCACCAAGATCATGTCGCTCAATGAAGCGCCGGTCGATGAGCTGAACGCGCTTTGGGCGTCGATGGAGAAGGAAGCCGGCGAGGTCTTCGCTGCTGAAGGCGTATCTCAGGAACAGGCTGCTTTCTCATACATCATAGACATGAGATACATGGGACAGGAACACACCGTACAGGTCTACGCTCCTGCGGTCCCATGGAAGGAAGAGGACAAAGCTGAGATCATGGAGAGATTCCATGCGACTCACGAGCATTTCTATACATTCCGTCTCGATGACACTCCTGCGGAGATCGTAAATCTGCACCTCATCGCGTTCGGAAGACTGCACAAGCCATCACTCAGAGAGATCGAGCCGCACAAAGGCGGAGCCGAAGAAGCGGTCAAGGAGATCCGCAAGGTCTTCTTCGCGGGAGACGGCTGGGTCGAAACACCGGTCTATGACAGAGACAAGCTCGGATGCGGGTTTGAGGCAAAGGGACCGATGGTCGTCGAGGAGCCGACTACCGCGACAGTCGTTTGTCCGGGACAAAGCCTCAGGGTGGACAAGTTCGGCAATCTCATCGTTGAAATGGAGGTGCAGTAATGGATAACAAGAATATAAATCCGGTAACACTGGATATCGTCAAGGATTCGCTCATTGCTGTCAGCAACGAGATATTCTATGCTTTTGCCCAGACTTCGATGAGCCCGATCATTTATGAGACGCTGGACTACGCCAGCGGCATAGCTGATGCGGAAGGCCGCCTGCTGACGCAGGGCAACGGAGTTTCCGGCTTCATCGGTATGATCTCGCCGATGATCTGCGCTGTCGTAGACAAAGTCGGCAAGGAAAACCTCCATCCGGGGGATGTGTACATCATCAATGACCCGTTCATAGGCGGAGGAACGCACAAGAATGACGTGGGCATGGTCATGCCTATTTTCTACAAAGATGAACTGATTGCTTTTGCCGGCAATAAAGCGCACTGGAGCGAT
>JAZASH010000173.1:0-2415 GCA_036343395.1 Eubacterium sp. | reverse complement strand
TGCTTACAAGGATGGATGAGGAGCTTTTCCTGTTCAACTTTATTGAATGGATCTGCGGGATCGTCAGTTCGAAAGGAGCCCATCTGGCTGTGGATGGAAAAGCGCTGCGTGGCGCGGCTGAAAAATGCAAAGGGAAACAGGCACCGATGATGCTGCATGTCCTGGAAACTGCGACCGGGCTGGTACTCGCGCAGAAGCCGATCCCTGATAAGGACAACGAGATCACAAGTATCCCTGTGCTGCTGTCGTACCTGGATATAGAGGGGAGCACCGTTACTACGGATGCGTTAAATACACAAACAAGGGTGATGGAGCAGATCATCGGGCAGGACGGCCACTTTGTGATGATGGTCAAGAGAAACCATCCAGAGTGTTATGAAGAGATCGTTGAACAGTTTAATGAAATGAAGGAGGACAGGAAACGGATGGCAGGAGATCCTGCCATACGTACAAGGTACCCGAAATACATCGGGAAATATGACGAGGCAGCGTATGTGGAAAGAAACCGGGACAGGTACGAGTACCGGGAGTACAGGATCATAAATGATGCATCTTTTCTGTCAAGAACAAAGGTTCAATGGCCGTTCCTGAAAAGCGTGGGCTGTGCGGAACAGATCAGGATCCTTGTCGTGCGGGATAAAGAGGGAAATGATATCACCCCATCCAAAGAACAGTTTTTAAAAGAAGGGTCGTCCAGACAGCCTTTTCCCGGGAAAGGGGATCGGGAGAATATGGACAT
The DNA here is from genome assembly GCA_036343395.1 of Eubacterium sp. GTDB lineage: Bacteria > Bacillota > Clostridia > Lachnospirales > Lachnospiraceae > Eubacterium_F. The sequence goes on along the minus strand of JAZASH010000173.1, from coordinate 1,676 downwards.
CCAGGTGGTGGGGATCGTTTCGGACCTGGAAATGAGTGCCGAAGAAATGGGACGGTGCAAGCGGAACCATTGGGCCGTGGAAAACCGCCTGCACCATGTCCTGGATGATACCTTCCGCGAGGACCGGTCACCGGCCAGAGGCTCCAGAAACAATCTCGCACTGATACGAAAGTATGCACTGAATGTCATTCGCCTGGTGCAGATCCAAACCAGCAATCAGTCCCCGGTCAGCGAGATGATGGATCTTCTCAATGATGAGCAGGATCTGCTGGGAAGGTATATCTTCGGTCCAATAGAAAGTCTCTATTATAAGAAGACACTTTGATGATGATATACTGAAAAAAAGAAGTCAAGACTGCAATGGGGGATTTTTGCGCTTTTTTAATTGGTCCTGTGTACGGATTCGAATAGAAGGCATGCGGGAGAGAAGCGGACGCATGCCTTCCTTCATTGAAACGGTATGTCTTCGTTTCTGTGGGAGTTCGTGAAACAACCCTGATGATCAGCCGACATAGATTGACCGGAGAGGAGTATAAATGTATAATGATATGAGTCAGCCTATACGCCATTCCAGACTGTTTTGCATGGGTTGACTTTTTCACAGCCGGCTTTCGCCGGCCGTAACTGTAGGAACCGCATCGATGATCATCTGGTCATCTGACTATAGAGAAACACTGGTCAACCGGGTGTAAGGATTATTCCTGCGATTCCTTGTAAACCAATCTCCGAAAGAACCGCCTGCACGGTTTTTCAGGAGGATCTGGAGTGCCTGCCGGACACTTCAGAAAGAAAGGAGGATTCATAGTTATGAGAAAGAAACTGTTGGGAATTCTTCTCGGAGCGGTCATGGCCGTCTCCCTTGCAGCCTGCGGCGGCAGCTCAGGCGGCGCGAAGATCGAGAGCACAGATGCAGCTCCCGCTGCTGATGCGGCATCGACGACAGAGGCTCCTGCGGCAGATGCTGACGCAGCGGAGGATTTCCACATCGGTATCGTCACCGGTTCCGTCTCCCAGTCCGAGGATGACAGACGCGGCGCCGAGGCCTTCCAGGCCAAGTACGGCGAGGAGAACGTCACTCTGGCGATCTATCCCGACAACTTCACGGAAGAGCTTGAGACCACGATCCAGACCATCGTGAACCTTTCCGATGATCCCAAGATGAAAGCCATCATCGTCAACCAGGCAATCCCCGGCACGACTGAGGCATTCCGTCAGATCAAGGAGAAGAGGCCTGACATCATCTGCATCGCCGGCGAGTCCCACGAGGACCTTCCCGAGATCGGCTCCGCAGCGGACCTGGTCGTCAACAACGACTTCGTCGCCCGCGGCTATCTGATGATCAAGACCGCTCATGATCTTGGCTGCGATACGTTCGTACACATCTCCTTCCCTCGTCACATGTCCTATGAGACCATGAGCCGCCGTGTGGCGGTCATGAAAGAGGCCTGCAAGGAATTCGGCATGAAATTTGAGATGGAGACCGCTCCCGACCCGACCACTGATGTCGGTACCCCCGGCGCTCAGGCCTACATCCTTGAGCACGTTCCGGAATGGATCGAGAAATACGGCACCAATTCCGCTTATTTCTGCACCAACGACGCGCACACAGAGCCTCTGCTCAAGCAGCTGCTCAAATACGGCGGCTACTTCATCGAGGCAGACCTTCCTTCTCCTCT
>JAZASH010000172.1:0-2422 GCA_036343395.1 Eubacterium sp. | reverse complement strand
TGGGCGAAGTCTTATGTGCGCCGCCTGGCAAAGAAGTATAACACCCTCGGAACCACTCGTGCCTTTAAGACGACAATGGATGGCGAGAAAAAGATCGCCGGTGGTACGATGGGCTGGTGGATGGACGAGACTAAGACACTTGAGAACCTGAAAAAGGCCCTGAAGAAGAGAAAAACGACCTCGATGAAACCGGTGTATCGCTCGATCGGTGCGACGCACGGTAAGAAAAATGATATCGGTAGTTCCTATGTCGAGGTTTCGATCGAGAGACAGCATGTCTGGGTGTATGTCAAAGGAAAACTGAAGCTGGAAACGGATTGCGTGACCGGCGTACCAAATAAAGAGCGTATGACACACCCGGGTTGCCATCATGTCGTAGCCAAGCAGCGAGATCGCTATTTGGGCACGATGGCGGTGCAGGGGTATCATACGCACGTGGATTACTTTATGCCGTTTAACGGTGGGGAGGGTCTGCACGATGCACCGTGGCGTGGAGCCTTCGGCGGACAGATTTATAAGTCCGGCGGATCACACGGCTGTGTCAATCTGCCTCCGGAAATGGCGGCCAAGATTTATGATCTGGTCTTCGTCGGCATGCCGGTTATCGTGTACGACTGACGATCACAGATACGGCGTCAGGACCTCGCCGATCGACTCGTGGATCACGAGGTTGGCGGCGGAGTCACGTGAGGTGGCGTCGCGATTGATCAGGACCAGCTTTTTTCCGTGGTAATAATCAATCAGTCCTGCTGCCGGATAAACGACGAGCGAGGTGCCTCCGATGATGAGCATGTCCGCGTTTCGCAAATGCTCGACAGAGCGGGAGAGGATGCTCTGATCCAGTCCCTCCTCGTACAGGACAACATCAGGCTTGATGATCTTATGACAGTCGTCACAATAGGGAACACCGCCATTATCGACTTTTTCCATCACTTCTTCGGCGGTATAGGATTTCCCACAACTCATACAATAGTTTCTGAGAACGGATCCATGGAGCTCTAAGACCTCCTTGGATCCTGCTTTTTGATGCAGGCCGTCGATGTTCTGCGTGATGACCGCCTTGAGTTTACCGCGCTGCTCCAGTGCGGCTAAGGCCTTGTGGGCGTTGTTTGGCTCCGCATCCGGGGCGAGTACCTTGTTTCGATAAAAACGGAAAAACTCCTCCGGCTCACGCATAAAAAATGAGTGTGAGAGCATCGTCTCCGGCGGGTATTTGTATTGCTGATTGTAGAGGCCGTCGACACTTCGAAAGTCGGGGATTCCGCTCTCGGTCGAGACGCCCGCTCCGCCGAAAAATACGATGTAGTTGCTTTCTTCGATCCATTCGGTCAGCTGTTTGTTTTCGCTCATAGTATTCCTCCTTTGCTATGTGTTTTGTTTATCATTTTCCATGTGTTTTTTTTATCTACGGTAACAATAGTTTTAACAGATAAGCGTGTAAGCCTTTGTTAAGGGCATCGATTTCTTTTTTCTTTTTTTTCTGTACCTCTTTCGGCTCGTCTGCGCTGACATAGGTGTCTGCAATGGCAAACAGTGTGCCGCTGTCGTTGGAGTAATACACCGTGTTATCCTCGCCGGAGACTGCGTTGGCCAGGCAATACTGCTTGGCGGAGTAAGGGGTAAATAGGGTTGTTAATGTGCCTTCTTTTGTATCGGTCGTGTCTGTCAGAACATAGAGCGCGCCGTTCTTTTCATTAGCCGTTACATAGATATATACGGTATCCGGTTTGTCCGGATCCGGGATCAACAGTGGTCTTGACTTGACTTCGCCGTTTTTGGGGCCTTTCGCCGCGTAGATCGGTCGGAAGGTATCCGTATCGATGACGCAGAGAACGCCGTAACCGTCATAGGAACAGCCGACATAGAGACGGTTTTTCCACAGGGCCGGTGTGGAGGTGGAGCCGATCCATTTTCCTTCCTTTGGATTCGCGATCAGACAGATTGTATCAACGATCCCTATCGTGCCGTCCGCTGCAAGTGTTATTCGGATCAGAGTGCCGTTTTTTGCTACCGTATAGAGGTATCGTCCGTCCTCAGAGGCGATCAGACCGCAGCGGACCTGACCTTCGTCCGTCAGAGAACGCGTCTCATAGACCTTGGTGTCAGTCAGGCCGTGGGAGATCAGGGCTCCGTCTTCTGACATGAAATACAGTCGATCGTGGCACGAGACCGCCTGGTTCCAGTAGTACCCGGCGGGGTGAGAGGTGTCCTGATACTGCCAGACCGTGACGCCGTCTTTCGCTCTGACACAGAAAAATACCCCCGTGGAGTTGACGCCCTCGGAGCTGCCGCGTCCGGCCATAGCCCAGACACCGGCATACAGATAGCCGTTGTGATAGTACAGGCGACCTAAGGTCTGATAGCTGATCCCAGGGGCGGCAGTGATCTCTTCGCTGGTCCAGAGGATCGCGCGTTGTTGGAT
>JAZASH010000171.1:0-2424 GCA_036343395.1 Eubacterium sp. | reverse complement strand
ATCGAATGTGATCTGCTTTTCGCAGGCAAAGCGTGCGCCGGCACAGGCCTTTTTCTCCGAGCCATTAAATGACATAGACAGCCGATGCCGTCGCTTATCACTCATCTCGCCTTTCGGCTCGATCTTTGCGTTCGCCAAATGCCGGATTAAGCAAGCTGTTCATCTGTACGATGATAGTAACGCTCTCCCTTATCCAGCTTTGCGATCTCCGCCATCTCCTCATCCGTCAGCTTGAAGTCCTGAATATCCAGGTTGTCCTTAATTATAACTTTCCCAACCAGTGAGACTATATAAAAGCCTATAGTTTTCACCGGAATGAGTCTTTTGACAACTCAAGCGGTTGGATCAACCGCCGAAATACCTGTGATTCCACGGTTTTGGCCCATTTGCACCTTGAAAAATGTCGACATATTCAGCACGATTTTTCTTGAATATAGTCTAATTAAGTGGTATAATTAGACTATATATGGAGGTGCTCATATGCCGATACCACAGGATATACTCTCTGTACCAAGGCCGAAGAATACGGTCGTCATCGCTTACGGCAAGGACAAATCCCTGTATGCTGTCCGGCAACGCATCGGCTGCAGGAATGACAACGGCCGCCATCTGCCGGTCAACGGCCCGACCATCGGGCACATCATCGACGGTGTCTACGTACCTATTGACAAGGAAGCGCCTGACAGTGTCTCAGCCTCATCGGTCGACTTAAAGGACTGGGCCAACGTCGTCTTGTGCGACCGATTGTTTTCTGATATCCGCAAGGAACTGTCTGCCGTCTATAGCCAGACGGACGTGATGAAGATGTATTGTATCTCCATCCTGCGGGTCTGTGATCCGGGCGTTAAGAACTACGAACTGAAGGAGGCATACGAGACCAGTTTCCTCTCGGAGCTCTATCCCGGGATCGCACTGTCGAAGAACACGGTCTCAACTTTCCTGAACGATATGGGGAAGTCGGTCTCAAAGATCGTCCGCTTCATGCAGAACCGTGCCGCCGCCGTATCCATGGATCATCATCTCTTGATCGACGGCACACTGAAATCCGACGAGTCAAGAGTCAACTCGCTCTCCGACTTCTCGCGAAAAGCAAGGACAAAAGGGACCCGCGACATCTCAGTCCTGTATGCTTTTGACCTTGAGGCGATGGAGCCTGTGTGTTCCAAGTGCTTTCCCGGAAACATGCTGGATGCCACATCCTACAGCGCCTTCATCTCGGAGAACAGGATTACGAAAGGGATCATCGTCGGGGACAAGGGCTTTCCCGAGTCGGCGGCGCATGAACACTTTGAGGCGAACGAAGAACTTCATTACCTGAACCCGATCAAACGCAACTCGAAGCTTATTGAACGGCACCACATGCTGGATTTTACCGGCATCCTTCCTGGATATGAAGGGATCACCTTTCGGAAGGAAAAGTGTACCGGGACGGATAAATGGCTTTACTCCTACCGTGACAGCTATAAGGCATCCAAAGAGGAACGGGACTGGCTGCGCCGGGCAAAGAAGAACAAGACCTACAGCCTTGAAGCGCTCCGGGAAAAGCAGAAGACCTTCGGAACGATCGTTTTGGAATGCGACCTGGATCTTCCTGCCGAGACTGCTTATAAAGCCTACGAAAAGCGCTGGGAGATCGAGATCGTCATGAGGTTCTATAAATCCGCCTGTGAGTTCGATGAGACCCGGGTGCAGGATGACTATTCCGTTATAGGAAGCGAGTTCTGTGACTTCCTGTCCACGCTTCTGACGTTCCGTCTGATCAAGGCATTTGACAATGCTAAGCTGCTGGAAGATCGGACTTATAAGAAGATCATGTCCGTTCTGACCCGTGCCAAGAAGGTACGCTCAGATGGAGAAACATGGCAGCTGATCAGGCTGAACCCGTCTTATGAGGAGATCCTGCAGGAGCTGGGGCTTATTCCGAGACCGGAAGAGCCGCCAAAGAAGAAGCCGGGTCGCCCCAAAGGGAGTAAAAACAAATCTGTTATCAAAGAGCAGGAAGCGATCCCTGTGGAAGGCAAACGCAAACGCGGCCGGCCAAAGGGAAGCAAAAATAAACCGAAATCAAACGACACCGCCACCGGTCAGAGCTGACGCTCTGCCGGTCGGCACTCACCAGCAACCGCTGACTGTACCCCGTATAGTCTAACTGGTTGGGAAAGTACTACTTAAAAAGAATACTGTAAGAAGAGCGGCGGCACTGGCTCTGTGCCTGGCGCTGTTCTTGGCGTGGGCTTTCCCCATCGCGGCTGCGGCTGCGGACCCGGATGAATTCCCGGATATTGACAAGCCCGGCTCCATTACGGCAACTTTTACCTACTATGACAAGACTTCCGGCAAGACGCTGCCCGTATCGGGCGGCAATTCCGTCGGCCTCTACAAAGTGGCGGACGTAGTCATCGACAACGGCTTCCGCTTTGTCCT
>JAZASH010000170.1:0-2452 GCA_036343395.1 Eubacterium sp. | reverse complement strand
TCGGAGACCTCCATCATGGCGCAGCGATAGTAGGCCATCAACTCCCGGTATGGGAGCGCGAACTGCTGGATCAGGCCCGCGATCTCCCGGTCGGCGAGCTTTGCTTCAAGAAACTGCTCCACCTGCGCGGAACTGAGCAATTCCATCATTTCTTGTTTCTCTGTTTTATCCATACCAGCAATAAGACAAGAACTGCAACGCCTCCCGCAGCCTGAAGGTAATTGGTATATCCGTTCATGGCCGCACCTCAGCGCCGGAGCGTCTTGGCGATGTCCGTTTGTTCCCAAGGCATCTCCGCGGCATTACTGCCGAAATGGCCATAGCAAGCGACCTTGGAATACTGCGGAGCGGTCAGGTTGAATTTTTGGATAATGGCGGCCGGACGGGGATCTGCATGCGCCTTAAGCATCGACTGGATGATTGACTCATCCACGCGAGCCGTGTCAAATGTATCGATGCGGACGGATATGGGGTCCGTAAGTCCGATGGCGTAGCTCAGCTGCACTTCGCAGCGGTCCGCCAGTCCCGCGGCCACGATATTCTTGGCCATGTAGCGAGCCATGTAGGCTCCGCTGCGATCCACCTTAGAGGCATCCTTGCCGGAAAACGCGCCGCCGCCGTGGCGGGCATATCCGCCGTAAGTGTCCACAATGATTTTTCGTCCGGTGAGCCCGGAATCCGCCGCCGGCCCGCCTTCCACGAAGCGGCCGGTGGGATTGATGAAGAACTCCGTGCTTCGATCCACCATGGAGATCGGCAGAGTCGGCAGGATCACGTGGGTGATCACATCGCCGCGCAGCTGTTCGATATCCACATCGGCCTGGTGTTGGGTGGACACAACGACCGTGGAGATCCGCACGGGTTTTTCGTCCTCGTATTCCACCGTGACCTGCGTCTTACCATCTGGCAGCAGGTACGGCAGCAGCTTTGTCGTGCGCACCAACTCCAACCTCTTGGCCAGTGCGTGCGCCATTTCGATCGGTAAGGGCATCAGCGTTTCGGTCTGACGGCAGGCGTAACCGAACATCATTCCCTGATCTCCGGCACCGTGATCCAGAATCTCTTTACCGCCCTTTTTGCAGACGCCGCGTGCAATATCCAGAGACTGCTCGTGCAGATCGACACGCACTGCGCAGCTCTCGGCATCGAAGCCGTGGCCTCTCTCCGTATATCCGATCTCTGTGATCACCTTTCGCGCAATCTCCTCATAGTTAACGCGGGCGTCCGAGCTGATTTCTCCAAAAATGTGGACCTGATCGGCGGCGCAGGTGACCTCGCAGGCCACATGGGATTCCGGATCCTGCCGCAACAGCTCATCGAGGATGCGGTCAGCGATCTGATCGCAGACCTTATCGGGGTGCCCCCTTGTCACAGACTCAGAAGTAAATATGCTTTTCACAGGAAAGAACCTCCTTTATTGTTTTGAACCGGTTTGAGCAGCCTTCTGCATTTTTCTCGCTTCCCAAAGCTCCTCAGCCTTCGGCGCCCAGCAGGCGGCGTAGGAATCACACTTGGAGCACAGATGCTCCGCAGTTTCAGGTGACTGCATATCCGTGGAACTGGCCCCGGATTTCTCCACGATCTCACGCAGCTTTTCAGGATTCTCAAGCATGGGGCATGGCCTCATCATATTGTCATTGAAGGGCTGGCCGTCATGATAGGCCATAAACAGCGGCGAGCGCATAATATCCAGCAGGCTCTTCTCGCGGATATTGGAGTCGGCATAGTGAATGAAAGCGCAAGGGTCGGCGTCTCCGTTGGCGTTGATATGCAGGTAGCGGCGTCCGCCAGCGATGCAGCCGTTCACGAATTCCGCGTCGTTCTGGAAGTCCATGCAGAACAGCGGCTTGCGACTGCGATAATCTCGAATGCGGCGATAGACTGCAGCGCGCTGCTCAGGAGATGGCAGCAGCTCGGGAGAAGCGTCATTGCCCACGGGCATGTAGTGGAAATACCAGCAGAAATAGGCGCCCTTTTCGATGAGCATATCATAGTATTCCTCGGAAGTAATGGAATCGTAGTTGGCGCTGGTGTAACAGCAGGAAATGCCGTAGATCAGCTTTTTCTCGTGCAGGATCTCCATCGCCTTGAGTACTCTGTCGTACACACCCACACCGCGCCGGGAGTCGGTGGTCTCTCCGAATCCTTCCAGTGAAATGGCCGGGGCGAAGTTCTTCACGCGCAGCATCTCATCGGCAAATGCTTCGTCGATCAGCGTGCCGTTGGTGAAGGCAGTGAACATGCAGTCATCATGCTTCTCGCAAAGACGGATGATATCCTTTTTCCGCATCAGCGGCTCGCCGCCAGCAAAGAGATAGAAATAGACGCCCATCAGCAACATACAGCCTGTCTTTGTAGCCCGAGCAGCATACAGTCCGGCCTCTTTCTTTAAGTCTTGCTATAGCTGGTACACGATCTATCCCGAATAAAACATTTCCTCTCTCTATGCAAT
>JAZASH010000169.1:0-2458 GCA_036343395.1 Eubacterium sp. | reverse complement strand
TTACCTCAAATGCCAGATATCCGAATTGTAATCTGCTATCGTCCTGTCCGATGAGAAGTATCCGGCCTTTGCGATGTTGTTGATGCACATCTTCGCCCAGCGGCGTCTGTCCTCATAATCACCGATCATCCGGTCCTTGACGCGGATATAATCCTTAATGTCGAGAAGCGTCATGAACCAATCCTTGACTATCAGCTCATTATGGAGCCTGTTGAGGTTCTCGGCCGTACCCAGTGCCATGATCTCTGGTGAGATGATGAAGTCTACGAGCTTCTTTATCAGCTCATCATTCTCATAAAAGTCACGTGACACATAGGCATGTCTGTCATAGAGTCCGATGACCGTATCAGAGCTCTCGCCGAAGATGTAGATATTGTCATCTCCCACCAGCTCGTGGATCTCCACGTTGGCTCCGTCTTCGGTGCCGAGGGTAACTGCACCGTTGAGCATGAACTTCATGTTTGAGGTTCCGGATGCCTCTTTGCTGGCAAGGGAGATCTGCTCGGATATATCAGCCGCAGGTATGATGATCCCTGCCTTCTGAACGTTATAGTTTTCGATCATCACTACGCGCAGGTAAGGTGCCACCTCAGGATCCTTTGCACACAGATCCTGCAGGCAAAGGATCAGATGGATGATATCCTTTGCGATAACATAGGCAGGTGCTGCCTTTGCTCCGAAGATCACGGTGATCGGACGGGTAGGCTTCTTGCCGCTCTTGATCTCAAAGTACTTGTAGATCACATAAAGCGCGTTCATCTGCTGTCTCTTGTACTCATGGAGACGCTTTACCTGAACATCATAGATCGAGTCAGGGCTTATCTCTGTATTCTGGGTATCCTTAAGATACTTCGCTGCAACTTTCTTATTATTTGTCTTTATTGCAAGCAGCTTATCGAGCACCTCGGTATCATCTGCATACTTTAACAGTCCCTCGAGTCTGTCCGCATCCTTTAAGAAGCCGTCTCCTATCAGGCTTCTGATCAGCTCCGTAAGTTCGGGATTGCAGTGCATCAGCCATCTTCTGAAGGTGATACCGTTAGTCTTGTTGTTGAACTTTCCGGGATAGATCTTCGAGAAGTTCTTCAGCTCACTCTTCTTGAGGATGTCGGTGTGCAGCGCAGCCACTCCGTTAACGGAATATGAATAATGAATATCCATATGTGCCATGTGAACACGTCCGTCATCATCGATGATGTATGTGGTCGGATCAGCAAACTCGTGTCTTACACGGTTATCAAGCTCCCTAATGATCGGAAGCAGATGAGGAACAACCTCCTCCATATAGTCCATGGGCCACTTCTCAAGCGCCTCTGCCAGGATCGTGTGATTTGTGTAAGCACATGTCTTTCTGACTTCCGAGATAGCCTCGTCCATCGTGAACCCGCGAAGCTGCAGCAGTCTGATGAGCTCCGGGATGACCATCGAGGGATGTGTATCGTTGATCTGAATCGCGACATACTCATGGAGTCTGTGGATGTCTCCGCCGCGCTCCTCGGTCTCTGCGAGGATCAGCTGAGCCGCATTACTTACCATGAAATACTGCTGATATATCCTGAGTACCTGTCCCGCTCTGTCGCTGTCATCAGGATACAGGAAAAGTGTCAGGTTCTTTTCTATCTCGTTCTTATCAAAGCTTATGGAATCTCCATTTACCAGATTCTCATCCACGGAATCCAGATCAAACAGATGCAGCTTATTGATGCCCTCCGTCTGATATCCGGGAACGTCTATATCATACATAGCCGAACGCACGGTACAGCGTCTGAAAGGAACCAAGAAGCTCCTGTCTGTACGATTGAGCCAACATTTATCCGTGATCCAGGGATTCTTTACCTCTTTCTGAAGCCTGTTCTCAAACTTCTGCTCAAACAGACCGTAATGATAGTTGAGTCCCACACCGTCTCCGGGCAGAGCCAGTGTCGCGATCGAATCCAGGAAACATGCCGCAAGTCTTCCGAGTCCGCCGTTTCCGAGTGAAGGCTCGGGTTCGTACTCCTCGATGAGCGACAGATCCTTGTTATGCTTCTTAAGTGCCTCCTTAACCCCGTCATACATGCCGAGATTGATGAGGTTGTTTGATAAAAGCTTTCCGATCAGAAACTCAGCCGAGATATAGTAAACCTTCTTCTTGCCTGAAAGCTTGGGACGATTTGCCATCTCCTGCTTCGTAAGGATCAGCAGTCCCTTTTGGATCTCTTCCTCGGTACACTGAGCGATCCCTCTGCCAAAGTTGGCCTTCAGTACTTCCTCTATCCTTTGCTCCATTAATCTCTCCTTTCGTTGTCACAATGTGCTCAAATGATACACAAAAGTTTTACCTTCCGTACAATCTCGTCAGTTTTTTCATCTCTGCCGAAAGATCCTTGGTCAGCGCGTCCTTGTCCATGCGCCATTTCCAATTCTCCCCTATCGTAGACGGAGTATTGATCCTGGCCTCGTTTGAAAGTCCGAGCCA
>JAZASH010000168.1:0-2464 GCA_036343395.1 Eubacterium sp. | reverse complement strand
GGTGGGAGAATCCATCGGAGAACACCCACACCAGCCACAGGTGCGAGAACGCTTCCAGGCCGCGGACGGCATCGTGGTTTCGATATTCCGGCATAAAAATAATCCGGGACACCACCTCGTCGACCAAGCCGCTCTGTCTGGGGATCCCGAACTTTTCTTTATAATCATTTTGGATGTGCGCCACGGCGCAAAAATCAAATTCAGTCATAATTAATCCGTTCATTATGATCGGTGTCATCAACACACCATCTGCCCACCATGCTTACTCTGCAGGGGCACACCGTCTGCCCACCATGCTTACTCTGCAGGGGCACACCGTCTGCCCATCATACTTGTTCCGGCAGGGGCGTCATCAGTTGACGGTGTCCTCATACTCTTGACGCAGCCGCTCTTTTTCCGAGTCCGGAAGGTTGTTAAAGATCAGCAGCGCGACATCATAGTTCTGTGCGAACTTCTTAACAGCAAACAGCCACACCTCGAAGCTCATGGACTTTTCTTTTTTCGGCAGTGTCGACCGTTTCGAGTTGCGATTCAGGATGTTCGGATCGAGATCCATCTGGATCGCAGCCGCAATCCAGGCCGCCAGCGTCACATTATCATTGATCAGATCCTGAACATGCTTGGAGTTCAGCTCATAGTCGTGAGCATCCTCCGTGGAATACGCCTCACCGGACGGATTCAGCACCAGGATGGAACCGTCGATATCCAGCGACCGCTTCACTGCGAGTGTAGCGGCGATATCGGTAGGCTCGTTGACGCGGAACTTGAGCTGGTGCTCCTTCTCCGGGAGCCATCTCGTGTAGAATTTATCCGAACGGAATCCGATGACGGAAATCCCGTGCGTATCAAAGAATCGCAGCGTGCGCTCCGGATCCGAACCCGGTCGGAAGCCTGTGGAAACGACAACGACGCGGTTGTGGATCATCTCCTCGATATCCGCGGAAACGTGATGAGAATCCGAGAACTCCTCGCTGACACCGCCAATATCAAGCGTAACGACGACATGGATGCCGGCGCGCTGAGCGATCATCATCGTAGCGGAAAGCGTCGTGACACCATCCTGTGGGATGGCCAATACGACAGGAAGATCACTCTGGCAGATACGCATCAGACTGCTCTGGTGATCGTGGAGATACTGGAGGTCGTCCCTGCTGAGGCCCACGTGGATCTTGCCGTCGATCACGGCAACCAGGGCGGGAACTGCTCCGTTCTGGACGATAAGCTTCTCGATATTCTCAGCGATCTCGAAATAGTTGAGTCCGGGACCCTCGTTGCGCTGTACGCCATCCTCTGTGACACCGTCCGTCATAGCACCGCCACCGGTGATGCCGAGATAGATCTCAGCGGTCTCCACTGCGATAACGGGCATTTTTTTATCGATGGCCTCCTGCACGCGAGGCGAAATCACAAGATAGTCACTCTTCACGGACGCTTACCTCCAAAATATACTGTATTTATTATAGCATAGTCGTGCCTCATATGCAATATAAATAAACAGAGGTAAACCACATATGTGATCTACCTCTGTTAGGTATCCGCGAACGAGAGGATTCGAACCCCCGACACCTTGGTCCGTAGCCAAGTGCTCTATCCAGCTGAGCTACGTTCGCACTCTATTTGCTGCCCGACAGGCATCCCTGCCTGACACGCAAGTTATATAATAGCGGTTTTAAGAAAAAAAGTCAAGCATTATTTTTTTCGATATATCGTTTGAAGGCGCGGAAGCTCTCCTCGCTGATCACATGCTCGATCCGGCAGGCGTCATTTTCCGCTACTTTTGCGTCGACCCCGAGCGAGGTCAAAAATGTCGTGAAGACGTTATGCCGCTCATAGACCTTCTCAGCGAGCGCCTTGCCCTCATCGGTCAGGTAGATATAGCCGGCATCGGTCATCGTGATGTGCTCACTCTCGCGGAGCTTTTTCATAGCTACGCTGACACTGCTCTTCTTGAAGCCGAGCTCGTTGGCGACATCAACCGAGCGTACCACGGGGAGCTGCTGCGACAAAAGCAGGATGGTCTCGAGGTAATCCTCAGCGGATTCGTTGGATTTCATAGGTATGGTCCTCCTGATCTGATTTTTCGTACCTTTGCTATTCATTTCACATCAAGTCTCACATAACAATATGAAGTATACCACAAAAAGTTAGTCTTGTCTAGCCTAAGTTCGTTAAACTTACCAGCTGCCCGCCGCTTGTGTTCTGCTGCTGTGTGTGCGCCACCTGCCTGCGCCTGCTGCTGTGCCTGCACGTGTGTGCTGTGCGCCTGCTGCCTGCCTGCGCCGCCTGCCTGCGCCTGCTGTGCCTGCCCGTGTGTGCTGCGCGCCTGCTGCCTGCCTGCGCCTGCCGCCTGCCCGTGTGTGCTGTGCGCCTGCTGCTGTGCCTGCCTGTGGCGTGCGGCTGGCGGCGCCCTTGCTTTTTTTTTCTTCTTATGTTAAAGTAGAATATATTAAATCTCGGGAGGAGC
>JAZASH010000167.1:0-2469 GCA_036343395.1 Eubacterium sp. | reverse complement strand
CTGAACTGCTGCAGCGAAGCTCAACACACCGGCGCAAACATCATCTTCATCGAAAAGCGCAAATAATTAATTATTTTAGGAGGTCATATCATGACACTTGCAATTCAGATCGCATTATGCGCAGCACTCATTCTCAGCATTTTCATCCCGGGACTCGTTTTCCTGAAGGGAGAGAGGACAAAGGGCAGATTTAAGTCAGCCCTCGCGATCAACCTGTTCACATTCTTCGGCCTGCTCATCATCGCAACGGTCGCTCTGTTCGCCGGGGCCGCTCCGGCATTTGCAGACGAAGCCCAGGCGGCAGCCGGATCGGGACTCAAAGAAGGTCTCGGATACATCGCGGCAGCACTTTCCACAGGCATCTCCTGCCTCGGCGGCGGTATCGCCGTCGCAAGCGCGGCCTCGGCAGCGCTCGGCGCGATCAGTGAAGACCAGAGCATCCTTGGTAAATCCCTTATTTACGTTGGTCTGGCAGAAGGTGTATGCCTCTACGGTCTTATTATTTCGTTCATGATCATCGGTCAGCTGGGCTAAGACAGATCTTTTTTGGCAGTGTACCAGTGAATGTCCCCACAGGTGGGACAAAGTATGGAGCATTATATGAAAATGTTTTTGATCAGCGACAACGTGGACACCCTCACAGGCATGCGCCTTGCGGGCATCCCCGGGGTCGTGGTGCACAGGAAGGACGAACTCATGCGGGCTTTCGATGAAGCTCTGGCTGATAAGGAGATCGGTATCATTCTGCTGACCGAGAAATTCGGCAGAGATTTTCCGGACTATGTGAACAGCGTAAAGCTGGCGACCAGGATGCCGATCATTATCGATGTGCCGGACCGCCACGGTTCCGGACGACGCAGCGACTTCATCACCGCATATGTCAATGAAGCGATAGGATTAAAATTATGACGATAGATGAAAAATTAGATGCTCTCTTTGAGCAGGCGACGGATGACGCCCGCGCGGAAGGCAAAGCCCTGCTTAAAGAGTATCAGCAGTCCCTCGACGCTCTCTATAAAGAGCATGTTGCCGAGCGGCAGATGAGGGACCGTCAGACACTGAAGGAGGAGACTGCCGCGATCGTGAGGGATACCAACCGCGAGTTTTCCGAGCGGCAGCAGGAGATCCGTCAGAAGATGGCGAAAATTCAGGACGAGATCAGAATGACTATGTTCACTCTGGTCAGGGAAAAACTGGAAGCCTTTCGGGAGCAGCCGGAGTATGCGGATTATCTCATCCGCAAGGTCCGGGAGGTCAAAGAGTTCGCGGAGGGCGATGAGGCTCTGGTCTACATTGATCCGACGGACGAGAAGTACGCAGAGCTCATCGAAAAAAAGACCGGAATAAAGCCGATAATTTCGGAGGAGAGTTTTGACGGCGGCGTGCGTGCGGTCATCAGGAATCGGAATGTGCTCATGGACAATTCCTTTAAGACGCTGACCGCGGATGCCGAAGAAGGCTATGTATGGGTCGGAGGTGGTGACTGATGGCAGAAAAAACAGGCGTGATCTACGGCATCAACGGACCTGTCATTTACCTTAAGGACGCCGTTGGGTTCAAGATGGCGGAGATGGTTTATGTGGGAGCGGACCGTCTTGTCGGCGAAGTGATTTCTCTTGCAAATGATATCACCACCATCCAGGTCTACGAGGAGACCGGCGGAATAAAACCCGGTGAGATCGTCTACGGAACAGGCGATGCCATGTCCATCACACTGGGCCCCGGTATCCTGAATAACATTTTTGACGGAATTGAGAGGCCTCTGGAGGCGATTGCGAAGTCATCCGGCAAGTATATTGCGAGGGGCGTCGCCGTCGACTCGCTGGACCCGGATAAACTGTGGGATGTGACCATGAAGGTCAGGGAGGGCGACGTCATAAGCGGCGGCGCGATCATCGCGGAGTGCCCGGAGACCCCGTCCATCGTCCACAGGTCAATGATGACTCCGATGATAACACAGGCGACTGTCCGGAAAGTTATGCCGGACGGTAAGTACACGGTAAACGATACGATCGTAACTGTCGAGCTGCCGGACCACACGACAAGAGATCTCACACTTGCCCAGAAATGGCCGATCCGTGTTCCGAGACCGACAGCCAGAAGACTTCCGGCAAGCCATCCGCTGGTCACCGGACAGAGAGTCCTCGATACGGTCTTTCCGATCGCCAGGGGAGGCACAGCAGCTATCCCCGGAGGTTTCGGGACCGGAAAGACAATGACGCAGCACGCGATCGCAAAATTCTCAGATGCCAATGTCATCATTTATATCGGCTGCGGTGAGCGCGGAAACGAGATGACGGAAGTCCTCGAGGATTTCTCTAAACTGGAGGATCCGAAGACCGGCAACAAGCTCATGGCCCGCACGACGCTGATAGCGAATACGTCCAACATGCCGGTCGCGGCCCGCGAGGCATCTATCTACACGGGTGTTACTCTGGCTGAGTACTACCGCGATATGGGCTACGACGT
>JAZASH010000166.1:0-2522 GCA_036343395.1 Eubacterium sp. | reverse complement strand
TCTTGAGGATGCCCGCGCCGCCGTAGGTCTTGTATTCAAGCGCGATGTTCAGCGAAGGGATGATGTTCTGGGTCGTGAAGATCCGGATGTCGTCATTGGTCGTGGTCTCGGAATTCAGGAGGTTGCCGTAGTAGGCGAGTTCCGTGTACGGGGTCTTCGTGTTGAACATCGGGATGGAGGAGGGCGTGTAGGTCCAGCTCTCGTACGGGGCGTAATAGCTGACGGTCGACCGCGGGTCCTCCCGCTTGAAATAGTTGTAGGTCTGGACGGCCGATCCGGTCATGCCCAGGAACGTGCCGCCGATGTCCTCCTTCAGGTAGGGATAGTCGTGGAAGTGGTAGTCCGCGGTGGTGTCCCAGGCGAAGGTCTCCACCCGGTTGAAGTACGGGTCGTGCTTCCAGGTGACGAGGCGCTTGTAGTACAGGCTGTCCGGCAGCCAGGCCGTCTCCAGGATGCGCGGGGTGTTCTCGATGATGCTGTCCCGGATCTGCTTGAGGCTGTCCTTGATTTGCTGGATGGAGTCCTGGCGGTGGATGGTCCGCGCGATCTTCTTCTCGTTTTCGTATCTTTTCCGCTCGGCCTTGGAAAGACCCGCATACCAGCGTTCGAAACGCTCTTTCGCGGCTAACGTGGAATCGGCCAGATACAGGGAGTCGATGCGGGGCCAGTCCAGGGTGTCTCCCGCGGCCATCAGGGAGTCGACGACGAAACGGTGGGTGAAGGAGTCCTTGACGGCCACGTAGTAGCGGTACAGGAAAGGATCGGTGATCCGGAGGCTGTCCGGGACTTTCATCGTATCACGCGCGAAGACCCGGGGCGTGGTGTCGGCGTCCTGGACGGTGACGCCGAAGAAGTCGAAGTCGTCGTCCGAGAGGTCCTTCAGCACGGTGTCTTTCTTCACGGGGGCCGTCTTCACCGTATCCAACTTCACGGCGGCTTTCTTCCCCGTATCCTGCGGCACGGTGTCGCGGCGGAGCGTATCCAGGCGCACCTCCCGAAGGAGCCGCACCCGGGTATCCGGCCGCACGGTCCGGGCGGATTCCACCCCGACCGTCCCGATGACCGTGAGCCCCGCGATGACCGCCGGGACCAGTATTTCGGACCACAGATTTTTCATCAACCTACAAAGATAAGAATAATTTCCGGAATCCCATTTTTCGGTATCCTGTAGGGGAAGTACCAGTAGCTTTTTTTTAGAAATCATCCACCATCTATTGGTTAAAAGACCGAAGATTGATATTTAATGACGAATTCTTTTTATCTTCTTTTTTGTCCAAAAGGTAACTTTGTAAAAAATGGTAATAATTCTTTTTTATTTTTTTACCTATTAAGCCTATGTTGAGACACTTTTTAAAGGTTGCCACCTCCGTTATGGTAGTGGCAATGCTAGTGCTGTGTTCAGGCAATGCCTTTGCACAGAACCGCGCTCTGAGCGGAAAGGTTGTTGACGGCACCGGCGCTCCTGTTGTCGGAGCGGCAGTCATGGTTGCTGGCAATTCCAGCAATGGTACCGTCACGGACATGGAGGGACAGTTCAAGATGACGGTCCCCTCAAATGCAACGCTGATCGTAAGCTGCCTGGGTTTTGCCGACAAACAGGTCCAGGTGGGCAATCAGTCTGTCATCACGATTACGCTCGAAGAGGATGTGACGTACCTGGATGAGACCGTGGTCATCGGTTACGGTGTTCAGAAGAAGTCCGACCTCACCGGTGCTGTCGCTTCCGTGCGCGAGGACGACCTCAAGAACCGTTCGACTTCAGATGCCGCCGCCGCCCTTCAGGGAAAGGTGGCCGGTGTCCAGGTCGTCACCAACTCCGGCGCGCCTGGAAGCGGCACTGGAATCCAGGTCCGTGGTGTTTCGTCCAACAGCGGCAACATCGGACCGCTCATCATTGTGGACGGCCTCAAGGTCAGCAGCATCCAGTATCTCGACCCTTCTCTGATCGAGTCCATGGAGGTCCTCAAGGATGCGGCTTCCGCGGCCATCTATGGCGCTGAAGCGGGCAATGGTGTGGTTCTCGTCACCACCAAGCAGGGCGGAAAAGGAACGGCATCCGTCTCCTATTCCGGCAAATACATCCTTCAGTCGCTTGCGCATAAGCCTGAGATGCTGAACGCCCAGCAGTTCATCGACTACAAGGAATTGCAAGGTTATGCCATCCAGGATATGCTGAAGAATGCGAATTACAATGGTCTTGATACGGATTGGTTCGATGAATACTTCGGACCTTCCTGGAGTCCCCAGCACACCCTGACCTTCCAGGGCGGTAACAAGAACGGCCATTATTTCGCAGCGCTCAATTATGTCAACCAGGATGGTATCATCCGGGGTGACAAGGATCTTTACAAGCGGCTTTCCGCCCAGTTGAATGCCGATTACAGTCTCACGGACTGGCTTGAGGTGGGAAACAACATCTCGCTCGAACAATGGACGACCAGATCCGTTTCCCAGCAGGGCTATGGCTCCGCCTTCGAGTCTCTCATGACCATCGACCCGACCACTCCTGTCTATTGGACCGA
>JAZASH010000165.1:0-2542 GCA_036343395.1 Eubacterium sp. | reverse complement strand
AATACGCCGTCAGCGGAGACAGAACCGTAGGATCCGTCATAGACCTGGATTGCCTGCCGGTTGAAATCCAGAAGCATGAAGCGGTCGTTATAGGAACGGAGACGATAGAACTCGAACACGTGATAAATCTCTGTATTGTCGTTCCTGCCTGCCGCGCTGATCAGATAGTCATTGGTGATCGAGCACGTGTTGGCATTGATCTCACAGATCGTCGGAACAGCCTTCCTGTAGATCTGCGGCGCAAGGGAACCCCACGTCACCTGGTCGAACGTGGACTTCAGGTTCACGTTCGTAAATGAGTTATTGGTGACTGTCGTATCTGTCTCGAGATATGTGTTAATCTCGCCGGCGCCGGCCTTATTCGTGCAGGACTCATAGAAGTCGTATACGAACTGGACATAGCGCTCCGAGGCAAGATCCGCTCTCTGAAGGAGTCTTGAGTAATAATAGAAGTCACCGGATGAAGTCGACACAGTGAACTTGATCGGATACTCGCGATTCATAAGTATGGGCTTTGAGAGCGAGAATGTCGCTGTCTTGTAATCCCCGTCAGTCGTGAAACCACCGATCTTCGCATTCTCGATCACTTCTCCCGTGTCCGGTGTCGTGACCTCGAAAGAGACAGATTTCACCCTGTTTCCGAAGGCTTTATACGAGACCGTGATCTCCCTGTCTGTCGTCATGGGGATCAGTGAGTCGCGCATCTGTTTAGGTTCCATGGCGACTTTGTAACCATACATCCTGTTTACACGGTTTCCGGCAATATTTACGCACATGACAGGAAGCGTCGAATCTTCAAGATTCGACGCGCTCTCTGTCACCTGTGTATTCATCAGACCTGAGAACAGAAATACTCCCGCGCAGAAAACCGCGAAGAGAATCACTGCTTTAAGTATCTTACTTCTCACTGTAGTGGTGTGCTTCCTCCAGCATCATATCCTTTACCTTCATCAGGCGGATCTGTGTGCTTCGTTCATTTTCATCGAGTTTCATGGTTATATACTTGATACCTGCCTGCGTCTCAGGGATCGTGACGTGCTCAAGCGCGTTGACGCGCCGGCGGGTCTTTTCGATCTCCGCTGCCATCAGCTGGCATGACTTCTCTACTTCGGCAAGTTTCAGCATATCCGGAAATACATCCGCCAGTGATTTCACGGCACCGTCGAGATCGCTGGACGTGAACGCAAATCCGTAAGAATAAATGTCATTGGGGTCTGAAGTACGTGTCGCGTAGTCGAACTGCGGAATGTTGACACTCATGACGTTTTTGACGCCTTCCTTCAGACTGACCTCCTGTTTAGGAGCCATGAGCGCTGCCTGCAGAGCTTCGCCGGACATTCCCGCGCGGGCAATGACAAAATTGACATTGGCCTGCCTGATGCCCTCCTCCACTTTCTTTCTGAGCTCCATGTTCACTCTGACGAGGTCCAGGAACTCACGCATGAGCTCATCTCGCTTGTCCTTTAACAGTCTGTGACCCTTGATGGCAGTCCCCAGCTTACCCTTCAGCCGGGTGAGCTCCATTCGGGTTGGATTGGGCATTTTTGATGCCATAAGATCCACTCCTTCCTGTCATATTCCTTGGCCCCATGCTCTATGTCCCCGCCCGGCATGCCGGGCGGAAACAGTCAGCATAAGGATTTTACTTCTTTTCGTAGTATTTGTCGAGCATAACATCACTAATTCGTTTCAGCTCGGATCTAGGAAGCAGACGGAGCAGATCCCATCCGATATCCAGAGTCTCCTGGATCGTGCGATCGGTGAAGTAACCCTGGGATATGTATTTCTCCTCGAACTCATCCGCGAACTTCGCGTAGACAAGGTCGATGTCGGAGAGCGCTGCCTCACCGAGGATGATCATGAGTTCCTTCGCGTCCTTACCTCTTGAGTAAGCGGCGAACAGCTGGTTCATTGTAGCAGCGTGGTCCTCGCGGGTCTTGCCCTTGCCGATACCTTTGTCCTTCAGACGGGACAGGGACGGAAGAACATTGATCGGAGGTGTGATACCCTTTCTGTAAAGCTCACGGCTCAGAATGATCTGGCCTTCTGTGATATAGCCGGTAAGGTCAGGAATCGGATGAGTGATATCATCTTCAGGCATTGAGAGAATCGGGATCATTGTGATAGATCCGTTCTTTCCTCTCTGGCGTCCTGCTCTTTCATACATCTGAGCGAGGTCAGTGTACATGTAGCCCGGATAGCCGCGGCGGCCCGGAACTTCCTTGCGGGCTGCGGAGACTTCGCGGAGCGCGTCAGCGTAGTTCGTGATGTCTGTCAGGATGACAAGGACATGCATGTCTTTTTCAAATGCAAGATACTCTGCCGCCGTCAGCGCCATACGCGGTGTGGAAATTCGCTCGACAGCCGGGTCATTTGCAAGGTTGATGAAAAGGACGGTACGGTCAAGAGCACCTGTCTCGCGGAAGGACTGAATGAAGAAGTTCGCTTCCTCGAATGTGATACCCATTGCCGCGAAGACAACGGCGAACGGCTCATCTGTTCCGACGACCTTGGCCTGGCGGGCGATCTGCGCGCCGAGGTT
>JAZASH010000164.1:0-2543 GCA_036343395.1 Eubacterium sp. | reverse complement strand
GCTCACCGGTCGTATCATCTGCCCTGAACACCTGAACCGTAACAGCTGCGATTCTCTTCGTCTGTGCTCTGTTGATCAATCCTCTGGACATATTGGGATCCTTTCCAACAGACGGTCTGGTGTTTTGGAGAGCAACATATGGCCCAGTTGTCAAAATCGCTCCATCCGAACCATACTCAATATCCGAATAATAATGCGCTGTAAGGAAGGTTGATGAGCACTTACCCGGATCAAAACAAAGATTGAAATTCATGCTATTCATCGCATCTAATTGATCCTGAGTATACCCCTCTGTAATACTACCGGGGAAGTTCTGACGGATAAAGTTGATAGACATGTCACTAACCGGTGTGATCCCATTGCCTGTTGATGTCGGAAGATCAACCACGACGTCCTGTGTAGCTACCGTACCGGGAGCCTCATCTCCTCCGTATCTCGGCATGAAGATAAAATACACGTTTTTAAGCTTAGTCGCATCGGTCCTCTTGTTGCAAAGAACCGCATCTGTTTCCGCATGTACGGCTGTACCATTAATGCTCGTGTCAACCGTAAAGTGATACCATCCTTTTACGTTGTAAAACTTGGTCGGATACTCGAGTATGGAAAGATTGAACTGACGTTTAATCTTGGCTTTGATGACATCCATCGAAACCTTTTCACTGGAAGAAGATACCTCTCCGAACGCACTACCGTTCAACGTATAATACAAATTATTCAACGCCACATCAAAGCAGTCCTTTTTCTCGGAAATAACGACACTCTCGTCCGAGTAAAGCTCCTGAAAATGCGGCGTTTTATAACGGTTAAACTGCGAGTAAGGAGTCGGCGAAGGAGTCGGTGCTCCCGGCTCAGTCACGCCTTCCTCAACGGCAGTGTACGGATTGTAATCAATCTTGACATTAGCATAATACCGATTCCCGTCAACGATAACCGGACGACCAAGGAGAGAGTATGCATGCTCTCCGCTGAGCGCAGTTGCCTTATCCTCATCCTTGATGGTCCACCCGTTATCATTTAGTTTTAAATGATCCTCAATATTCTCAAAATTGTTAACGGAGTCGATCTCCTCCACGACGGTCTGCGCCGCGATGGCAGCTGCCTGCTCATGGCGGCCGTTGGCCGTATGGATCGCAGAATCCGTGAAGTAAATCAAAATCGGCAAAGAAAGAACAGCGAGAATAGCGACTGCTACAATCACCTCAATCAATGAGAAACCTTCTCTTGAGTTATACTTTCTCTCCAACATAATTTACCTCCTCCTACTATGCTTATTCAGCGTAGGTCCTAGCGGATTTGCTTTCTTTCTTTTCACTGGTTCCGAAAATGTCCTTAGAACCGATCGTAATTCCGGAAATATCAGGCTCGATGTATGCGATACCGTTACCGTTCATCGAGTAGAAAATAACTTCCATCGTACCGGTAAGCTTGTTTGAACTGCCATCAAAAGCCAGCGCCACGTTACCTACCGACATATGCTCGCTGTTCTGTGAGATCCAGTCGAGAGCGTCGTAAACCTCACTCTTCTTACCGATGACAGCAAGCTGATAAGATGTGTGCTTACCGATAATCTCATTTACAGGAACCTTGGTCTCCGGTGAGATCTCAGCAGCCGCTGCTGCCCCTGTCGCAGCCTCGGTGTTCTCGGACATTACAGACTCGTCTATGCCGACCATCTGGCCGTTTGACAGGAACGTCATATCCTTGCTCGGCTGGATCGATGTTACTCTCATACCGGTGTCTACCATCATGCGATATACATTATATATCGCCTTCTGCTCGGTCATTCTTGAGGGGTATTCTGCAAAATACATGTCCATCTCGGTCTCATGTGTCTCGGCTGTCGGTCTCATCTGATCAGCGAGAGCCTGCAGGCCGTTCAGTCTGGTCACCTCGCTCTGAAGCTTGGATGACTGTCCCTCAAGGTCGACGATCTCTTCGGAATTCGGCTGATATACGAAGAAGAATGTCAGTACGCATACCATAAGTCCCGCGATGATCAGTAAGGCTTTCTTTGCTGTATCACTCATTACTGATCACCCCCTTCCGTGGTTCCATCCGCTGGTGTTTCGCTCGTGGTATCCGGAACGGGCTCTGTTCCCGTCAATGCGTTATTCAGGGTGTCTGTAACCTCCTGAATCGCATTCAACTCGTTTGCAATAAAGTCAAATGTCAGCGAATACGTGTATCTAAACTTGCCTTTCGATGTACTCTGATCCTCTGCGATACCCTCGACCCAAGCATTGCGGATCATCGGGATCTGATTGAGCTGGATGATCAGAGCCGACACCGATAACAGTCTCTCGTTGGAAACGGCTGCCATCGTTACGTGGCTACCATCCGAGGTCAGGTTTACAATCTTGAATGACTTCGGTGCCAGACCCTCGATATCATCGAGTAGTGCGTGCAGGTGGTTGTTGTTAAGATCCGTTGTAAGCTTGACATTTTTATACATGCCGTAGTTTGTCTCGATGGCCATCAGGTCGTTATACTCAGCCTCGACGCCGGCTAAAGCGTTGACCTTCAACTGCCATGCGTCCTTATCG
>JAZASH010000163.1:0-2569 GCA_036343395.1 Eubacterium sp. | reverse complement strand
TATTGGCATTCTTTGTTTCTTTCGGATTTATGATTGGCAAAAGAAAGAAATACCGCTACGGCTGAAGGCAGCCATTCATTTACCGGTCGGAAAGGTGATGAATCAGAATGACATCCGCAGACAAAACGGCGAAACGGCTTATCCTTCGTTGGATCTTTATCCTGTCATTTCCCTTTGGTTAGCATAGCATACGCAGCGGAACAAACATGGCTCTTGGTTCGTTGTATGTTATGAATCACAATGATGCAGAAATAAGGTCAGAACAATGAAAAGACGACTGGTTGTGTTGATGGCAGCGCTCATGATGATGGTCACATCGGCAATCGCGGAAAGCGCGTCCATGGATCTGCTTGCACAGATGGACGGACAGGTATTTGAGTTCTCCAGCGGTGTGGGCGCATGGAGCACCGAACTGACCGTCGGAGAAAACGGAGCTTTTACTGGCAGCTTCCATGACAGCGAGATGGGAGAAACAGGTGAAAACTATCCGGACGGTACGCTGTATGGATGCTTGTTTCACGGGCAATTCTCTGATCCGGAGCCCGTTGACGAATACGCCTGGACCGTTAAGCTTTCTGTGGAACAGGATGAAGGTCAGGTTCCGGAAGCCATTGAGGATGGTATCCGTTATGTAACGGCTGCGCCATATGGATTGGAAAAGGCACAGACCGTTACCGTTTTCCTCCCCGGCACACCGGTGGACCGTCTGCCGGAAGGCTTTATGATCTGGTCCCATCTTCAGGAGATTGACCCGGAGGCGAAGTCGATCCCCTATTATGCCATCTGGAACGAGGCCGACGAGGCCGGTTTCATCACGGCGGCTGTATCTGAAATGCAGGATAAACCGGAGACCGGCGCTGTGACGAACGAACCCGGCCTGCCTGCTTACGCTTATTCCGGGGACGACCCCATAGAGGGAGCCATCGCAGATTATCTGGCAGGCAATGAGCGCGCCAAGGAGTATCTGACGGAACCGGGATATGTGACGATCCCATGCCCGATCATCCATAAGACCGATATGATCGACGATACGCATGCGAAGGTGTACGGCTCTTTCTGGATCCTGAACTATGTCCGGCGCGGAGAGACCCTGTTCAACATCTCCGGCGGAGAATATCCCGCGGTCATCATGCTGGAAAATGCAGACGGCCGGTGGCAGGTGACTGCCATGGAAGAAGCCGGGGACGGCGAGGATTACGTGGAAGATATCGAACGGTTTGCGGATGGTGATCAGGAACTGGCAGATCAGTATTTCGCCGGCGCTGACCTGGGGGCAGAAGCAAATCAGGCGATCCGGACACGGTTCATCAAAGCTTATGTCGAAGCAAACGGTTTGAACATCACCGCTTACCAGGACTACGGCTGGGAACCTGTAGAACTGAACTGAGAGAGGACGGTGTGCCCAATGAAGAGGCTGATTCCTGCTCTACAGTGCCAGCCGACCCTCCTCTTTCGTATCAATCATTGACCGGGTTGATCTGGTCAAAACAGGCTTATTGAATTCTAGTCCAAATCAGTTATGAAGGAGGAAACCAAAATGAAAAAACTGATTGCGATCTCCCTGTCCCTTATTCTGGCGCTTGTACTGGTCTGCGCCGCCTCCGCGGAAACCGTTCAGGCCAAACCCGTCGAAATCGACCCCTCCAACCTGGAAGGGCGGATGGTAAGAACGGATATCGAATACAAGGAAGGCGACAAAATGCAGCTGACCCTGTATGTCCCGGAACGTTTTGACGCCGCAGCGATCCAGGCCGTACAGCCCGGCGATGTCATCGTCACCGACGGCGAAGAAATCAAAATCGAAACCGTCGACACAGACGGCCCCGATTTTGTCTTCAACAAGTGCACCGAGAACGAGATGCTTTTCTGCGACGCCGGCCATGATGAGTTTGAGCACTGCATGGATAACGACTACGTACCGTGGATAAAGCTGACCACTCTGGAACTGGAGCAACTGGAATACTATCCGATTATCGACTATGTCGACCCCATCTCCGGCGACATCCTGGAAGATCCGGTTATCTACCGCGGAGATCGGCTCATGGAACTGCTGAAGAACCCGGACGCCGTCTCGTTCTCCGTGAAGAACGTGGACGTGGTCTATGACCGGAATAATATGCCCGTTCTTATGATCCGTTACTACTCCCCCGCTCAGTAAACAGAGCATAGGCCGATTAAAAGGGAATGGCAGAACTTTCTGCCATTCCTTTTCGCGTTCCCTTGATCCTACATTCAGAGAAAAGATTTTCATAACAGAAAAACTCAATACCGTCATCCGGAGAACGAAGGCAACCTGTTATGTCCAACGCAAGCAAATCGTTCACATCGATGCAAGCAACCCGTTCACATCGACGAGATGTGAACGGAATGGTCGGGCAATGGAGCACGTTCAACCAAATGCGTACCTTTTTGAGGGAAATTTGCGTACCACTACAACCCGCAGACCCTTTGAAATCAACGGCTTCAGCGGCTCTCCAAAACGGTTTGATGTTTCAACCACATAGTGAGAGCACATCGTTCACATCGATGGGGTCACAGGTTCGAGTCCTGTTGCGACCACTGAAAGAGG
>JAZASH010000162.1:0-2582 GCA_036343395.1 Eubacterium sp. | reverse complement strand
TGATCACGGTAGTGTGGGCCGGTATGTGTGTAGTGGCCGACCGTATCGTGAAGCGTTCCGACGAGAAGAAAACATCTGAGAACGAGGCTTAAGGAGGAGACGGATTATGACATTATTGATAACGGTATTTGCGGCTGTCATCACCACGGTTATCTGGTATAACCGCTCAGATGACAATATGAAACTGGGTGCGCTGATGTTTATGTACTGGGGTGCGTCCCTGATGTGGCTGGTTGATGCCGTTTTTGAGTATGTGGAACTCGGTGCGGATTATTTTTCGCCGGCGGTAAAAGATATGATCAATGACACGTTTCTTGGCGTGTCGGTCGTTGCGCTCGGACTTGTGATCTGGCTGGTACGCCTGCTGATTCTTGATCCGAAGGGAAGAGTGCGCGCGTCACTGAAAAAGAATATTGGTTAACATCCAAACAACGAAGTAAACAGGACATCGAGGAGCAATCCGGTGTCCTGTTTGTCATCTGTGAGGGGGAAGGCTTATGAAAAATGACCAGGATTCGCTTCATCAGATCGCAAGTGCGCTTGCGGGACATTTTGAAAGTTTGTATTACGTTGACATTGAAACCGACCATTTTTTTGAGTACAGCAGTAAGGGGTTGTATAAGAAGCTTGACATTGAAAAGGAGGGGGAAGATTTTTTTCGTACGTCTCAGATAAACGCGGAGAAGTGTGTCCATCCCGACGATTTGGAACGCGTGAAAAAGATTCACGACAAAGAAACGATGCTTAAGCATCTGGCGAAGGACGGCGCGTATACAACGGTATACCGTCTGGTGATCAACGGGACGGTTGTACGCTTCAGACATATCGAAATGATGTGTGAGGATAGGAAGCATATCATCTGTTGCCTTGAGAATATCGAGGATGAGGAGCGTCGAAATGATGAGCAGACCAAGGTTCTCCAGTCGGCAAGGCGTATGGCCAGACGGGACGAATTGACGGGAGTTCGCAACAAAAATGCCTATCAGGAGTTTGTGGGGTCGATTGACGGTAAGATCAAAGCCGGAATGGAGGATTATCATGTCGGTGTCGTAATATGCGATGTGAATGATCTGAAAGTTTTGAACGATACCAGAGGACACAGTTTCGGTGATGAGGCAATCCAGAGAACCGGTCGGATGATCTGCGATACCTTTGACCACAGTCCGGTGTTTCGTATCGGTGGGGACGAGTTTGCCGTGGTACTGACGGATCGGGATTATGAGGATCGGGAGAAGCTTCTGAATCAGATAAAAGAAGAATCCATGTCCAATGCCCGTATGCAGTCAGGACCGGTGGTTGCCTGCGGTATGGCATCCTATAACCCCGGATCGGACGAAGGGTTCTCTGAGATTTTTGAACGTGCGGACAAGGATATGTATAAGAATAAGCATTATTTGAAGTCCACCAAACTTCGTGAGGGAATCATCAGCCCGGTAGAAACTGAGATTATCCCGATTCCGCCGGAGAGAAAACAGAAACTCGACTCGATGTTCGGCGCGTTATACACCGTGGCAGGCGAAGGGTATGTATTCCTAAACGATATGATCCACGATTATTCCAGATGGTCGGTTGTGATGGTGGACGATTTCGATATGCCGTCCGAGTATATGTACCACGCGGGGAAAATTTGGGAGGATCGTGTGCATCCGGATGATCTCAAAAAATTCCAGGAGATCATGAAGGGAATTTTCACGGGCGGAACCGTATCCCGAAATATTCGATACCGTGTTCGTGACAGAAATGATGTATATGTCTGGTGCACAAACCGAGGATTCGTTTTGAGCAATCCCACGGGAGGGCCGGAATACTTCGGTGGCATCATGGTCATGGACTCGTAATTCGCAAAAAAATGCAGATTTTTCTTATTTATATAGAAGATAAAAAATGTCAAGGAGGAAAACGGATTGGAGGAACTGATCAGACAGGCGATGGAGGCAAGGAAGAATTCGTATTCTCCGTATTCCGGATTTCAGGTAGGGGCGGCGTTGCTCTGTAAGGACGGAACTGTCTATACCGGTTGCAATGTCGAAAACGCGGCGTATGGTCCGTCTAACTGTGCGGAGCGTACGGCGGTATTCAAGGCAGTGAGCGAGGGAAAACGCGAGTTTGAGCGCATCGCTGTCGTGGGCGGACACGAGGGCGAGTCTGTCGCACCGACGCCCTGTGGGGTATGCCGGCAGGTCTTGTCGGAGTTTTGTGAACCGTCATTTGAGGTCATCATGGCTGTGAATGAACAGGAGTATGAGGTGATGACATTGGGGGAGTTGCTCCCACGCAGTTTTGATCTCGAGTGAGTCCCGGGGGAGGAGTCAATCCTCTCTCTGACATGTCTGAATAAATAAAATCAAGCCCGTAAAACGCCGATTTTACGGGCTTTAAAAATTTTTGAAAAAAATTGAAAAAAAGTGTTGACAAAGCAGCATAAGTTTGATAAGATACTACTTGCTGACGCGCTAAAGATTCGCAAGCGTCTTTTTTAATGAGAGTTGCGTTTGCAACATGTTGGGAAGAATGCGAAGCATTCTTTCGAGCGACGGAGCATCGCGACGTCGGTCTTTGATAATTGAATAGTGAAACAACTT
>JAZASH010000161.1:0-2620 GCA_036343395.1 Eubacterium sp. | reverse complement strand
TTGATCAGCAGGCGGTCTCTCGTAAAGATCACATCGCGCAGCCAGGTCAGCACCTCGACCAGGTTGTCCTTATAATCATCGAAGTGGTCGTCCACCTCACATAAGAAGTCATAGTAACTGAGGCCTTTCAGCTCCTCGCCCCAGCGGGCGCTCTCACGGAAGTAGGCAAGCGCACGGTTGATCGCCGTGTTGTGACCGGCGCTCGGCAGTGCGGCCTGTCTCGAGGAACGGCGCTCCGCGATGATCTCCTTTAATCGCTCGGTATCTGAGAGGTGCGTCTGCTGCACGATCTCATCGAGCAGACCCATCATCGTCTGTGTCTCATCAAAGAGCACCTTGGTGCCCAGCTCAATCCGCTGACAGTTCTCCTCGGTCTTTTCATTTACATAGGAAGTGGTCACCACGTTGTAACCGCCCGCATGTAGTAAAAGCTCATTTGATAATTCGAGCTTGTCATGGGTGTCGGTGTCCATCGCCCCGAGCACATCTGCCATCAATCCGATGTAGTGTGCATAGGGTTCTAAGTCCGATATATCAAAAGAGAACTTAATGTACGAAATTCCGTTAGTGAATACGTCGTTAAAAATGGTTTTATTGCCATCGACCTGACGCTCCTCGTACTTGATCGGGCGGGATTTCTTGCCGATATCCTCGCGACCGAGCATCGGGATCGTCGCCATTTCTTCGGGCGTCGAGGGTTCTTCCTGGTATCTTTTAAGTTCTTTTGTCTCGCGGATGATCGCTTCCTTTTCCTCCGCAGAAAGTAAATCCAGATGATCCTGCAGACGTTTTTTCTCCGCCTCTTCGATTTCGGTGGTCATTCCCGGCTTCGGACGGAGGGTTACGAACGCGCTGTGAGGATTGTCGAGGAGGTAAGTCCTGATTAAGTTTTCAAAGTAGTCGGTCTCGATCTGCTCTCGCAAGAAACGGAAGGTCTCGTTCAGATGCAGGTGGATGAAGGGTTTTCTATCATCGTAGAGCCAACTATCATAGATGCCCAGCCCATACATCAGCCCTTTGGGAAAACGACCGAAATCTGCCTCTCTAAATTGAAACTCCATTGCATTTAAGGCTGCCTTTAGCGAGCGCTTGTTGATTCCGTTCTCCGCGAGGTCAGTTAAAGTGTCACGAACTGTTTTAATAAAATCGCCTCTCTGATCGTCGCGGGCATTTTTCGCACTGATGCTAAAAAACGGTTGTAAAAATGGCTCGTTATAGGATCCGTCGATCTCCGTGCCAATTCCTGCTTTAACTAATGCTTCTTTTACAGGGGCACCGACGGCCTCGACCAGAGCATACTCAAGTACCTGGAAGGCCTGGTAGAGATTTGCGTCGAGTGTCGTGCCGCAGACACCGGCATAGGCCAGATAGGTCTTGCCCTCCGTGTCCTCACCGGCCGGAATCGGGTAGAAACCCTCCGCCTCGCGCATCTCACCGAAAGGCTTTTGCTCGCGGACGACCGAATCCACCTCGAGATAGTCAAACTTGGAGAGGTATTCCTCGTCGATCCAGTTGAGCTTGTCCTCAAAATCTACCTTACCGTAGATGTAGATGTAGCTGTTGGACGGGTGGTAGTAGCGTCTGTGGAAATCCAGGTAATCCTCCCACTTCAGGTCCGGGATCACCACCGGATCGCCGCCGGAGACCACGCCGTAGGTCGTGTCCGGGAAGAGAGTTTCCTGGATCAGCTTTTCGAAGTGCTCGTCCGGGGAGGAGAAGGCGCCCTTCATCTCGTTAAAGACGACGCCGTTGTAGGTGAGCTCACCGTCGACGTCCTCCATCTCGTAGTGCCAGCCCTCCTGGCGGAAGATCTTTTCTTCCTTATAGATGTTGGGGAAGAACACCGCATCGAGGTACACGTCCATCAGGTTGCGGAAGTCCTTGTCGTTGACGCTCGCCACCGGATAGACGGTCTTGTCCGGATAGGTCATCGCATTTAAAAAGGTGTTGAGCGAGCCTTTGTCCATCTCCGCAAAGGGGTCCTTGACCGGGAACTTCTTTGAACCACAGAGCACGGTGTGCTCGATGATGTGCGGAACGCCGGTCGAGTCCGTAGGCGGGGTACGAAAGCCGATGTCAAACACCTTGTTATCGTCTTCATTTTCCAGGACGACGATGCGCGCCCGGGTCTTTTTATGCTGTAACAGATACGCTGTACTGTCAACTTCCTCGATCTCCTCGCGTGTGATCAGCTCATACGCAGGTATTTTGTTTATATCCATAAAGGCTCCTCCCGAGATTTAATATATTCTACTTTAACATAAGAAGAAAAAAAAAGCAAGGGCGCCGCCAGCCGCACGCCACAGGCAGGCACAGCAGCAGGCGCAGGCAGGCGGCGCACACACAGCAGCAGAACACAGGCGGCGGGCGCGCAGCACACACGGGCAGGCACAGCAGGCGCAGGCGCGCAGCACACACGGGCAGGCGCGCAGCACACATGGGCAGGCACAGCAGCAGGCAGGCGGCGCACACACAGCTGCAGAACACAGGCGGCGGGCGGTGGTAAGTTTAACGAACTTAGGCTAGACAAGACTAACTTTTTGTGGTATACTTCATATTGTTATGTGAGACTTGATGTGAAATGAATAGCAAAGGTACGAAAAATCAGATCAGGAGGACC
>JAZASH010000160.1:0-2620 GCA_036343395.1 Eubacterium sp. | reverse complement strand
AGCCTTCTCGACTTCCTTCTGTGCCTCCTCATAGGAGCGGAAATCCTTCAGGATGAAGTACTGATCTGCCGGTGTACCACCATCCTTCTCAAGGAGTGAGTTGTACAGCTCGCGGAACAACTCCGGATCCTGACGGGAATACGTTCCGTCGATCAGCTGTGTGAGAACCGCACGCACATCGCCGTCCATGTTGTAGATGTCCTTCGGATTGTACTGATGGTTCTGCTCGAAGTCAATAACCTCCTGCGAAGACAGTCCGAAGATGAATGCGTTATCCTCTCCTACCTCCTCGACGATCTCGACATTCGCACCGTCCATCGTTCCGAGTGTCGGCGCACCGTTCAGCATAAACTTCATGTTTCCGGTTCCGGACGCCTCCTTGGAAGCGGTTGAAATCTGCTCCGATACATCCGCTGCCGCAAAAATAAGCTCGGCGTTGGATACACGGTAGTTCTCGATGAAGATAACTTTGATCTTGCCTTCGATCGCCGGATCGTTGTTTACGACATCTCCGACGCTGTTGATCAGCTTGATGATTGCCTTCGCGCGACGATATCCTGCGGACGCCTTGGCTCCGAAGATAAAGGTACGCGGGAAGAAATCCATATTCGGATTTTTCTTCAACTGGTTATACAGGTGCATGATGTGCAAGATATTGAGAAGCTGTCTCTTGTACTCATGCAGACGCTTTACCTGCACGTCGAAGATGGATCTCGGATCGACTTCGACACCGTTGTGATTCTTGATATACTCAGCCAGACGCACCTTGTTCTGATACTTGATGTTCATGAACTCCTGCTGGCTCTTCTTATCATCAATAAATACGGACAGCTTGTCCATCTTGGACAGATCCGTGATCCACTCATCACCGATCTTTTCTGTTACCCACTCCGCAAGCTTCGGATTACCGTGAAGCAGGAAACGGCGCTGCGTGATACCGTTGGTCTTGTTGTTGAACTTATCCGGCATCATCTGATAGAAATCCTTCAACTCCTGATTCTTCAGGATCTCCGTATGCAGTCTTGCCACACCGTTAACCGAGAAGCCGGCAACGATTGCCAGATGCGCCATCTTGACCTGACCGTCGTAAATGATCGCCATCTTGCGAACCTTCTCCATATCGCCGGGATATTTTTCCTGAATCTGAAGCATAAAGCGGCGGTTGATCTCCTCCGTGATCTGATAGATACGCGGAAGAAGACGGGAGAACAGCTCAAGCGGCCATTTTTCCAGAGCCTCCGACATGATCGTGTGGTTGGTGTATGCGCAGGCCTTGGTCGTAACCTCCCATGCTTCCTCCCACTCGAGGTTGTAGTCGTCGAGGAGGATACGCATCAGCTCCGGTACGGTTACCGTCGGATGCGTGTCGTTCAGCTGGAAGCAAACCTTGTCTGCCAGTCCGTGGATGTCGGCATGCTTCTCCATATACTTCGATACGGCGCGCTGTACACTGGCCGATACGAAGAAATACTGCTGCTTCAGACGCAGCTCTTTACCTGCATAGTGGTTGTCATTCGGATAGAGCACCTCGCAGATGGTACGTGCCAGGTTCTGCTGCTCGACCGCCTGCTGATAATCACCCTTGTCAAAGTGATCCAGGTTAAAGGTATCGATCGCCTCTGCATCCCAGATACGCAACGTGTTGACGATACGGTTGCCGTAACCAACGACCGGAAGATCATACGGCACCGCGAGTACCGACTGGTAATCCTCCTGGAAGAACTTGTCACGACCGGTCTTCTCATCCTTGCGCACAGCTACATATCCACCGAAGCGAACCTCAACCGCGTACTCAGGACGCTTGATCTCGAACGGGTTGCGATCCTTCAGCCAATCATCCGGCGTCTCAATCTGAAATCCGTCGCGGATCTCCTGCTTGAACATACCGTATTTGTAACGGATACCACAGCCATATGCCGGATATCCCAGTGTTGACAGAGAATCTAAGAAGCAGGCAGCCAGGCGTCCCAAGCCACCGTTTCCGAGCGCTGCATCCGGCTCTTCATCCTCGAGAACATCGAGGTCGAAGCCCAACTCGTCGAGCGTCTCGCGAACGATCTTGTCCTGCTTCAGATTGATGATGATGTTACCGAGCGCACGTCCCATCAAAAACTCCATGGACAGATAGTACACGGTCTTCACATCGTCTTTGTCGTATTTTTTGTGTGTGTCCATCCAGTCATCCACGATGATGTCTTTCATCGCGTAAGAAACTGCCTGGAACATCTGCTGCGGTGTTGCTTCCTCTACCGTCTTTCTGAAAAGCATACGAAGATAGTTGTCGATATCATTTTTCAGCTGTTCTTTTCTCTCTGCATCGGTTATTACTGTCTTTTTTGCTGCCATTTTTCTTCCTTTCCTGACCGCCCGGCGGCCATCTATGTTACTGGTTTATGGATCAGATTTTTTCTGTTCCCAGTGTCACTGCCTCACCATTGATCTTCCAATCCTTGGTTGTACCGCCCTGCTTGTCGTAGATCACCTCATCAGCCAGCGTCTCGTGTTTGATGGTCTCTTCGTTCGCGGTAAAAATACCCCGAATCTTGTCATTGCCATCTACATAGACACGGATGCGATCCATCACCTCATAGTTGATCTCCTTGCGCATCGTCTGGATCTT
>JAZASH010000159.1:0-2638 GCA_036343395.1 Eubacterium sp. | reverse complement strand
GGCAGGTCTTCAGTCACGCCGCAGAAGTCATGGGAATAGCGGCTCATGTGCTGGATGTAGGGCAGCTTGGCGATCAGCGCCTGGGCGGTTTCGCTGTCATTCAGGACGCCGGGGATCACAGTGTCGCCAAAGTGCAGCAGGATTTTCGTGCCGTTCTCCGGCGGCAGGCGGGTCGGCATGGTGGGATCATCGGTCTGCATCTGTGCCCCGTCCTTTGCCACACGCTTTCCGCTTTCTGCACAAGTAGTCATGCACACAGACAGCATCATCAGAATCGCCAGCAGGATCATCATGGTACGCTTCATTTTAATTTCCTCCTCATTTTATCGTGCTTCGCACATATTCTCTCACTTCAGTTTCAGAGCTGCCGGGGTCAAATCCGGAAACCGCCACGCCTCGAACCACGGTGGCGTTCGGCTGCAACTGTTGAATCTTCTCCACGGTATCCGCAAAGCGGCTGCCACAGTGGGTGGTCATGACATAAACCGTTTTACCGGAGAGATCGGTTTTCTCCAGAAAAGCCCGCAGGGGTGTGCATACGGTGTAATGCCAGATGGGAGCAACCAGCCATACTGTGTCATATCCGCTGACATCCTCCAGATGAGAAGCCAGCGCCAGATCCACGTGATCGATATCCTGGCCTTCGCCTACCTGCACGGTCTGATCATAATCCGAAGGGTAGGTATATGCGGTCTGGATTTGGAACACATCCGCTTTAGTTTCCTCAGTGATCCAGCCGGCGATCATCTGGGCATTGCCGACCAGTGCGCCATCTTTGCCGCGGTTCAGGGTCGCACTGGAAACTACATCCACATCCGGATCAAACACGGTATTCCCGACCCGTGAGAACCAGACGACCAGTGTTCTGTGATTCTCTCCGGGGATCAGGCCGACAGGCTCCGCGGCCTGCGGGATATAATCTGCATACCGGGTGTAGTTACTGATCTCATCGTCACATTCCGCAAATGCGCCTGTCTGGAGTATTGCCAGCATCGCTGTCACCAGAATTGCGATCCATCTTTTCAATGCTTTCCCTCCTCTGCCGAAGAACCGTTTGTTTTTACGGTCCAGACCAAATAATCCAGGAGGTCCAGCTTCTTCTGTTCTGTATGAATCCTCTCCAGCAAGAGACGGCGGTAATCCGCAAGCAGTCGCATCTGATCCTTCTGACTTCCGGAATGCTGACACGCTTCGAACTGTTTGATCAGCTCCTTGCCGCAGCCCGCGTCCGCCAGGCATTCATAAACCTGCTCCTCGCTCATGGCAATCACATGCCCACCTCCCAGATCATATTATAAAGAACACCATTCAAGATAGCAAATACTTAAAAGATAATATGATTTTTGCTTTTCAGGCAATAATAAATGTGGTATCATGAAATGGGAGGGATGTATATGGAACTGAGGGTGCTCAATTATTTTCTGACGGTAGCGCGGGAAGGCGGACTGACCGGAGCCAGCGAAGTACTGCACGTTACGCAGCCCACCATGTCCCGGCAGATCCAGGAGCTGGAGGAGGAACTGGGGCAGAAACTGTTTATCCGCACGACCCGCTCCATGGTGCTGACGCCGGAGGGCATGCTGCTCCGCAAGCGTGCCGAAGAAATCCTGGAGATGGCGGAACGGACGAAAGCGGAGTTTTCCTCCATGGGCACCGCCGTGGCCGGGGATGTTTTCGTCGGCAGCGGTGAAACCTTCGCATTGAAAAAAGTGACTGACCTGATGGCACAGATCAGGGAGGATCATCCGGGCATCCGTTTCCAGATCTACAGCGGCAACGCGGAAGATGTGATGGAACGGCTGGAAAGGGGCTTGCTCGACTTCGGCGTTCTGGTGGAACCGGCGGATGTGTCTCGCTACAACAGCCTTCGGCTTCCCGCAAAAGACACCTGGGGCCTGGTCTTGCGCCGGGATCATCCGCTTGCTCAGAAAAAGCATATCCGGAGAGAAGATCTGACCGGCATTCCCCTGATCATGTCCCGCCAGGATATGGCATCACAAAAAGCCGGCAACGACTACCTCGACTGGTTCGGGAAAACCTATGAGTCGCTGAACATCGTTGCCGGTTACAGCCTGATGTATAACGGCGCGCTGATGGTCAAGTCCGGCATCGGCTGTGCGGTAGGCCTGGATCAGGTCGTCAACACTACAGAAACCTCCGACCTCTGCTTCCGTCCCTTTGATCCGCCGCTTGAAGCAGGCATCGTAGTCATCTGGAAGAAGTATCAGGTGTTTTCCAAGCCTGCTGAGATGCTGCTGGAGAGGATGATGGGTGTGTTCGGAGAATAGGGTTGAGGAAGGGCGTTAGCCCTCGCCCATTCTATAATGAGGCCTACTGTCCAAAGCAGATCGAGTCTCGGAGCATCTGCATCGATGGGGATACCGGAACACTCTTAAGAGAATGGCAGTAAAATGAAGATGTTTTCTGCTCTATTATGTGATATCTGCTAAAAACTTGAGCGACTGCCAAATTGACCGCCAAGGGAGAATTTATCCCATCGGCGGTCTTTTTTGTTTTTGGCACTGTATCCCCTCGACAACAACCGGACAGCGTGCAGACAGTGCGTCCCTTGTCGACGCGAGTGAGCTTGACATCTCCTCCATGGGTTCCATGGGAGGCGGAGGCTTCGGCGGGAAAG
>JAZASH010000158.1:0-2643 GCA_036343395.1 Eubacterium sp. | reverse complement strand
CGTAGTCAAGACACTTCATCACCGCTTCGTAAGTCGTCTGGTCAGCCTCCTCCAGAAGGCCTTCCGACTCTCTGACATAAACGAAGCCGCGCGAAACGATATCCGGACCGGCGAGAAGCTCATTTGTCCGACTATCCAGTGTCATGACGACAACGATTATGCCGTCCTCAGCAAGCCTCTG
Organism: Eubacterium sp.; assembly: GCA_036343395.1. Classification (GTDB taxonomy): domain Bacteria; phylum Bacillota; class Clostridia; order Lachnospirales; family Lachnospiraceae; genus Eubacterium_F. Next base: position 2,462 of record JAZASH010000158.1, on the reverse strand, counting down.
GCGGTCTCTGATAACAATATTTCCGACATCTCCGACACCGAGTCCGTCGACAAGAATTGTCCCTGTCTGCACTTTTCCGATGATTTTGGCATTATTCTCACTGATTTCAAGCACATCGCCCGAGTGAAGGATAAAGGTATTCTCGCTCGGAATGCCAAGGCTCTTGGCAATAGCTGCCTGCGCGCGCAGATGGCGCATCTCACCGTGGACCGGGATTGAATACTTTGGCTGCACGAGCGAGTAGATCAGCTTGATGTCTTCCTGGCATGCATGGCCGGAGACGTGTGTATCACCGAAAACGACCGTCGCTCCGATCTCCGCAAGCTCATTCATGACATTGGAGACTGCCTTCTCATTGCCGGGGATCGGCTGTGATGAGAAGACAATGACATCACCGGGCATGATCTTTATCTTCTTATGAATGTTGGCTGCCATTCGGGACAGGGCTGCCATGGATTCTCCCTGACTTCCTGTCGTAACTAACACAGTCTTCTCCGGCGGATAATTCCGGATCGTGTCGAGATCGACAATAGTGTGGGCAGAATCCTCGATATATCCAAGGCGTATGGCTGTGCCGATGACGTTGATCATGGACCGGCCTTCCAGACATACCTTGCGGCCAAACCGGGCAGCACAGTTGATGATCTGCTGCACACGATCGACATTGGATGCAAATGTTGCTATGATCAGCCTCGAATTCGCATACTCCGCAAATATTTTCTGGAATTTCTCTCCGACCGTCCTCTCGGACATTGTATAGCCTGGCCTTTCGGCGTTGGTGCTGTCGCACATGAGCGCGAGAACTCCGTTCCTGCCGAGCTCGGCAAATCTCTGCAGGTCGATCGCGTCACCGAAGACCGGGGTGTAATCGACCTTAAAGTCGCCGGTATGCACAATCACTCCGGCAGGTGTGTGGAGGGCAAGCGCGGCCGCATCCTGAATGCTGTGATTTGTTTTAATAAATTCAACACTTATGTCCCCAAGCTCCACGATCTGTCCATAGCTGACGATCTCGCGTCTGACAATGTCCAGCATCGCATGTTCCTCGAGCTTGTTCTCGATCAAGGCCATCGTAAGTTTTGTCGTATAAATGGGTACATTAATTTTACGGAACACATACGGAATCGCCCCGATGTGGTCCTCATGCCCGTGCGTTATTACAAATCCTTTGATCTTGCTGTAATTCTCTTCAAGATAAGTGACATCCGGCAGTACGATATCAATTCCGAGCATATCGTCTTCCGGGAACGCCATACCGCAATCTACGACAACAATGGTGTCCCTGTACTCAAATGCTGTGATGTTCATTCCGATCTGCTCAAGTCCGCCGAGCGGAATGATTTTCACCTTCTCCTCTCTGTTGTCTTTGCTTTTCAAATAAAAATATCCCTCCGTTCTTTTCTTGTCATATCCAGAATTCACGTTCATATTACTGGATATCTATGTCGTCCAGCATCTCCTCGAAGATTTTCATGACAGCAGCCAGCTCGCCCTCGTCCTCTACAGGAACGTAGGCCGCCTCGTCATTAGAATCCTCTGAAATATCTTTTAAAATGAGAGCTTCCGCGTCGCCTTCCTGTGCCGTAGAGACAAGGATGTAATTCTTCCCGTACACGCGGGTCTGCTCCTCAATATAAAATTCCTCTTCATTCCCCTCATCATCGATCAGTATGATCTTGTTCGTATCCATGTGATGCCTCCGCAGATTTCATTTGCCTTCAGTAGAATTCATATAATCCTGCAGAATGATCGTCGCGGCGATCATATCCACGTATTTTTCCCGTTCGCTGACCTTTATTCCGGCATCGTCCATGATCTCAATGGCCTCTACCGTTGTAAGACGCTCATCGACAAGAAGAACAGGTACAGAAAGACGACGCTCCAGTTCATTTTTGAATTCGAGTGTCTTTTCTGCCCTGTCCCCCATCGTATCATCCATATTCAGCGGCAGGCCCAGCACAATTTTTTCTACATCGTACTGTTCACAGAGTTCCTTGATGCGCTGATACGTTTTGCGCAAATGGTTCTCTTTCTGCCTCCGGATAATTTCTACGCCCTGCGCTGTTAATCCTAACGGATCGGTCACTGCCACTCCGACAGTTTTCGAACCGTAATCCAGTCCAAGGGTCCTCACTTACGCCTCATCCTTCCAGGACTTATTGCGAATGTATGCGCGAAGAAGCTCTTCTACGATCTCATCGCGCTCCACTTTCATAATCATGCTGCGTGCACCCTTATAGCTGGTAATATAGGTCGGGTCACCGGACATTATATATCCGACAATCTGATTCACAGGGTTGTAGCCTTTTTCTGCCATAGCTGTGTAGACAGTGCTGAGCACGTCTTTGACGTTGAGCTCAGGGCCGGATTTCACCTTGAAATATTGTGTGTTTCCCAAATCTGCCATATTTACTCCTTGCTATATGTTTTTTCTGCTCCATAAAGGGTCGTCAGGAGACAGT
>JAZASH010000157.1:0-2689 GCA_036343395.1 Eubacterium sp. | reverse complement strand
TACTCTGGAAAGGAGCAGTATCATGTCAATCGTAAGATATACAAATAAAAAAACAGGTGTCGTTACCCTGTATGAATCAACCTCTCATTATGATCCTGTAACAAAGCAGTCGCGGCCCATCCGCAAATATCTGGGAAAGCTGGATCCGGAAACTGGTGAACTTATCCCTTCCACAAAAAGGAAGAAAAAAGAAACCACAACTGCGCAGGCATCCCCGGCAGATCTGGGATTACAGGCAGCTCTGGAGGAAAAAACAAGAGAGTGCAAAGATATGGAACGGCGCATCAGTGAACTGGAGGATCAGATAAAAAAACTCCGCGCAGCTATGTCCAGGATCTCCATTGCTTCCAGATCCATCCTGGAGATCTCGTCCGCATCCATAGAAGAAAACGAAACCTGAACCAGACACCTGCGGCAGTACCAGCCCGATCGGAGAAGATCGCATGATCACCCAAGCCTTTCTTTACGAAAGTTCCCTTCAGTACAGGATCAAGGCACTTGAGAATGAACTTGAAGCCTTTAAGACAGGGAAAAAATATCTGAAGATGAAAGAGGCACACCGTAAGGAGACCGATGCCCTGCGGCGTGAGATAGAAAGGCTCAAAAAGGAGCTTGCCCTGGCCCATAAGGAGACAATACACGTCAGGGAAAAGTGGTTTGCGACCTGCGATGACATCATTGCTGAGGAAGACGCAAATCTTCGTAAGGCCCAGGATCAGATCTTAAAACTGAAGCAGAGATGTTTTGATGCAGACATGAAACGCCACGAAGAGAAGGCAGCCCTGGCAGATGCGTATGAGAAAAAACTCGAAGAGAAGGACAAGACTATAAAAGAACTGGAAAACAGCCTTGCCCATGCCGAAGCCCTGCTTGCCCGGGACGGGACCAATACCGGCATCCCGACCGCCCAGACACCCATTGGAAAGAAAAAGGTCATCCCGAACTCCCGCAGGAGTACAGGCAGGAAAAAAGGAGGCCAGCCCGGACACAAACAGCATTTGCCGGAGCCTCCGGATGAAGATCAGATCGACGAGACCGTCCTGCATGAAGTCGATCCTGCCAAAGAGGAATGCCCTGTCTGCGGATCAGATACTTTCATTTATACGGGAAGGCAGGAGGTAAAATACGAGACAGATATAGAAATAAAAGTACACAGAAAGAAACACATTTATTATGTTTACAAATGCACGGGATGCGGTACGCTGATCTCTCTGTCTGCAGACCCGGAACATATGGGGCAATGCCATTACGGCCCCAACATCCAGGCGGTCGCGCTCTCTCTGATGAACACGGTCAATTCGGCGATCAACAAGGTCCCTCTGTTTTTGTCCGCAGTAACAAACGGGCAGGTCTGCCCGTCTGAGGGATATGTCACAAAACTTCCTAAAAAGGCCTCGAGAAAACTTGCCGCCTTCAAAAGAGACCTCCGGCTCCTGATCCTGACACGGCGCGTCCTGTTCTGGGATGATACAGTCATCACCATCCTGGCAAAACAGGCTTACCTGAGATTTTACGGGGATGAGCGGATCTCCTACTACACCGCTCATGAGCACAAGGATCTCGCAGGGATCCTTGAAGACCGGATCCTCGATCATCTTACAGACGAGACCTATGTCATGCATGACCACAACACAGTCAACTATAACGAGGCATTCCACTTCAGGAATCTCGAGTGCTGCCAGCATGTCGAGCGTGATCTGCAGAAATCTGCCGATGACACAAAGCACGAAGAAATGGTCCTGGCAAAAAAGCTTATTTCCGAAGCCATAAAAGAACGGAACGACCTTTTTGCAAGGGGGGTCCTGTCATTCAGCGCAGAACGGATCGCAGAGTTTGATTCCAGGATGGAGGAGCTCCTCAGCTCCGCAGAAGCAAGTATCCGCAAGGATTTCAACCCTTATAACAGCCAGAAGGAACTAAATGTGATCAACAGGCTGCGGAAATACCATGACAATTTCTTCGCCTGGATGGAGGACTTCTCACTTCCCCATACCAACAACCTCAGTGAACGGGAACTTCGCGGAGCGAAGACGAAGAAAAAAGTCTCGGGGCAGTTTGAATCCATTCAATACGCAGGATATTATTCAGATATACTGACATATACAAGGACCTGCCGGAAAAATGGGATCAATGAAATAACTGCACTCAGCAGACTTATGCAGGGAAACCCGCTCACGGTCAGGGAAATATTTCCTGAGTTCTGTTGAAAACAAATGCGAAAATCAGCCGGATGGATCGATCTGTTCATCCATCCGGCCAAGTTGCCATGTCTATTAATAAACCGATCAAAAGAACCAGTCAGGACAGCAGAACTGCATTTCTTTTTTTACGACAGGATCATTTTTTGCTGAGGAACCATTTCAGGAAGCACTTTGTCAGACATCTTAAGATGTCTGTTAAAGTGCGCATAAAGGAAACCAATAAAGCGGGATGGCAGCCTATGCTGGCATCCCGCACCCCAAAAGCGTGATCTGGGGGTTATTGCAAAGTTACCCTTTCAACCCCTCGATAGTCTATATTTATACACCGTGAATAGTAACCACGCCCCCTCGAAGGGTCTTCTCGAAGGGCGGCGGCAAAGCTTCGCATTGCTGTAACAAGCTGCGCGTTTTCCCCCGCCCGGAAAAACGCCGTCTTGCGGCTCCTGCGGGATTCTGCTATCATCGATGCAGATTCAGGACAGGCAAGG
>JAZASH010000156.1:0-2735 GCA_036343395.1 Eubacterium sp. | reverse complement strand
TGGATTGACGAGACCTTCGCCCCGACGCGCAAGCTCGATCGCCCGGCGCATGTATTCGTCATTTCTCATGGTATCCTCCTACAGCGCGCTACGTGTCAATATTTCGGGCGTCGCAGACACTCCTTCTCAAACGTATACTCCGGGGTCTGGAACGGATACGTCACCTCGTCCACGTAGTACCATGGGTCGTCCGCATGCGCGGGATTTTTCAACAGGTGGAACTGCTGCGCGGGCATATACCCCTGCGCCAGCAAAAACGCCTTACGTCCCTCCGCGTTCTCGCAAGTATCTACGACCATCACGACGTGCCCGGGCGATCCCGCGTGGATAAAAATATCCCCGATGCGGAGCTTGTTCAGCTTGACCTTTTTCGAGTCGCTCACGAGCGAATAGGTCCCTGAGTACGCAAATACAATCCGCATAAACTTCTTAAATCCGGTGTCGGACGCGTCGAACTCCGCGCGATCCTCCCACTCATAGCCGTCGCCGCTCTCGATGATCCGATAGCCCTCACGCCATTTTTGATACTCCGCCACGAAGTTATCCGTCAGCGAAAACTTGATCCGCGCGTTCTGCCCGGTCGCCCGGAAATACTCCGCATACACGCGCATCACGGAGTCGGCGCATTGCTGCAGGTCCTCCTTCTCGAGGGGCAGCTTGAACACGGCTACATGTGCGTTCTGGTCGCTTTTGAGTTCTTTATTATACAGGTGCACCTGGTAGCCGTCCTTTTTCAGCTTAAAGGTGCGCAAAAATGTCCCGAGGCTGTTTTCTGCCTCCTGCGTGCGGGTGAAGCCGTCCGGCGTGGACACGCGTGTCTCGAGGGTGCCGCCGGTAGCATGTACGAGAGGGATCCCCGTCACACTGTCGCTCGTCACCGCCGCTCCGGACGCGGCCGCAGCAGGTGTCACGTCCGCCGTTTTCCCGGAGACCTCGGAGTCGCTCACCTGGCCGACTCCACCGGTCTTCGCGACTGTCCCGCTCACCGCCGAGCCGCTCGCCGCCAGGGGATACTCCTCCTCAAAGCGAGAAAACGGCTCCAGCACGATAATCATAAGTACCAGAACAACCGCGCCGAGCACGGCTGCGATCTGGATCGCATTTCTCTCTGTCATGACTCAAGTTCCGAGGTGCAGTGCGGGCATCTGGTTGCCTTGATTGAAATCTGACTCTGGCAGTACGGGCAGGTTTTCTCCGTCGGATCAGCCGGCACGTCCTTTTTACCGCGGTTGTGGATGGCGTTGATGCCTTTGATGATCAGGAAGATCACAAATGCCATGATGACGAAGTTGATGATCGCCATGATGAAGCTTCCGTAGCGGATCACGACTCTGCCGTCAAAAAGCTCGAAGGCGAGGTTGCTGAAGTTGCCCTGCAGCACCAGGCCGAGGATCGGTGAGAGGATGTCCTCCACCAGTGAATTTACGATTGCCTGGAAGGCAGCACCGATGATGACGCCGACTGCCAGATCCATCACGCTTCCGCGAAGCGCGAATTCTTTAAACTCTGCGATAAATCCCTTCTTCTTTTCCATGATTGATCCATCCTTTCTGTTTTTCGGGCGCATTTCCGGACATCGGCCTTATTTTATGCGGTCGACGCGCGCTGATGTGCCACTAAACATCATTATTTTATCAATTTTTGAGAAAAATGTAAAGACGAAGTTGAAGAATGCGGGATTTTGTGATATACTGTTCGTATCTTTGGAGGAGGTTTTTTATTATGGAAAGTCAAATGGATGATATTCGTATCAGTAATCCGTCGTTTTTGTCGGCGTTGCGCGTGCTGCTCGTGATGACTGTCGTGATCGCGGCATATGACACGGGGCGCGCGATCCTGTCTTTTGTCGAGCTGGTGCGCCAGCCGAATATGGATGTGCTACTGGTGTCACTGTGGCTGCTGACCGCGCCGCTGACTTTCACCGCTGCCGTGAGTCTTTTTTACGCACAAAAAAGACTGCAGGAGGGTGCCAGCGTTTCGATGCCGATCACAATCGGGCTCGGCGCGATGGTGCTGTCGTCGGTTTCGAGTCTGCTGTCGCAGGCGAGCATCCTGAATGGTAACGGCTTGAGCATCATGATCCTGTGCGCGATCGTGCTGGTCTGCTATGTGATCTGCTTTTTGTATTATCAGCGAATCGGGGTGAAGGCGCTGACGGTTTTCGCTGCCGTGATGGGCGTGCTGTGTGGGGTGTATTACCTGATCCAGGGCGCGATGCTGATCGCCAATGAGCCGAATCAGGTGCTCGGGTATCTGTTTACATCGTACGTGACGGCGTTTCTGATCGCACTGAGTGTGCTGGTGTTTACCTTGACCATTGGTTATGGACCGGTGATAGAGGAAGTGAACGGCGATAACTGAGGCCGGCGCAGGCTACGGCGTGGGCCAACAGCCCACAACGGCCGGTACCGATGTGGTGCACAACAACAGAGTGAGTATACATAATAAAAGTCCATGGCATAAGAGCATGTCATGGACTTTTTAGTTAATTCTTTTGTTGTAAACTCATCTTCTATTCTATCACTTATTAACCAAGTTGTTTGGTTAATGAAACCATCTCGATTGCTGAGAGTGCGGCGTCGTAACCCTTGTTACCGGCCTTTGTGCCGGCGCGCTCGATGGCCTGCTCGATGTTATCGGTGGTCAGCACACCGAAGATTGTCGGTACACCGGTTTCCATGCCGACCGCTGCCACGCCCTTGCTTACCTCAGCGCAGACTTAGTCATAATGTGAG
>JAZASH010000155.1:0-2801 GCA_036343395.1 Eubacterium sp. | reverse complement strand
GCTGCGTGAGCTGATCACCGCTATCGAGAACGGCGTTGATGTATCGTCGTACGTCAAGGGCGGATTTAACTGGATGCAGATGAAGGTGATCCGCGAGGGTCTCGAAAAAGAACTGGATATGAAGCCGGTGATGAATCCGGCCTTTACTCCGGATCAGATGCATGAGATTGCGATCGGTATCGAGCTGGGCTTGAACGTCAGCCGTTTTGCCAAGCTGGGACTCGAGCCGGAGCAGATGGCAGAGATCCGTGAGCAGGTAAGCAAAGAGGGCGATTACGAAGAGAAGATCGATGAGATCCTGGCTGGCTCACTGGTATCCGAGCTGCTTACGATGGACGATCTGCCGGAGATCGATTTTGATATCGGATCCGAGGCGGAGAAGCTCCTCGAGCAGGAAGAGGTAGTCGATCCGGCCGTTGCTCTTGCTAAAGAATTGATCGGTAACATCAGCAAAGAGATCGATGATGCTGAGGAGATCGAGCTTGAGATCAAGCGTGACATCCACGTCGAGATGTCCGAGGATAAGATGACGGTTTCCATGAACCTCACACAGCCGTCGAACAATGTTAAGATTTCGGTTCGTGAGGTGATGCGTGCCCTGCGTGAGTTTGACATCAAGCAGGGGCTGAAAAAAGACGTCATCAAACAAATGTGTGAAGAGGAGATGTACTTCACCGACATGGTGATCGCCGAGGGTAAGCCTGCGGTCAAGGGTGAAGACGGACGGTTTAAGTATCATTTCCGAAAGGAAGTCAAATCAACACCGAAGATCCTCCCCAACGGTGCCGTGGATTATAAGGGCATCGAGCTTTTTGAGACCGTGGAAAAGGGTCAGTTGATCGCCGAGTACATCCCGGCTACCGCCGGTGAGTTTGGTTACGATGTACAGGGTACGATTCAGACACCGGAGCGCGGTAAAGATTTGCCGACACTCAAGGGCAAAGGCTTTTGGATGTCGGAGGATAAAAAGAAATACTACGCGGATCTGACCGGTATTATCGAGTGGGTCGATGATGAGACCATCGAGATCCGTAATGTTTATAATGTCGACGGTAACGTCGATCTGTCTGTCGGTAATATTAACTTTGACGGTGATGTCAATATCTCCGGTGATGTGGAGTCCGGCTTTATGATCAGTGCGTCCGGCAACGTTTCCATCGGTGGTAACTGCGAGGCATGTTCTATTTTTGCCGGTCAGGATGTCCTGATCAAGGGCGGTGTGCAGGGCCGTGGCGAGAGTGAGATCAATGCCGGCGGCGTGATCATCGGACAGTTTTTCGAGTCCTCGACGCTGCGTGCAGAGGGAGATATCACCTGTACGTATCTGCTTAACTGCGATACGATCTGCGAGGGATTTTTAAAGGTGGCAGGTCGTCGCGGTGTGATCATCGGCGGACATACGACAGCGAAAACCGGTATCGAGTGCTTCGGTATCGGTAACGTAGCCGAGTCCAAATCGATCGTTGAGGTCGGTGTCGGTGACGGCGATACGCGTGCGTATCAGGAGTTGATGGACCGCTGTGAAAAGGTACAAAAGGATATCGATACCCTCGAGGAAGGTATCGAAAAGATCATGAATATGGAGCAGCGTGACGAGAAGGTCGAGCAGTTCTACGAGCAGCTGACCAAGGCTTTGTACACGCAGAAAAAAGAGATCAAAGAGCTGTTAGAAGAGCGTGAGATCCGTATCGTCAAGATGTCCAATCAGAAAAATGCCGAGATCGAGGTCAAGGGTACGGTGTATCCGGGTACACGAGTGTTTATCAGCTCGGTCGTTTATCTGGTTCGCGACACCTTGAAAAACGTAAAGTTTGTCAAGCAGGATGGTAAGGTCGGATACGTGATCCGTACCAAGTTGTAATCGTTTATACGTGGAAACACGGAGGTTGTTATGCAGGATGCAGGCATCAGGATGGCGCGGTACTTCGGTGCCATCATCGAGAATAGGGATTACATCACAAACCAACACGCCAGACGTGTGGGTATGATTACCTTTGTGCTTTTAAACAAGCTTCGCGCCATGTTTCCGGAGTATGGTCTTGACGATAATAAGATCAAATTAATATCCAGTGCGGCGACGCTCCATGATGCAGGCAAGCTCCGTCTGCCGGATAGTATTGTAAATAAACCGTCCCGGTTGACGGATGAGGAATATGAGATTTATCAGAGCCATACCTACAAGGGGAAAAAAATGTTTAAGGATGTGGCAAGTCATCTCCCGAAGGGCGATGAGGATCGTGCCTTTTTTAAGTATGCCGCATCGATCTGTATGAACCATCATGAGCGCTATGACGGAGATGGTTATCCCGAAAAGAAAAAGGGTGAGGATATCCCGATCGGCTCGCAGGTTGTGGGGCTGGCGGATGCGTATGAGGATGCTCTCAGTGATCGTATCCATAAGGCGGCGATCTCCAAACTGGAGGTCTATGATATGATCGTAAACGGCGAGTGCGGATCGTTTTCTCCGAAGCTGATCCAGGTGTTTATCGCGGCTCGTGCTGAGTTAGAAGAACTGTTAGCAAGAGAGGAAGAAAACCTCCAATAGTAATATATTATCGACTCGTGTAGTCTGAGCCCACAAGATGTTGTGAAAAACAACGATTTTCCGTGCTTTGTATTTCGAGCACGGATTATTTTTTTTGGAAATAATAGTTGACAACATGGCGGTTTTACGTTATAATTTGTTTCGTGGCGTAACATTTTTGTAACAAATACGAAAGGGATGTTTGAGAATGAGACAGATTAAGAGAGTCGCAGCTACTGTAATATCATGCTTCTTCGGCGTTGCGGTTTTGGCTTCT
>JAZASH010000154.1:0-2808 GCA_036343395.1 Eubacterium sp. | reverse complement strand
GATGCCGATCTCGAGCGGAACTCCGCTGAAGTCTAAGCCGATGGTTCCGCTGACTGCGATCGAGTGAAGTACGTAGGTGTCGTCGATGTACAGGGAAATGTCTAAGCTGAGCTTGTTCAGTGAGGACGACAGGTCGAAGCCTCCCAGTGAGCTGACCGGAAGAGCCGAAACAGCACCGCCTGCAGCTCCCTTGATCTCAGCGAGTGCTGCCTTGAGTGCCTCGCCCTCGAGTGCCGACTTGATGTTGACAACCTTTGTGGCAACGCCGTTCTTGACATCATCTACGGTGATCACTGCGCCTGCAAACTTGGATACATCAAACTCGGCGAGCTTTGAAACAGCACTTGTCGAGGCTACCGCCTTGTTTACTTCATAGCGGTCATTTTCCTTGTTGAAGGTGTAGGAGCATCCCTTGGCAATGTCGGTGTAGGTCTCTGTCTCAACGCCGCTGGAAACGGATACTCTCTTAGCGGTGTGGTTGATCGGGTCGATGCTCTCGGTTACCGTGGAGACTGACGTGCCAACCAGCGGAAGATCCTTGACATTAACTGTAACCTCAGTCTTGGTCGGTGAGTTCTTGGCGATTGCCTCAGTAGCGATGGCTACCTGCTTAGCCATGGTGTTGAACTCGTCCGGGGTGATGGTGGTTTCGGCTGCCTTTGCCGGGATCACACCGACTACGCTGAACATCATAGCTGCAGCGATCGCGATGGAACCACATGTTTTCATAATACGTTTCATGATGATTTCCTCCTTTTTGGATTAAAATTTATTCCATCTTACCACGTTTCGAGGGGAAATGCAAGTCAAAAATTGACGGTTGGTCATTTTTAAACGACTCTTTACAAAATTAACAACATGTGGTATGATGATAGAGTCTGTGATTGGATAAATTGTGGTTCATGAGGAACAACGGATGAAAAAAGTTTGGAAGCAGCGGACCGGTCCGGCAGATTATCGGAAACTCGGGCAGGAGCTCGGGGTCTCACCGGTGGTGGCGCGCTGCATGCGAAATAGAAATAAGGCGGACCTGGATAACCTGATCACCGTCGAGCAGATGTCGCACTACCTGAATGACACGCTGGCCGATCTGCACGACCCGCGACTGATGAAGGGCGCGGCGGAGGCCGTGGCGATGCTGAAGGCTATCGCGGGGGTGCCGGGTGCGACTGGAGCGCAGGGTGCTATGGCAGCGGACGCTGCGGAGACGCAGGAGCCTGCGGCGACGGTGGGTGTGGAAGCGCCGAAGCCGGGGGCAACGGTGGCGATTGCGTCGGATTATGACTGCGACGGGATCTGCTCGGGGCTCGTGCTGAAGATGGGCCTGCGCGCGGTCGGGATCTCGGCGGAGATCTACACGCCGGACCGCATGAAGGAGGGCTACGGACTGAACCGTCGGATCGTCGACGATGCTGTGGCGGACGGCCATACGGTGCTGATGACCTGTGACAACGGGATCGCCGCGGTGGATGGCGTGACGTACGCGAAGGAAAAGGGGATGACCGTCATCGTGACGGATCATCACGAGCCGCAGGAGGAGCTGCCGCCGGCGGACGTGATCGTCGATCCGAAGCAGGACGGCGAGACGTATCCTTTCACTGGGCTGTGCGGCGCCGGCGTGGCGTACAAGCTGATGAGCTACCTGTTCGCTGAGGTGTGCGCGGATGGCAGTGCGGCGGCTGTGGACGGTGGTGCGCCTGGTGCCAGTGTGGGTGCTGCGGATGGTGGTGCGCCTGGTGCCAGTGCGGGTGCTGCGGATGGTGGTGCGCCTGGTGCCAGTGCGGGTGCTGTGGATGCCGGTGCGTCTGGTGCCGGTGTGGGTGCGGCTGAGATGCGTCGGCTTTTGGAGCATGACCTGCTGGAGCTGACAGCGATCGCGACGGTGGCGGATGTGATGGAGCTGATCGACGAGAATCGGATCCTCGTCCGGCATGGGCTGCTTTCCTTACAGCACACGAGCAATGCGGGCTTGTCCAGTTTGCTGAAGAAACTGCGACTGGCCGACAAACCACTCGACGGCACGGATATCGCGTTTCGCATAGGTCCGACGATGAATGTAGCCGGTCGGATCGCGCAGGTATCGGATACCTTTGCGCTGTTGGAGGAGACAGACCCGATCAAGGCCGACCGGATGGCAGAGGCCCTGGTCGAGCTCAATGAGAAACGTAAGCAGATGACGGAAGAGGGTATGGAAAAGGCCCTTGCCTATATGAGAGAGGCCTACCCTAATCTTGACCGGGATGAGATGGATGACGTGTTGGTCATCGCCCTGACGGGGGTACACGAGAGTCTGGCGGGCCTTATAGCCGGAAGAATTAAAGAGAGATTTAATCATCCCACAATCGTATTTACTGAAGCGCTTTCAGCGGAATTGGACATAACAAAAACAGCCTCTGTAGATGACGAAAACGGCACCGATGAGGGGGCGAACGGAGCCACCGAGGACACCAGTGTGGGTGCAGTAGATGCGGCCGGGTGTGTGGATGATGCGAATTCACAACTATTAAGAGGGTCGGGGCGGTCGATCGCCGCTTACGACATGTTTGAACACCTGATGGCATGTAAAGATCTGACCGAAAAGTTCGGCGGACACAAGATGGCGGCCGGTCTTACGATCAAAAAGGAACACCTGGATGAGCTGCGCACGCGCCTCAACCGCGACAGCGGCCTATGTGCAGAAGACTTCGTACCGGAATTGCTCATCGATCTGGAGGTACCGATCTCCTACGTCAGCGAGAGCCTGATCAGCGACCTCGACCGGATGAAGCCCTTCGGCGTCGCCAACCCGAAACCGATATTTGCACAACG
>JAZASH010000153.1:0-2819 GCA_036343395.1 Eubacterium sp. | reverse complement strand
TGACGTGTGCTCTTAAAAATATGAAGGGACTCATCCCGAATTCGGAGAAGAGGCACTTCCACACCATGGGGCTGCATAAGCCGATCGCGCATCTGTCGACAGCCCTTCACCCCGATTTCATTGTCATCGACCACATCTGCGGCGACCTCGATTTCGAGGATGGCGGTAATCCGGTTGTGCGCAACTGCATTATGGTCGCGACGGACCCGGTGCTTGTCGACACCTACGTGTGCAATATGCTTCACATGACGCCTCGCGACGTTCCGTATATTCCGATGGCTGCAGCCCTCGGCAGTGGGAGCATGGACCTTGAGGGAGCCATCATCCGCACGCTGGGTGAGGATATGACAAAGGATCTGCCCGCGGAGCGCAAGATTGTTGCCCTACAGGATTCCGTCGAGGAAGTCGAATCCTGCAGCGCATGCTACGGCTACCTGATTCCAGCCCTGCAGAAGCTTAAAGAGGAAGGGCTGCTCGATAAGCTGACCGAGAAGATCTGCATCGGTCAGGGCTATCGAGGAAAGACCGGAAAGATCGGCGTCGGCAACTGCACATCTCACTTTGATTTCTGCGTGAAGGGATGTCCGCCGGTCGAGTCCCAGATATATGAGGAACTAAAGAAATACATCACAGAGTAAGATACCTCTGATTTAACAGGAAGTGGGTAAAATAAATGCCTCACCGGCGAGAGTCGATCTTCCACTGAGATATGCATTAAGTTGCAGTGTCGATCCCCACGAAGATGTGTGCTTAGCTGCGGTATTCTCCCTTGGAGTATTGTTGGGAATGTTCAGACTTGCGACAAGCGCACAGCAGTCAGAGGGAGATTTGCCTGTACTTACAGGGTACACAGGCCCACGACCGCAGCGGAGCCTCCACGTATTCGGTATTGGATTATCAAAATACGCCACTTTTTTAGCAAAATAGAGTCCTTTTTTTCTCGAATCAATAAGTGTAAAATGTAATCAATAAGGATAGTCTCACAAGAGGCAACAAACAGGAGGTACAAGAATTATGGCAGTTAATCGTTTTGTCCTTAACGGAATTTCTTACCATGGCCATGGCGCAATCAAGGAGATCCCGGGTCTCATCAAGGCCAGAGGTTTCAAGAAGGCTTTCGTAGCATCCGATCCGGATCTTGTTAAGTTCGGCGTTACAGCTAACGTTACAAATCTTCTTGAGGAGAATGACATTCCGTACACACTGTACAGCGACATCAAGCCGAACCCGACAATCGAGAACATCCAGCACGGCGTTGAAGCTTTCAAAGAGTCCGGCGCTGACATGATGATCACCATCGGCGGCGGCTCCTCCATGGATACCGGCAAGGGCATCGGCATCATCATCAACAACCCGGAATTCGCTGACGTCCGTTCACTTGAGGGCGTAGCTCCGACACAGAAGAGAACAGTATTCACGATCGCTGTCCCGACAACAGGCGGCACAGGCGCTGAGTCCACAATCAACTACGTTGTAACAGACGTTGAGAGAAAGAGAAAGTTCGTCTGCGTAGACCCTAACGACATCCCGGATATCGCAGTCGTTGACCCGGATATGATGTCCTCCATGCCGAAGGGCCTCACAGCTTCCACAGGTATGGATGCTCTGACACATGCAATCGAAGGCTACACAACAGCCGCTGCATGGGAGCTCTCCGACGTTCTCAACCTTGAGTCCATCAAGCTCATCGGCAAGAACCTCCGCAAGGCAGTTCAGAATGATCCGGACGGCCGCGAGGGCATGGCTCTGGCTCAGTATGTAACAGCTATGGCATATTCCAACGTAGGTCTCGGCATCGCTCATTCCATGGCTCACACACTCGGCGCTGTCTATGACACACCGCACGGTGTTGCTTGCGCTATGATGCTTCCGATCGTTATGGAGTTCAACGCAGAGTACACAGGCGAGAAGTTCAAGGCTATCGCTGAGGCTCTCGGCGTAGACACAGAGGGAATGGATCAGGCTGCATACCGCAAGGCAGCTATTGATGCTGTCCGCCAGCTCTCCATCGACGTAGGTATCCCGACAAAGCTTGAGAAGCTTAAGGAAGAGGATCTTGACTTCCTCGCAAAGTCCGCTGCTGCTGACGCATGCGAGCCGGGCAACCCGAGAAGAGCTTCTATCGACGAGTTCAAGGATATGTTCCGCAAGCTGATGTAATCGGCAAATGTAACAGTTCAGACGGGCTGCACCGGAGTCCCATAAACCGGCGCAAACATCAATAAGAACAGCCTGTCTGAATTGTCACGGCAAATAAATACTTTCCGTACATACGAGGATTCCCCGCTATACGGAAAATGACCTGTCTGGTATAATAGAACCGGGACTGCCACGTGCGGCAGCCCCGGTTTTTCAATCCCTCGCAGACGAATTTCAGGATGCCTCAATAGTCTGCGACGCAAGTTGGGTTATCATGGTGCGAGGATAAAAACGTTGATGCCCAGGGTTTTTATGGAACCGAATAGAATAGGCTCACAGCTGAGTCCGGATAAGGAGACAGTACATGGATTACACAGAAGATAAAATTAAGCGTGTTTTTCAGATCATACTCGGTGTATGCTGCTGCGCAAGCGCCTATAAATTCTTTCTTGCGCCTGCAGGACTTTATAACGGCGGATTCACCGGAATCGCTCAGATCATTCGAAATCTTCTTCAGGAAGTTGGCGGGTTCACTTTCAGCTCGGATCCGACCGGTATCCTTGTCTGGTGTCTCAATATTCCTCTTATGATCATCGGGTACAAGGTACTCGGCAGAATGTTCATGTTAAAAACGATCGCTGTCATCTCGATGCAGTCGATGCTCATGACGGTCATTAAAG
>JAZASH010000152.1:0-2846 GCA_036343395.1 Eubacterium sp. | reverse complement strand
AGCAGCTTCTCCGATGAATTCGCTCCTTCCGCCAGCCGCCAGCCTTCCCCCAGGTTCGTAGCAATCAGCCCGACAAAGATATAGGGGAAATTCAAAAGGAGCAGCCGTTTCAGTTTCTTTGTATCGATCCTCATAACGTGTGCTCCTTATCTTTGTTTCTCACCTTGTCCGGGATGGATGCCACAAGCTCCTTCATCTTCTTCAGGGCTTTCAGGACACTGGGCCGGTCTTTCTTTTTCATGACTGCGGCAGAATATTCCTTAAAGGCCGCCGTCAGTGCATCCGCATCTCTCGCTTTGAAAAACACGATATACCTTGGAGGCTGCTGGGACGCATCCTTCCGGATGGCGTAATCCACGCCGTATTTCTGGGCGACCTTCTCAAATCCTCGAAGATCTGTCTTGGCGATATCCATGTTGGAAACGCCCTGGTTTTGCCCGATCAGTTCCTTTACCGTCTGCTTGCCGTGAGGGATCGCGTTCTCCTTGGCCTTTGCCGCTTTCTCTGCCGCCTTCTTCTCCTTGACCAGTCCCCGGTGCCGGAGATATTTCATGCAGGCAGCCAGTACACTCCGGGCAGTCAGCTTTGTTGTCGTGACCGCAAGATTTACAGTCCTGTTTTCCACTTCTTCCTGCAAAGCCTATCCCTCCTTTCACATCTCGCGGCCGGCCGGAAAACGGATCACCTTATGGTCTCCCTTCGGGGATTCCTCCCTTCCGGGGCCTTCCCGGCTCATCCGTTTCGCCATGGTCCGCTTCACCTGATCCTCCGGAATGGGAAGAACCATAATGCTTTTCCCCATCTTCACGAAAGTCTCCGGCTGATGAAACTTCGCTTCAAACCGTTTCATCTGCTCATCGGTCAGAGATCCGAAGCTTTCCTCCGTCAGACCGACCACAAGGAAGTCCCCTGCGATGATGTCCTGCAAGCCTCCATCCTCTCCGTAAAGAGCACGGTTCAGAACAGCACCATTCAGCTTTCCTTCCTCGTTGCAGATGATACCGACCGGTTCCTCATACGGGTACACGCACTGGATATATCCGCCGACTGCTTCCTGCAGGTCTTCCAGTTCCGTCCCGATCTGAACGGGTTTCGGATACTCTCCCGGTTTAACCAGCAGCACGTCCATCAGCTCCGGCGGGCTGATATCCCTTTCTTCACCGGCCTGGAAAGAGACATCCGCATAGTCCTCGGCAGAATCCATGTCATACATGGAGTTGTTCCAGTTTTCGGAAGCGATTGCCTCCGCTTCCTCCCTGGACTCTGCCTGCACCTGCACGGTCTTCTCCAGAACCTCGGTGATTTTGATGTCATATTCCTTCATAGGCACCTCCGTCAGTTCAGGGACAGTACCGGCATCTTCTCGTCTTCCTCTTCCACATACATGGTTCGGTTCTCGATCATCTGCTGTGTGAGATAGATGTCAGATGCGGTTAAGGAGATGATGTCTCCTTCCTCATCAACCGCATAGATTAACGCCGGTCCATCCAGATATTTTTGCTCTCCGATCTTAAACAGGAGCTGCCTGTCATAACTGATGACAAGATCCAGATCCGGAGCAATCTCGATGACTTCATCGTCTCCGAAACAGGGAAGGAACTCCTCCGCCTGATCCTCAGTGATGACCTTCATTGGCTCTCCGGGTGTGATTGCGATCATGAAAGGCATCTGCCCCTCGTCATCGTATCTGACTGCCGAGATCATTTCGTTCCAGATTTTCAGGAACTCCATTACCGCCTGCGCCTGGGCCATTTCTCTCTGACTCATCTTCCTGGGCTCTTCGCTTTTCCCGCAGCAGTCACAGGTATGTCCATAGCCGTTTCTGTAACACATATCAAATGTCCTCCTTATCGTGCCTGTTCTCTGTTTCTCTTTTTCTGCCACTGATCCAGCAGCTTCACAATCACATCCTGCATCTGCTGCGGTGTATAGGACCTCGGAAAGTACTTCCGCAGCACATCATGGGGGATCGTGATCGTAGTCATATCATCCTTTTTGACTTCGTTCATCACTTCGCACATGGCATCCAGCTTGCATTCCCCCTCCTGGCTCAGCTTTTTCAGCCGCTGAGCCTGAGAAAGAGAAGGCGCTGCCTGTGCATAATCCATCGCATCAAGGAACTCTCTCTGCTCTTCAGGTTTGAGGTAAGAAAGCTCCACCGCCGGGTTGAAGGCGATCTTCTTCTCATCCACCATGTCGCGGATTTCGGGGATGAGCTCTGTGAGGCGGATATAACGTTGAACCTGCTTTACACTTTCACCTGCATCATCTGCAACAATTTGATTGCTACGCTTTCCGATTAACTTCGGGTCAACTTGGCCCGAAGTTATGTCTCGTCTTTCACCTTGATGTTTAATTGCATCCAGTTTCATCTTGTAGGCAAACGCCCTCTCGCTCGGCAGGATGTGCTCTCTTTGAAGATTCGAATCCACCATGTAGATAATGGCTTCGTCATCATCCATCTCCCGCACAATAACAGGTAGCTTATCCAGTCCTGCCAGTTCGGACGCCCGAAGCCTGCGGTGGCCGGAAATAATCTCATAACCGCCGTCCGGATCCGGTCTTGCAATCGCTGGTGTCAGGACTCCGTACTGTTTCACGCTCTCGACTGTTTTCTGCATTTCCTCGTCATCGACTACCCGGAAGGGATGTCCTTCAAAGGGATGCAGTTCTGATAGAGGAATCATCTGTACGTGTTCCTGCTGGCTCTCTGTCCTGCCTTCTTCGGTGGTAAAAATCTCATCGTAACTGCTCAAGGTTACGTTTGCGCCTTTTCTCGGCATTCTTCACCACCTCCCTCGTCAGCTCCCGGTAGGCATCCGCTACTTTCCCTCCGGGATCGTGCT
>JAZASH010000151.1:0-2941 GCA_036343395.1 Eubacterium sp. | reverse complement strand
ATATTACAAATTTACCTGTCCAATAAAAACACCTTTAAAGCTCAATATGTGGTTTTACCGGCTCATTTTGCACCTGTCGCTGTGTTTCTCTTTGGGGGACTGCACTGTTTGCGGCTACTATAGCTTTCTTGGCCGCAAGTCTCGCCCGTAGTGATGGGCGTTCCCCTCTTGCCCTGCGTTTTCTTTCCTCTTCCTCGATGCGTTGCAGCTCTTCCAAGCGTTCCTGCTCCGCTTGCCGGGCTTCCCTTTTCTCCTCAGATTTTGGAACCGTATTGCTGAGTACATTGTCGATCTGGTTCAGATTTACCTCCTCAAGCTCCTCCACCTTGGCAAGCGGCTTGTATTCAGCCAACTTCACAAGAAGCTCCGCCGCCTTGCGGACATCCTCGATGTTGTCACTCTCTTCTATCACAGTTCCCAGGTACTTCTTATAATCCGCAGAATTGCCGTTTCGGATATCATCCGCTATATTCTGCACCTGTAACTCCCAGTTATCGACCGTATCCTTGTACTCATAGGGATCAAAGTCACTGGAAAAGCGGTCTATTTCAGCCGCCAGCTTCGCAGCCTCGTCCACATATACCGGCTTTACGGCATCCATATCCTGTTCCGGTCTATCCTGTACAGTCAATCCCGGCAGTGTCCCGATTACCTTTACATCCGGGAATGCATCTATGATCTGCCCGATCTTTGACAGTCCCTCCTGATCATTCCATATCTGAGGAACATACCGCAGATTATCAAGATCTATGGTGTTTCCATAGAGGACATCCATCTGCACATCATCTATCTCCGGTGTCCCAGCTTCATGTATGTTGATGCCGACAGCAGGGATCATATTGCTATGATTTTCACGGATGCTCTCAAACAGAGCTTTTGCCTCTTCTATAGTGGAAATTCCCTCATGATAGGTTCCCATGCTGTGAAATTCGCCGCACTCCGCAACGGTATAGGTTATCTCTGTGTTACGCTGCTGTGCTTCCTGTATTATTTGAGCCTGTTTTTCTGTAAGGTACGCTTCCACACCGGTCAGATACTCGGAAAGACTCCCATGCTGTTCCTGTGATATCGTGTTTATATCGAGCTTTACACCACCCATAATGATATTTCCCTGATTAAGAGTGTTAAACAGATCGTCCTCCCTCACCGAGCCGCTGTAATACAACACCACATCAAGGTCAGCTCCTTTCTCCTCCATACCCCTGCAACGACTGCCGGATACAACGACATCCTCAATGATTACATCCATCCCATAATCATTCACTATGCCCTGCACTATTGTTTTAACATTAGCTTCTATCGTTTCAGGATCCATGCCGTCAAGCTCATGGAACTTCTCTTTGGTCTTATCCTTAAATGCGCTTATGACAGCGGCATCGTTAAGGCTTTCGCCTTTTGTTTCGTCTTTTGCCATTTCAGCTCCTTTCTAAAAGGCTCCGGAGATAATCCCCGAAGCCCTTTGATCTTATGCTATAACCTCTTCTTTTTTCTTTGCTACCGCAGGTGCTTTCTGATCCATGGCAGCTACAACCGCCTTCTTCTCATTAAGCCTTGCGACAAGGGACGGTCTTTCCTCTTTTGTCTCCGGTTTTGTTGCAGGGTTCCCCATATCCTCTGTTTCTGATATATCAGCCTCCTCAGCTTTTTCGCTTATTTCAGCCTTATCCTCCGATATGTGACCTGCCTCTTTGGTAGCCTCCTGTGCCGGCATTACCGTCTCGGTCTGTTCTGCTGTTTCTTTCTCCGGCTTTGGAGCATCTTCATCAAGATCAACTGCATCCTCGCCTTTTTCATCCATATCAAGCAGGCTGTTCAGTTCTGCAAGCCTTGTCAGCTTATCGTTAAGCTCCTTCTCCTGTGGGAATGGCTTTTCCACCTCAATCTTTGCGGTTTCAAGCTGCTGTTCCACATTGGCATGCTTCGCAATCGCATCCTCAAGCTGTTTTGTCATGGATTCCATGGCATTACCGATACGGGTAATGTTACCGGACGGGTCAGAGCCAATCTCCACTTCATGGCTGAGTTTTCCTTTCATGTTCAGCGTAAACTTCCTGAAAAATGAATCAAAGGTTATATTCATCTTCATGCCAAGGTACTCACCGATTGGCACAGCCACATTGGCCTGCTTCATCTCCTTGCAGATACCGATGATTGCTGTTCCGGCTTCCTTCCTGTCATCATAGGTCTTTCCGGCTACCGTCATGGTAAAGACATCCTTATCCGCAGGCTTGCTGGCATTGTATGTTGCAATATCTGCCTTCATTCCGGCGATACGCTCCTTCAGTGCTGATATCTGCTGTGGGTAGTTCTTTGCGATATTATCCTCCAGTCGGTATTTCTGACTGGTATGGTTCGCTTTCATGAGCTTCAGCTTTGATACCTGGATGTCGAGATCCATCTTTTCTTTGATATAAGGATTTCCCGTAGCAAGAGCCTTGACCTCCGCATAGGTAAGTGCCGCCTCGTCAATATCCTCACAGCTTCTGACTGGAGATTTACTGGTCATGATCTGCCCGATGAACTTCTGCTTGTTCTCGATGAGCTGCCACGAGTACGCATCAAACGTACCCTCTGTAACATAGCGGAAGATCTTTACCTTTGGATTAGTATTGCCCTGTCGTAAGATACGACCTTCCTGCTGTTCAATGTCAGAGGGTCTCCATGGCACATCCAAGTGATGAAGTGCTATCAGCCTGTCCTGCACATTGGTACCGGCTCCCATCTTCTGCGTTGATCCCAATAAAAAACGGACCTGTCCGCTTCTTACTTTGCCAAACAGCTCCGCTTTCCTCGTCTCGGTATTCGCATCATGGATAAAAGCTATCTCTTCCGGTGGTACTCCTTTTGCTATCAGCTTGTCCCTGATATCCTCATATACATTGAAGGTTCCGTCTCCTTTAGGTGTACTCAAATCGCAAAAAATGAGCTGGGCTGACCGCTT
>JAZASH010000150.1:0-2957 GCA_036343395.1 Eubacterium sp. | reverse complement strand
GAAAACTTCCTGCCTGCCGGTACCCGGCCAACCTGCGCGGCCGCGTCTTATCCTGTGCAGGAGTTATCCATTAATACTCAAGCTTCCACATGTATCTTCTCATCGTCAGCGGGTGATTGCGGACAATTGCCAGCTGCTCGGCATAGACACGAAGGACACCTGTGATCAGCATCGGGTTGAAGAACTCGACGACAGATTTGTCGATCGCGGAGCTGAGGCCGTAATCCTTTGCGTCGACAACAGTGACCTTGGCATCAAATCTCTGAAGGAAAGTAAGCGCGCGGCTGTCCATCGGACGTGTCGGGCCATCGCTCATGAGCAGCAGGTACGGAACATCCTTGTCTACCAGTTCGAACGGTCCGTGGAAGAACTCGCCCGCGTTGAAGTAGCTTGACGGAATCCACTGCATTTCCATTAAGAGGAACATTGAGAACGAATACGCGCTCATCTGCGCAGCGCCGGAACCCATTACATAGATCATCGGATCGTCGGCATAGCTGTCTGCAAATTTCTTTGCGGTCGGAGTCAATGTCGAAACAGCATTCTCGATCAGGTCGTAGATCTTTGCAAAGCCGTCCTGCATCGCGTCATAATCCGCATAGCCTTCGTAAGCGTTGAGCACTTCGCATGCAAATGCGAGGACATTCCCCATCTTCTCCATCTTCGCTGCATAGTTCGCATAGAATCCGTGGATGATCTGATATTCAGCATTGGTTGCAAGCGGAGATTCCGGATTAATTGTAACACTGACAACGGAAGCACCGAGCTCCCTTGCCTTTTTGGTCGCTGCGACAGCTTCCGGTGTGCCTCCGCTGAGGGAGCAGGTCACCACGATCGCGGTCTCGTCGCAGGAAACAGGAGTGGAGTAATTGAATTCATTGGCAGTATGGATGCTGGAACGCAGGGTTTTTGCGTTGCGATCCATGAAGTACTTTGCAGGGAACATCTCCGACATGGAAGCTCCACAGCCTACAAAGAGCAAAGACTTGATTTCGGGTTTCTTCGCCTTGATATCTGCTACAATTTCTTTTACGTTCATGGCGTAAATCCTCCTTTTTTAATTAAATACATCATATAACAATATATAACAAATGTCAATTTCAATAATACAAAAACCCAAAAATAAAGTAAAATTAAACTTTTCAGAACCTGTTGGAAAATGATATTTATAATGTTATAATACAAGTATATACAACAAATTCCATAAAGGAGGTTTATTATGAGGCTTATCGGCATCGGTGATAATGTATGTGATGTGTACCTTCATCTCGCGGAAATGTTTCCGGGAGGTCAGGCCTTGAATGTGGCTGTATTTGCAAAAATGCAGGGAATCGACTCCGCGTACCTCGGTGTATTCGGAGATGATGAAGTGGCAGAACATATAGAGAACACACTTTCCGAGTTCGGCGTGGACAAGAGTCACTGCCGCCACGTGCGCGGCGAGAACGGTTATGCGCTTGTCACACTGATCGACGGAGATCGTGTCTTCCTCGGTTCCAACAAGGGCGGTGTCGCAAGAGAATTCCCCCTTGTACTTGATGAAAATGATATCGAGTACATCCGGCAGTTCTCTGTCGTACACACCTCCAACAATTCCTTCTTTGACGGCCAGCTTCCCGTTCTGTATCAGGCCGGCATCCCGGTTTCCTATGATTTCTCCGATCAGTGGATCGAGCGCAGAGAGTGGGCAGAAAATCTGGCTAAATACTGTACATTCGGTTTCATGTCACTCCCGCACAACGCATCCGAAGACGAGATTCTTTCTTACTGTGAGAGGATGCACGCGTGCGGCTGCAAGAATATCGTAGCAACGAACGGTAGTAAGGGCGCTTACTTCTATGACGGAAAGAACCTCTGGTTCCAGCCCAGTCATCTGGTAAAAGCGATCGATACCCTCGGCGCGGGAGATTCCTTCGCCACCACAGTGCTGGTCAACTATTACAACAGTCTGGAGGCGGACCCCGACGCGATGGCAGGCGACCCGGCTTACTATGAGACCGAAGTCCAAAAGGCTCTCGAGGCAGCCGCGGAATTCTCTTCCCATGTGTGCCTCAGCAAAGGGGCTTTCAATCACGGAAAGAGAATCGTGCCCGAGGAATATGAGAAACGGGCACATACGCATTAAGGAGAAAATACGTTGGGACTTATAGAGCGCTCTCAGATCGCCGGAATGAACATTCACTATATGAACTATTCTCTGGACTATTTTTTAGATGCTCAGGAGCGTGCAGGCTTCGAGAGCATAGAGCTTTGGGGCGGCATCCCGCACTTCTACCTGGACCCGTCTTCATACGAGGACTGCAAAGCGCTGAAAAAGAAGATCCGGGACCACCACTTAAAGCTCGTGGAGTTCACGCCGGAAAACTGTACTTACCAGTATCAGATGGCAGCCAAAGGCATAAATTTCAAAAAGAGCCTCGAGTATTTTAAAAATGGTATAAGAGCATGTGCTGAGCTCGAGTGTCCGCAGATCTCTACGAATTCCGGATGGGGATACCTGGATGAGACGAGGGAGGAAGCCTGGAAGCGTTCAGTGGAGATGAATCGCATACTCTGCGATTTCGCGGCTGAATACGGCATCACCGTCGCCATGGAGAGCCTGCGTCCGGAGGAGACTAACCTGGGCGTTCGGATCGAAGACGTAAGGAGACTGATCGACGATATCGGCAGCCCGAATCTGCGGATCAATATAGACACAACAGCTATGGGCGTTTCCGGCGAGACCCTCGAGCAGTGGTTTGCGGAATTCGGGACGGCGATAACACATTTGCACTTTATAGACGGGACACCCTACGGGCACCTCGTATGGGGAGACGGATGCCACGACCTCGGACAGTACCTGAAGGTCCTGAAAGACAATAATTACAGCGGATATCTTGGACATGAAATCACGGACCGCCGTTATTTCAAGGACCCGATGACGCATGACACGAGAAACATGAAGGCATTTGAACCGT
>JAZASH010000149.1:0-2968 GCA_036343395.1 Eubacterium sp. | reverse complement strand
CTGAAGTAAGCAGCCTCCGCACCGGCTGACTTGAGTGTCTCGATCATCTCGATACCTGCCAGCGATGTGGAGTTCAGCTTTCCGTTTCCCATAGTCATAACTCTCGTGATATCCACTCTTTTTCTGGAAACCACGCGCGCCACGATCACGTTTAAGATCACGGTGGACACTCCTATCAGAGTGAGAAAAACACTGTAGTATGACATAACAGCTACGTACAGGATCAGCATCACAGCATTTATCGCAACAGGTGCCACCTGCGTCATCAGTGTTACAACTACCGTTTCATTTTCAGTCTGTCGCATCTGCAGATCTCCCACGGATCGCTGCGCATAAAACTTCATCGGAAGATGTAACAGATGCTGTATAAACCGAGATGAATCCACCACCGCCGATCGTCCCTGAAGACGCACCATATGGATCGACCGGATGATCTGCATAACACCGTAGATGATACACAGTGCCAGCAGGGCTATGACAAAGCCAACAGGAGAGGACGCCTCATCCCCGGTGATGTAGTAATCCACTACAGCCTTTCCGGAAGTCGTAAACAATACTGTAGCCAGCGAAGCCAGTGCCGATGTGACCATGATCACCACCAGACCACTTTTCAGTCCCCGTATCCTTTGCATGGAAAAACGCAGGGAACTTGGTTTTTCCCCGCCTTTTTCAAAGGACTCATTCGGTATAAATGTCATGGCGATCCCGGTATAACGCTTTTCAAAAATCTGCATGGGATAGCGGACTCTTCCTCTTCCCGGATCATTTACATAAACATAGTTTCCCCGGATCCCCGTAAGTACGACAAAGTGGTTATAATTCCAATGAATGATGCATGGAAACGGTTTTTTCTTTCTCAGACCATCTATACCGATGGAAAACCCTTTGGCTTCCATCCCATACTCACGCGCCGCCTTGAGTATATTGGCTGACTTGGAACCGTCGCGACCGACACCGCACTCATCACGCAATTTCTCAAGCGGAACCCACTTACCGTAATACGCCAGGATCATTGCAAGCGAAGCCGCACCACACTCCACGGCTTCCATCTGCATGATCTGCGGTACTTTTTTTCTGTTAGCAGACATAGTTTTCCCATCACTTTCCGAAAATCATGGATATCGGCGTTTTCTGATCAACTGTTATTGTTACCTGAACACTTTTCTTGAGCTTGAGTTTTTGTGAATCGGAAATGATGATCGGATGTACCATCTCAACATCTCCGGCCAACTGCCGGATCTCCAGATCAGTCAATCCCTCTTCTGCATACCTCTTTACATCATTGGCCATTTCTTCAACATGTGTCACTGTCTCTGCAACTCCGTCCACATAGGCAAAATCTCCCTCTTTGATACGAAGTGCTGTATCCGTATCTACAAAACAGACGATCCCATCTATACCGACAGCACCCTTTAGTGTCAAACGATCCGCCACGGAGCCGAAGACAGCCCATGCGCTGATCCCCAAAAATATAGCAACACAGGCTATGATCGAAATCCAGATCCCGGGTGTAGGGATACGAAGATAGTTATCCAGATCATCGGGGTTTTGAAGTCTGCCAACCGCTTTTTTACTGAAAAAGTCGACCTTTTCCCTTGCCTTTTCTTCTTTATCCTGCATAATACTGCTCCTAAACTCACTCACAATTTCAGTATCAATCCCGTCCAAATTTATCGTAATACTTGGTGCCCCATCCGGCGCTTATGTTGCTGTTCAAACCACCACTGACGGCCTCCAGCTGTTCGTCCGTCAGCTCGATACCCTCTTTTGCAAGAAAATCCATAACCTCACCGGCGTTCTTGCAGTTCTTCAATGCTTCCTTCTGGGCATCTGTCAGCCCATCCATAAAATCCTGTGTTCCCATATAAGCCTCCTTTCAGATCCTGTCCGTTAACAACTACATTTGACACATTAGAAAAATATGATCACCCGAGAGTCTTTGCCAGTTCACTAAGATCGATACTCCCAACAAAATGCGTCAATATCCCATACGCACACTCGAAATAGATCAGTATTATCAACCCCACTCCCGAGATAGGGATAAGTGTGTCCACAAATCCTTTCTTTTCTCTTTTTGTATATGAAAACAGCAGTATAATAGGTATCAGCAGTACCATAAATACCATCTTACCTGCGCCCCATACTGTCGCCCACCGCATGGCTTCATTTATCTGATCGCCCGTTATACTGTCAAAACTGATACCCAGACTGGAAAGACGGATAAGTGTAAGCGCAAACACCTGCACCACGTCAACTATCGCCAGAACTATCATCAGGATAACCGTTGTACGTGAAAAATGCCATGAGTTGGTCCTCGTCTTCAAAAACGCCACATAATCCTCATGTGTTTTCCCATGCTTGATAAATCTTCTTTCACGATTCTTGACATATATAACAAGAAGCATAAAGAACAGAAAACTTAAAGGCGGCTTCGATGTCAGGAACGGATACAATCCCATCGGTATAACAACCGCCCTTTCGATCGCAAGGATCTTGATCAGGATGGATGCTAACTCATACAGTATGGGCAAAAGAGCAAACATACGAAAGACGGCAATCTTTTTCCCCTGGAAGAACTTTTTGGGCTTGTAATCCAAAAAGAACATCAGCAGTGTACATAGGAAGATATCCAGATAGATGTTGAATGCGATAAAACCGTTGTAGTCCGGCATTTCGGCCAACATACTGTCCAGTGCACCCATAGCTGAGAACCGATCACCTGTCTTTACGGCAACAATCCCCAGTGCATATCTGTAATAAACAATAAAATATACCAAAGCGGTTGCAGCTGCGATGCATCCGTTTGTGATCAGCATCTTCTTGTATCTGCCGCGTCCGTTAAGCAAAACCGCAAACGTAGAAAAAAGGATCAGCGGAAGACCAAGTGAAGTTATAATCGAGTTGATGGTATCACCGAAAAACACACCGTCGGCAGCTGAATGTGTAGCTTTACCGACAAGATTGGAGG
>JAZASH010000148.1:0-2983 GCA_036343395.1 Eubacterium sp. | reverse complement strand
CAGCATCATCATGATGCTCGACTAGCTGAAGTCGAATTATAAAACAAATACTCAGAAAGGGATGAACCAATCAGGCTTCATCCCTTTCTTACATGTTGGAAGGACATACACTGTGGAAACAGAAACTCTCTCAAAAGACCATTCGATTGGCATCGAAGTCAAGATTATTACCGGATATATCATCGCACTATTTATCTACTCAGTCGGCGATCGATTTTTCTTTACAAAAACCATCTGGGATAACGTCTTTACGTATTACCTGAAGATGATATCTGAGAACCTCCGCCTCGAGGATGCGATCTATATCCTCGGAATACCGGTCGTTCTGTTTTTGATCTATCGGGTGCGGGGCTCGTTACGGAGTAGAGACACCTTATTCTTTCTTTTGTATTCGCTGATCCTTTTCGGTACGGCGATATTCGATCCGGAGATCGAAACCTGGTGGAACATCCGTCAGAGTTGTTGCCTACTTGAGCCATTATTGATATGCTACTATGCATCCCGTTTACTTAACCCGGATGGATGGAAATATCTGATCAAAAATACAATCGCATACGCCTCTTATCTGTGGGGCATCGGCTGTACGGTTTCGTTTATTTATTATTTGTTTGATTACTGGGGATATTATCACTTTGGGAACGTCCCGGCGACCAACCCGCAAGGAGTGTCCGGTGGTCGACTATACGGTGCATTCTCAGATCTGAATTACGCATCTGTTGTATGTTTGATGTTACTATTAGGCATCCTTTACATACTTAAAAATAAACTTGCAACAAAAGTTGAGAAGGTGATCCTTTGGATCTGCCTTGTTCTGTTTGTGATTTATATCGCACTTGCCTACTCTCGGACGGTGATCGTTGCAAATATTGGATTATGTTTTGTGATCAGCATTTATACGGTTTTACAGCTAAAAAAGAAAAAGGCCTTGTCTGCCACGGGGATGCTTTGGAGAGTCGCTGTGCGTTTCGGTATCCTGACTGTCGGTTTACTGGCAGCGTATTTCCTGATCAATTGTATCTGTCTCGGGCTAGGATATATCGTGGAGCCAAACCGGCTGAGTTCGGAGTTGGTCCGTCCGGGTATGATGGCCTGGGATGAAACGCTCGGTGTTGCCGATGCGCGGATTGTTATCTGGAGTGACTATCTGCACGCATTGTTAGATCGTCCGCTGTTCGGTTTCTCCGCAGACGGTTCCTTTGCTTACGTCTGTGAACATAATCCGCTATCCTTTGTTGCGACGATGGGATTTTTCCATCATCATAACACCTATGTGCAGGCTCTGTGCCAGGTCGGTATCGTTGGATTTGTATTGATTTACAGTAATGTATTTATACCGTTGATCAAGTTCATGCGGAGAGTGATCACAGGACAGGATGAAAACTGTCCCGCTCATGTGAAGCTGTGCTTTCTCTGGTGTGTAGTTGCACTATCCGCCGGATTCTTTTACAGTATCGGTTTCACCCAGATCCGCATCGAGGGCTGCATCCTCTGGCTGGCCCTGGGCGGGATTGGCGCGTATACATCTTCTCACTCAATTGTAAACAAAATGTAAACAAATTGTTGCCATGACGTCGTATCTATGATAGAATATATACGAAATGGAGTTTTGTTTGAAACGGGGGAGATTATGAAGAATAGGAAATATTCCGCCAAAGATGGTTTTTCGATGGTCGAGTTGATCATCACCATCGCCATCATGGCCATATTAGTTGGCGTGATCTTTATGGCCGTGCTTCCGAACATCCAGCGTTCAAGAGAGTCAAAGGATATCTCGCAGCTTGATGGTATCGCCAGTGCAGCTAACTCTGCGATCGCAGCCATGAAAGCGAAAGAGGAAGGCATTATCAATCTCGGTACAACTTCTACAGGCGTTCAGGATGTATCCGGGTTTAACAGCATCAGTGATCCGACCGAGGCGCAGCGAATCCAGCACGCGATCTACGAAACGGTATCTGAGGGAGCCGGGATAACCGAGTCCGAAGCTGCCGGGTCGAGTTCGATAATTGCTCTGGCGTACGATGTGTCCGGCCGAAGGATGGAGGTTGCTTATGTCGAGAGTATTCCATCGGATACATCGACATACACACCGCTCACGCCACTCACATGTAATCAGATTGATTCAAAGTTTATCGTTACCAACTAAACATCACAAATAAGAAAGGTCGGGTGCCCGACCTTTTTTTATATCTATATATTCTTATTTCGATCTGATCTGTTCGGAAGACACAAATGCACTGATCCCGCCAAGGGCCAGCCATAGGATGCAGCCCTCGATGCGGATCTGGGTGAAACCGATACTGTAAAAGAATCCGGCGGATAGTGCAACTACACACCAGAGAAAGCACAGCTTCACATGAGCGGGACAGTTTTCATCCTGCCCCGTGATCACTCTCCGAATGAACTTGATCAACGGTATAAATACATTACTGTAAATCAATACAAATCCAACGATACCGACCTGGCACAGAGCCTGCACATAGGTGTTATGATGATGGAAAAATCCTATCGTCGCAACAAAGGATAGCGGATTATGTTCACAGACGTAAGCAAAGGAACCGTCTGCGGAGAAACCGAACAGCGGACGATCTAACAATGCGTGCAGATAGTCACTCCAGATAACGATCCGCGCATCGGCAACACCGAGCGTTTCATCCCAGGCCATCATACCCGGACGGATCAACTCCGAACTCAGCCGGTTTGGCTCCACGATATATCCAAGCCCGAGACAGATACAATTGATCAGGAAATACGCTGCCAGTAAACCGACAGTCAGGATACCGAAACGCACAGCGACTCTCCAAAACATCCCCATGGCAGACAGGGCCTTTTTCTTTTTTAGTTGTAAAACCGTATAAATGCTGATCACAAAACACAATCCGATATTTGCAACGATCACCGTCCGAGAGTAGGCAAGTGCGATATAAATCACAAACAGAACAAGGCAGATCCAAAGGATCACCTTCTCAACTTTTGTTGCAAGTTT
>JAZASH010000147.1:0-3010 GCA_036343395.1 Eubacterium sp. | reverse complement strand
AAAGATCATCCGCAATCAGCTGTAAGAGTCGCGGATTTGCCGTACGATCAGGCTTCCTCTGAAAGCCGCAGCGTGAGTAAAGGCGCTTTACATGTTCGATTTTTAGTACTATCATATAAAGAACCTATCTGCCGGTCTCCGGGGACGCTGAGGTGAGCGTCCCCGCGGGGCGGGCAGTGCTGTGATTAACAGGTAATTGTATTACAAGTACCCGTTTTGAATAATCAACAAAGGGCACATGAGTGTGTTAAAGGCTGCGAAGCAGACGCTTACATACTCAGTGATCCGACACCTGCATGCAAATGCAAAAACTATTTTTACGAGGAGACACCAGGTTATGAAGAGAAGGTTCAAGGTTGTATTCAACCGGGAAAAATGCAAGGGCTGCGAGCTCTGTATTAACTTCTGTCCAAAGGGCATTTTAGCCCTTGATCCGGAAGTCAATGCCAAGGGCTATCATCCGGCCGGCATCGTTGATCAGGAAAAGTGCATCGGCTGCGCAAGCTGCGCGACCATGTGTCCCGACTATTGCATCAGTATCTATCAATTAGAGGATGGGGAAGAGTATGATACTTCCGAGTCCCAGGCAAAACAGATGTAACGGGAGGAGAATGATCATGTCAAGAATCCTGATGAAAGGCAACGAGGCCTTTGCCGAGGCGGCTATCCGCGCAGGCGTCAAATGTTATTTCGGTTATCCGATCACACCGCAGAATGAGATTCCTGAATATATGTCCCATGAGCTTCCGAAAGCCGGCGGTGCATTCATTCAGGCAGAATCCGAACTTGCAGCCATCAGCATGGCTTACGGTGCTGCAGCAAGCGGCGGTCGTGTATTTATTTCCACAAGCTCCCCGGGACTTGCTCTGATGCAGGAAGGCATCGGCTTTATCGCGTCCTGTGAAGTTCCGCTCGTAATCCTCAACGTATCCCGCGGCGGCCCCGGCGTCGGCGGCATTCAGCCGGGCCAGGCAGACTACCTGCAGGTAACGCGCGGCGGTTATAACGGCGATGTGAAGGTGCCTGTATTTGCACCGTCCAGCATTCAGGAATGCGCAAATCTCATCTATGAGTGCTTCGACATCGCTGAAGAGTACCGCAACCCGGTCGTCATCCTCGCGGACGGCATGCTGGGCCAGATGATGGAGCCGGTAGAACTTCCGGAAGCCAAGGGAATCGTTCCTGTAGAAGATATCAACAAGGGTAAGCCGTGGGCAATCACAGGCACAGATTACCACGAGGGAAGAAACGTCGTTTATTCACTCCGTCTTCAGCCGCAGGTCCTTGAAGATCACGTCGAGCACCTGTTCAAGAAATATGACAAGGCTGAGAAGGAACTGGTCCGCTGGAGCGATCAGGGCCTTGAGGATGCGGAGATTGTATTTGTTGCGTTCGGCACAATGTCCAGACTGTGCGCCGAGGCATGTGAGCTGCTCGAGGAGCGCGGAATCAAGGCCGGTCTCATCAGACCGATCTCCCTGTGGCCGTACCCGGAAGCTGCATTTGACAAGATTGGACCGAACTGTAAGGTCGTTATTTCCACAGAGCTTTCCATGGGCCAGATGATGACTGACGTCAAGGCTGCTGCCAAAGGACGCTGGCCGGTCGGCCTCATTCACCGTACCGGCGGTATGGTCCCGTCCTCTATCGAGATCGCGGACCGTGCGGAGAGCGCATTAAAGGAGGCGATGAAATGAAGACAGTATTTGAACCGACAAGGGGAATGATCCCGACTGATACATCCTACTGCCCGGGCTGTACACACGGTATAGCACACCGCATTATCATGGAAGCTCTCGAGGAGAGAGGGTCTCTCGGCAACACGATCGGCGTCGTACCGATCGGCTGCTCCATCAATGCGCATCACTTTATGAACGTTGACATGTGCGAATCCACTCACGGACGCGCTCCGGCGATCGCCGCAGGCATCCGCCGTGTCCATCCGGACCAGGTGGTCTTCACATATCAGGGCGACGGCGACCTCGCTTCCATCGGAACCGCTGAGATCATTCACGCCGCTCACCGCGGTGAGAAGTTCACCACATTCTTTATCAACAACGCTATTTACGGCATGACCGGCGGCCAGATGGCTCCGACGACACTGATCGGCCAGAAGACAACGACTTCCGTTTACGGCCGTACAGTGGAGCAGGCGGGTCTTCCGCTCCGCATGTGCGAGATTCTTTCACAGATCGACTGCGCTGTATTTGTTGAGCGCGTCATGCTGAATAATCCCGCAAATGTCAGAAAAGCCAAAGCAGCAGTCAAAAAAGCTCTGGATATCCAGGATGCACGGCTCGGATTTACATTTGTCGAGTTCCTGTCCTCCTGCCCGACCAACTGGGGTCTCGCTCCGAAGGACGCGCTCACATTTGTTGAGAAGAACATGGCAGAGTACTATCCGATCAGGAATTTCAAAACGCCGGAGGGATTTTGATTATGAAGAAGAAATTATTTTTTGCCGGGGCAGGCGGCCAGGGAGCCCTTGCGATCGGACAGATGATAGCCAAAGCAGCAATGGATGAAGGTCTGGAAGTTACATGGCTCCCGTCTTACGGCCCGGAGATGCGCGGCGGTACAGCCAACTGTACAGTAGTCGTGTCCGACCGTCCGATCAGCTGCCCGCTGATCAACGACGCGGACGTGCTTGTCGTGATGAATCTTCCGTCCCTCACAAAGTTCCAGTCCATGGTGGTCCCGGGCGGCACGATTTTTATCAACAGCTCGCTTGTACCGATCACATCTGACAGAACAGACGTCAAGGTCGTCGAGGTTCCGGCCAATGAGAAGGCTCAGGAGCTCGGCAATGAGCGCGCTTCCAACATCGTCATGCTGAGCGCGATTCTGAAGGAGACAGGCATTGTCAAGGAGGAGACTGTCCGCCATCAGATCGAGAAGACATTCAGCGGCCGCAAGGCGAAGTTCCTGCCAGCTAATCTGGCAGCGCTGAAGACATATCTGGATTGATTTTAAGAATTATGGGGCTGCCGCATTAGTGCGGCAGCTTTTT
>JAZASH010000146.1:0-3010 GCA_036343395.1 Eubacterium sp. | reverse complement strand
TGATGGTCGGATCCTCCTCGCCGGGCGTCGGCGTGATGGTCGGATCACTGTCTGCAGGAAGCGGATTGAACGTGTATCTTACCGCGATATACCCGTCTTCGTCATAGCCTTCGATGTCGTCCGGGCTGATGATACTGCCGTTGACGGTCACCGTCCCGTCGAACCGGGGCAATCCCTCCTCATCCTCCGGGAGCATCATGACATATCCGTTGCTCGGTCTGACGTAAAAATAAGCAGTTAACGGATCAGTACTCTCAGCCTTTGTGTACGTGTTCCATCGGCTGTCAATAAATTCCAGCGCATCGATCTCTATATGTGTCCCCTCTTTTACTGACAGGGTACCGAGATCCTCCCCGATATGAGGGATGGAATACGTAATGTCAACTTTGTCAATGATTCCGGACCAGTCCGCATGCAGCACGACATCCTGATCGGCGACGATATCTTTCCAGGATCCGCCGTTCTCATCGAACCAGCCGCCAAACTTCCATCTTCCGTCCTCATTTTCCACAATGTCAAATGCAGGCGGCACAATAGAGCGCTCAAGTTTTGAACCCTTCGGAATCTGCATCTGCTCCGGCGAAGCTGTAATATCTCCTGTATCAAAGGAAACATTGACTATCTCAGGTTCACCGAGGACAAATGGCCATGTTGCCCTGATGACGGAAGCACCATCAGCATAGGAAACCGAAGGTCCTTCGACAGGCAGCGCACCATTCAGGGTGACGGTGAAATCCTCCGGAGTCGAGTGGCCAATACACCTGACTTCAGCAGTGAGATAGTAAACACGCCCATCGTCAAGCACCTCATCCTCAGTCTCCCATTTCGCGCTCGCTGTGAGCCAGGGCATACTCATGGAATCTACGAAATCAGCGACCAAAGACGGGGCATAAGAAGACGCGTCTCCCGCGCATGGTTCGTCGATCAAAATATCGATTCCCTCAAAGACAGGGGCGGGTACCAGCTGTTTGAGCCTGGCGATCAGGGTATCAAAATGATGAGAGTATACGACCATTTTGGCTCCGCCCGCAAGTTCCATGGCAGGCACCAGATATACTATTACGATGCCTTCAGGAGTATTTTCTTCATCCGGCTCAAAGCTCGTATCGACAAGCATCGGACCTGCGAGTTTCAGGAGAACATAGACTTCTTCCGGAGAGAGCGGAATATTTATGCCGTTTTGGACCAGGAATTCGGAAAGACCCAGCGCCGCGTCGTAATAGTCCGCCATAGAATCCTGCCGGACCGCATTGACGAGCGACAGCACCGCCGGCTCGAGATTGCCGATATTACCCAGAATTGCGTCTGTATCTATATCTCCTATGCCGCCGCCGAAAATGATGCCGGCCAGTTTGATGAAAAGATCCTGATAGACGTACGTGATCTCTATCGAGCCATCTCCGTATGGAATTGTATCAATATTCACAGCGGAGTAAGCCTCCCGGGTCGGGATAGCGGCAGTCAGCACGTCCATGATCTTCCGGCAGGTGTCCTCACCCGGGAATCCAAGATAATCATTCGCCGATTCTGCCATGACGCTGCCGAGTTTACTCAGCTCCTCCTCAAGGTGCGCATTGGTCTCCTCAGTATTGAGAGCAAATGTGTCGCCGCATCTTACCATGTTCCACGGCGGCAGATATGTAACTATATCATCGCTGCAGAGATAATTGTGGATATAGGGACAGTCAAGTGCCGCATAGTCCTCTACATAAGCCGGAGCTTCAAATGTATACCCATATACATTATACCCTGCCTCGCCGAGCGATGCGGCGATCATGCCCGCAAGAGCTCCTCCGCGGCTTTGGCCGGTGACCCAGAAAATCACATTTGACTCACCGTCCCCCAGAGAGGCAATGTCCGGAAGAACACTCGAGTAAGCCTCGCCGAGACCGAAATGCTCATCCGTGATCTCGTCCCCGTTGACATGGAAATTCTGAGACCATCCGATGCTTTTATAGATCTGGTCGAAGGTAAAACTCTGGATCTGAACCGCGATAAGAGTCGCGTCTCCGTCGTCCCCCGTGATTGTCTTCTTTCCCCATGTATAGTTGCACCCACTAGGATCATCATCCGCGCACTTCACGTACCCGGTCTCGGTGAAACCGAGTTCGTCAAGAAAAGCAGGGCCGAGACCATCCGCCCGGTCGTCAACAGCTGCTGCCGTCAGCTGCATGGAAATGAGGGCGAGCGCGTCATTTCGGACTGTCGGGTCCTCAAAGAACCATTCATCCGAATAGTAATAACTGTCGGTTATAATGTTGTTCCCTTCACCGGTGGAGTAATAGTTGACAGTGCCGATTTTCCAGGGGGATGTGTCAGCTCTTACGCCAGTCGGAAACAGGGTGACAGTCATGACAAAAGCCAGCAGGACAGACAGCAATTTTGCGGTTAATCGTTTCATAGAAGAGCTCCTTGCGCGGTAATCTTTCGATCCTTTTTCACGGACATTCGCAGGAGGACCGGCCTGCGTATAGTTAATACTGATTATATCATATGCCGATTCCTGCTGTAACTGCGTCTGAAGATTTTCTTAGTCCGGAGGGCAGGACCTGAGTTTTTCGATGAAGATGATGTTGACGCCGGATCAGGAAGTATCACGCAGCCGTCTGAACTGCTACGCAGGAAATACACAATTGCGGGACAGGTCATCCTAAGTTACAATAAAAGACGTAATAAGTACGCACACGTCGATCGATCGGAGGGCAAACATGAAGATACTGAATATTACAGCTCAAAAGCCGAGCAGCACGGGAAGCGGTGTGTTTCTCTCGGAACTTGTTCGCGTATTTGCCGCGCAGGGACATGCGCAGATGGTCATAGCCGGAGTGGATCCCGAGGATAAACCGGTATTTCCTGACGGAGTCGGATTTCTGCCGGTCCTCTTTCATTCAACCGAACTGCCGTTTGCAATCGTAGGCATGTCGGATGAGATGCCTTACACGAGCACGCGCTACTGTGACATGACGCCCGGGATGACCGGTCAGTTCGAGGCGGCTTTTTGCAGCGCTGT
>JAZASH010000145.1:0-3022 GCA_036343395.1 Eubacterium sp. | reverse complement strand
TCTCCTTGAGTTCTTTCTCGCTCATCCGGCGAGAGCTTGCCTTCGGTTTCGACAGGAGTTCGACCGGTGGGAACTCATATGGAATTGGTTCTGGCACCTTTGGTTTGTTATCTGCTTCTTCCGCATCGGACGCGGTCGGAGGTGTTTCGATAGTCTCGGATGATTGCGTGCTTTTACTTAACTCGCCGGCCGAAAATGATTTCGAATCTTTCACCGCGCCGGCGGCAGGGGATGCTTTCTGAGGAGACTTATCAGGGGTCGACAAAGAAAGCATCCCCGATTGCGTCCGGCAACCCTCGTCTGCTTCCGACTTACCAAATTTCTCTTCAAGCTCACGCTCTGCGATATTGCCATCTTCCGAATCGAGCTCACGACTCATGCCGCGGATGTGGACATCCTGCAGCGCGCGCTCCTTATCCGTCTCCGGCAGCTCCGGAGCGACACTCTCAAGCACAGCGGAGTCCTTCATCTCCTTTTTTCGGCGACTCTTCGTCTTTTTCACCGGCTCAGCGCCCTCATCCGGCTCGAGTTTCGGTGCGATACTCGGCTCATTTTTCTGCGGAGCCACATGCGCCTTTGCCTCCTGACGCATCGTCGCATCAAAGGTATGAATCTGCATCTGACGATCCGCAAGATCGCGCTCGTCTATGGCAGCGTTACGCTTGCGCTGCTCGTGTTTGTCCTGAACCTTGGTTTTCATGGTCGAGAACAGCAGTTTTCTGGAAAACAAGATAAAAAACAGCAATAAAAGACCAAGTAAGAGGATCAGATCCCCAACTCGACCCAGAAGCTTGGATATTTCAATGGAAAAGAGACCGCCGAAAAAGCCTCCACGCGAGTGATTGACAGCGCTGTGGGTAAACGTGTCCCAGACATCCTTGACATCGGAGTTGAAAAACCACTGAACAACACCGCACAACGTCATAAAGAAACCAAAGGCATACCAACCCTTATGACGCACCCTATCGTTAGGAGAATTCAGGATCACGACCCCGCCGATCAGGATCAAAAGAACCGGAATCAAATACGCAACGGCACCAAAAAGGCCGAACAGCACATAACTTACGCCTCGACCGACAACGCCGCCCCAACCGAAAAGACTGATCGCAACCAAAAGCGCAACCACCAAGACAACAAGAAAAAGAACCTCCGACCGAATCGGGCTTCTCTCCTCATTCTCACTATTCTTCGCAGTCTTCCGGGACGCATTCCCCCGATTATTACTCCCTGCCATCAACAACCACCTTTTTATTTATAACAGAACAATCCATTATTCTCTACTAATCTTCTATTATCTTATAAATAACCCCTGCAAAACTAATCTACAGGGGTTAAATCAAACCAGAAACTTAAATTAATAATCAAATATGCAGGGGCGGGCGTAAAACGCTCGCCCCGCAAACTAAATACAAATATTATTCAGCCGGCACATCCTTGATACTAAACGAAATGCGCCCCATCTTATCTTTCCCGAGGCAAACCACCTTCACCTCATCGCCGAGCGTCAACTCATCCTCAACATGGTTGATTCTCCGGTTTGCGATATTGGAAATATGTACCATACCCTCTTTACCCGGAGCAAACTCGATAAACGCACCGAAATCCTTGATGCTGACAACCTTACCGGTCAGGATCTGTCCCTTCTCGAAATCGGAAACGATGATCTTGATCAGGCGGATCGCCTCTTCCATAGCAGCCTTCTCGGTACCGCATACGGAAACATTACCCTCGTCATCGATATCGATCTTCACACCGGTACGCTCGATCAGAGCATTGATCGTCTTACCACGCTGTCCGACAACATCACCGATCTTCTGCGGATCGATCTGGATCTGTACGATCTTCGGAGCGAACTCGTTCACCTCAGCTCTCGGCTCAGCGATACACGGCTTCATGATCTCATCGAGGATGTAAAGACGTGCCTCACGTGTACGCTCGATCGCCTGCTCTACGATCTGACGGGTCAGACCGTGGATCTTAATATCCATCTGGATCGCCGTAATACCCTTATGAGTACCGGCTACCTTAAAGTCCATATCACCGAAGAAGTCCTCAAGACCCTGGATATCCGTCAGGATCAGGTAATCATCATCGGTCTCACCGGTTACAAGGCCGACAGAAATACCGGCTACCGGAGCCTTGATCGGTACACCGGCTGCCATCAGAGACAGAGTCGATGCACAGATACTTCCCTGAGAAGTGGATCCGTTGGACTCGAGGATCTCGGATACGGTACGAATCGTATACGGGAACTCGGTCTCAGACGGGATAACCGGAAGCAGCGCGCGCTCTGCGAGGGCACCGTGCCCGATCTCACGACGTCCCGGTCCACGTGACGGACGGGTCTCACCCACCGACCATGACGGGAAGTTATAATGATGAATGTATCTCTTAAAGGTCTTGGAAAGATCCAAACCATCCAGACGCTGCTTCTCAGAAAGCGGTGCGAGCGTCGTGATGTTGAGAACCTGTGTCTGTCCTCTCTTGAAAAGACCGGATCCGTGAACGGTCGGCAGGATATCGATCTCAGCAGAAAGCGGACGAATCTGCTTGATATCACGACCATCCGGACGCTTCTGATCCTTGAGGATCATCTTGCGGACTGTCTTTTTCTGGAACTGATATACCGCCTCATCGATGAACGGGAGCCAATCCTCATGCTCCGGCGCATAACGCTCCTCCAGACGATCCTTGATCACGCGGATGTTTGCCTCGCGATCCTGCTTCACGTCAGTGAACACAGCCTCTTCCATAGCCTCCGGTGTGATGAAGTCAACCATATCCTGGAACATATCACCCGGGAAATCGAAATGCTGATACTCGTGTTTCTCTTTACCACACTCAGCAACGATCGTGTCAAAGAACTTGATGATCTCGCCGTTCATATCATGAGCGCCGTAGATCGCCTCGATCATCTTATCCTCCGGTACCTCGTTTGCACCGGCCTCGATCATGATGACCTTGTCACGTGTCGAAGCGACAGTCAGAGCCAGATCGGAAACCTCACGCTCTGCAGCGGTCG
>JAZASH010000144.1:0-3071 GCA_036343395.1 Eubacterium sp. | reverse complement strand
GCAGAGCGGACGCCGGGCATCCTTTTCAAAAAAGGATGTACAAAACAAAGCGGATGTAGTATAATCGAGGAGACGAAATCTTGTCATTCACAACTCAGGAGTTCTTTGCTCTTCGTTTTCCGAAAATTAGTTTACGCTGTCAAACCAAAGGATTTTCTTGACAGAATCCATGATTTGTGATACTCTGAATACACGGGCAACGGCGTTCGTAAATGGACGACGCTGCTCTTTTTTTGTGCGATAAGGAGGGATATAGGATGGCAGCATTTGACAGAATCGAGTCCGGGATTCCGGAGATGGACCGGGCACTGGATAATATCCGCCTGGGAGATAACGTGGTCTGGCGCGTGTCAGAGCTCGATGATTTTCGCTTCTTTATGGAGCCGTATCTCGAGCAGGCCATCCGTGACAACAGACAGATTATCTATTTCCGTTTCGCGAGTCATCCGCCGCTGGTCGAGGACCGGCCGGAGGTAAAGACGATACAGGTGCCGCTCTCTCATCGCTTTGAAACCTTCACGGTCGAGATTCACAACGAGATCGAGAAGGCGGGCAAGGATGCCTTTTATATCTTTGATGTGTTGTCCGAGCTGCAGGCAGCGTGGGCGACGGATCTGATGATGGGGAACTTTTTCCGCGTAACATGTCCCTTTTTATTCATCCTGGACACCGTGGCATTTTTCCCGATCATACGAGGCAAGCACTCGGTCCATGCGATCAATAAAATACTGAATACGACGCAGCTGTTTTTCGATGTGTATAAGGATAGTAAAAACATCTATGTACGCCCGGAGAAGGTGTGGAATCGAAACTCGGATACGATGTTTCGCCCGCATATCTATAATCCCGAGACGGGGAGCTTCCGCCCGATCCTCGACGGTGTAAAGGCAGGGCGGTTTTACCAGACGCTGAAAAAAGCACAGCGCGAGGCCGGCGAGCAGTACACGGACTCGTGGGATCGCTTTTTCAACCGCGTTAAGGACCGGTTCCACGCGGGCGAGGATATTACTGATCAGTGCAGCCGGATGTGTGACATCATGATGACGCGCGATGAAAAAATGCGAGAGCTGGTAAAGAAGCATTTTGAGCCGGCGGATTACTTTGAGGTGCGTGACCATATGGTCGGTACCGGCATGATTGGCGGCAAGGCTTGCGGCATGCTCCTGGCCCGCGCGATTATACGAAACGAGGAGCCGGAGGTTGATGAGGTGCTCGAGCCGCATGACTCGTTCTATGTCGGCTCGGATGTGTACTATACCTATATCGTTGATAACGGATTCTGGGATATCCGGATCCGACAGAGGACAGAGGAGGGATACTTTGAACTGGCAGATGAATTTGCGACACGCCTGCGGGAGGGGACCTTTTCGCCGGCACTGGAGGAGCAGTTTGAGAGAATCGTCGATTACTACGGCCAGGATCCGTACATCGTCCGGTCGAGCAGTATCCTGGAGGACGGTTTCGGAAACGCGTTCGCCGGCAAATACGAGTCGGTGTTCTGTGCCAATAAAGGCTCGGTTGAGGAACGTGTGGCAGAGTTTGAGGAGGCGGTAAAGACCGTCTACGCGAGCTCGATGAATCTGTCCGCGCTGGACTACCGCAAGCGGAGAGGACTCGACAAGCGCGACGAACAGATGGCACTTTTGGTGATGAGGGTATCGGGCACCTACTACGGTTCGTATTATATGCCATGTGCGGCCGGTGTGGGATACTCCTACAGCCCATACCGATTTTTAGAAAGTATCGATCCCAAGGCGGGGATGCTGCGCCTCGTCATGGGACTCGGTACATCCGCTGTGGACCGGACGGAGGGCTCGTATCCACGTCTGGTCAGTCTGGATGCACCGGAGCGGACAATCTACACAGACGTCTCTGACCGGCATCAGTACTCACAGCGTAAGCTCGAGGTTGTCAAGGATTCGGAGCGTGTCGTGGAGCAGCTCGACCTCTCTCAGATCGAGCCGGAGATCCCGCCGTATCTGGCAAACCTCCTCCTCGAGCACGATACCGATGCGGAGCGTCGCCTCCGTGAGATGGGACGAAACACGCAGGTGCGCTTTATCTCCTGTCGGGGTCTCGTGAAAAATGAAGAGATGATGACCCGGATGCGACGGATGATGCAGGCGATCCAAAGCGAATACGACTACCCGGTGGACACGGAGTTTACGATCAATCTCTCGGACGATGGCGAATATCTGATCAACCTCCTGCAGTGCCGCCCGCTCCAGGTATTGAACGATGAGGCACAGATCTGTGTGCCGGAGAGTGTCGGAGAAGAAGGGATTTTTCTGGAGAACATCGGCGTGTCGATGGGACTCTCCCGGCAGTCGGACATAGATATCATCGTGTATGTGGATCCGGTGGCGTACTATCACATGCCGTATGCGGATAAGCCGGCGGTTGCAAAAATGGTCGGACGCGTCAACTGGCAGTTCCGTGATCAGGATAAGCATATGATGCTCGTCGTGCCGGGCCGTGTCGGGACCTCCTCACCGGAGCTCGGAGTTCCTGTGACGTTTTCGGATATCAGTGCCTTTGAGGTGATCTGCGAGGTGGAGGAAAAGGAGGCCGGCTACAATCCGGAGCTCTCCTACGGGAGTCATATGTTCCAGGATCTCGTGGAGGCGGACATCCTCTACACGGCGGTTTTTGCAAATGAAAAAACCAAGGTGTATGCACCGGACTTATTACAAAAAGGGAAAGACATAACAGCGACGTTTGATGAAGAAAAAACGATGGACGGTATCGTTAAAATAGTAGATGTATCCGGGTGTGAATGCAGGCTGTATCACGACCTGAAACAGGAACATCTGCTGGTGACAATCTGAGTTTGATGAGGATTATGATGT
This sequence comes from Eubacterium sp., assembly GCA_036343395.1. Classification (GTDB taxonomy): domain Bacteria; phylum Bacillota; class Clostridia; order Lachnospirales; family Lachnospiraceae; genus Eubacterium_F. The sequence goes on along the minus strand of JAZASH010000144.1, from coordinate 222 downwards.
CACCGAGGATAGATAAGAAGGGGTAATAATATGAACAAAAGAAACCTGGAATATTTTCTGATGGTGTATGATCGAAAGAGTATCTCGCGGGCAGCGGAGGAGCTTTTTATCTCGCCGCAGGGACTGAGTAAGACGATCTCGCGACTCGAGGATGAGCTGGGTGTGGAGCTTTTTAAACACAAGGCAAATCGGATCATCCCGACGGCGGAGGCGGCGAATCTC
>JAZASH010000143.1:0-3090 GCA_036343395.1 Eubacterium sp. | reverse complement strand
CAGATGTAGATGATATCCGGTGTGCGTGACGGGAAATCCGGCACGAAACCGTTCTGCGCGGTACACGGCATGTAGATCACGTCCGTCCACGCCTCTTTAGCCTTATCGTACTCTCCGGTCTTGCCTGCCATCGCGTTGGAGTCCACGTATACCGGGTACACGGGATCCGTCACCGCGATCACGTTATCCGTCGCAAAAATGTCCACAATGTTACCGCAGTCACTCTTCGCTCCGTCACTGATAAAAATCTCGTCGAGTGCCAGATCGACACCGCGCGGCTTGTAGTCGTTGTCGCGGATCGCAGCTCTCAAAAACTCATAGCCGAGATCCGGTGAATATCCGTGGAAGCTCTCCTGTACGGCCATCTCGTCCACCGCACTGTGCAGCGCCTTGATCACGGCCGGAGCCAGCGGCTGTGTAACGTCACCGATACCGAGACTGATCACCTCGCGGTCCGGATTTGCTGCCTTATACTCGCTGACCTTTTTGGCGATCGTCGAGAAAAGATAGCTGCCCGGCAGTTTCAAAAAGTTATCATTAATCTTAAACATGGGTCATGACCCCCTTTCATGCATTTCCGACGAACATTATAGCAGATGTGCGCGTCGAGTGCAATCCCCCAAATTCTCGAAAAAGTTGGATATTATATGAAAAAAGCCTTTACAATCGGCATCTTTTTCGGTAAAATAGAAACATCGAGTGGAGCGGATCGCCAATCGATGCCGTGGCGCCGAGATGCTGACACAGCAGGTGCAGATGCACGGGATCGCGGATCGCTCAGGAATGGAGGACAGGATGAAAAAGTTTTTCAAATTTATATTCAGTCTGGCAATCATATCTGCCATCGTGGCCGGCGTGCTGTATTTCATTAAGAATATTCTTATGAAGGATTATCTCGATGACTACGATGACGATTTCGATAACGATCTTTATGATGAGACCGATGAGGATCGCAGCTATGTGACGATCCATCCGGACGGAAGCGCGACGACGTCGACCGTTGACGCGGATGACGCGGACAAGGCCGATGAGGCAAAGGCTGAGGATGACAAAGCCGCAAAAAAAAAGGATCGCGGTGACAAGGTAAAGGAAACCCTCGACGATGTTAAGGAAAAGGTTGACACTGTCAAGGATGTTGCCAAAGAAAAGGTCGACGCTGCCAAGGATGCTGCTAAAGAGAAGGTCGATGCTGCCAAGGATGCTGCCAAAGAAAAGATCGACGCAGCTAAGGAAAAAGCAGACGCTGTCAAGGACGTAGCGAAGGAAAAGATCGAGGATAAGATCGAGGACATCAAGGAGTCCAAGAAGGCTGCTGACAATAAGATCAAGCTTGACGCAGCTGCTGAGGCAACCGAGGTTGCTGCAGAGCCTGCGAAAGAAGAAGTAAAAGAGGAAGAAAAAAAAGAAAGCCGCGCAGGTATCACGAGCTTCTCCGGTTACAGCAAAGACGCGTAACACCGATTAATAAGTATAAAAATAACGGGCTGTCCGCATATCACATGGGCAGCCCGATTTATTATACCTGGTGATATAAGGCACCGCTCAGCCGACGACTCTCACGCCGCAGTGTGGCACAGTGCCCGGCCGGCACCGCACATCGCCTAGCGTGACAGGCGACGTACCAGATCGTACAGCAGCTCGTCGATGTCTTTTTTCATCGCGAGTGCCTCGTCGATATCATAGTCGATGAACTCGCCGTCCTTGTAAGCAACGACACGGTTGGTCTTGCCCTCGATCAGCAGATCGACTGCCTTGGCACCAAACGCCGACGCATACACACGATCGTGACAGGTCGGGTTACCGCCTCGCTGCATATGACCGATGACCGTTGCTCTGGTCTCGATCCCCGTAGCAGCCTCGATACGCTTTGCCAGACCGTCGGAGTCTCCGCAGCCCTCAGCGTTGATCACGATGTGATGCATCTTGCCGACCTTACGACGGCTGATGATCTTCTCGATGATCTTGTTCTCGTCACCGTCATAACGCTCCGGGATCATCACATAGTCCGCACCGCTCGCAATACCACACCACAGTGCGATATGTCCTGCCGTACGTCCCATTACCTCGATGATCGAGCAACGCTCATGCGACGCAGATGTATCACGAATCTTGTCGATCGCCTCCATCGCTGTGTTCACAGCGGTATCAAAACCGATCGTGTACTCTGTACAAGCAATATCCAGGTCGATCGTTCCCGGAAGAGCGATCGTGTTTACGCCGTTCTCAGACAGGCGCTGCGCTCCCTTAAAGGAGCCGTCACCACCGATTACGACGATACCGTCGATGCCGTTTTTCTTAGCGTTCTCAGCAGCGAGCTTCTGGCCCTCCGGCTTCATCATCTCCATACAGCGAGACGAGTTCAGGATCGTACCACCGCGATGGATGATATCGGACACGCTCATCGTATTCATATCGGTGATCTCCTCCTCGATCAGACCGAGGTAACCACGATGGATTCCCTTTACCTTCAGACCGCTGTTCAGTCCCGCACGGACTACGGCACGGATGGCCGCATTCATACCGGGCGCGTCACCGCCACTGGTCAATACACCTATTGTTTTTACTTCACTCATTCTTAATCCCTCACATATCCTTTATTACGTGTCACGACACGCCACAGATATTCTACACTATATTATCCGTCTTGACAAGTAAAAAATAAACTTTTTACAGATCGGTCACAGCGACCGCTTCATCGCCGTACAGGCCCTTCAGTTTCGTGATCAGATGCTCGCACGCATCCGTCGCGTGAGACGGTGGCAGATCCTTCATCCTCTTGCCCTCCTGGATGTAGATCGTCACCACATCCTGGCCATCGTAGCCGTCCACCGTCGCGAGCAGCTCCTTCTCATGCTCCTTGTACGCATCGATCGTCTCAAACCGCACCCACAGGCGCCTCGGTCTCTCATCAAAGCAGGTAATCTCCGACGCGATCAGCTTTGCATCCTTATCCTGCTCGTGCGTCACCCGTCCGCTGATCAGGAGCTTTTTCTCCTTCTCAAGCAGCATCCGGAGGCGTTCATACTCCTTCGGAAAAACGATCACCTCGACCTCACCGGTCATATCCTCAATCGTGACAAAGGCCATCAT
>JAZASH010000142.1:0-3096 GCA_036343395.1 Eubacterium sp. | reverse complement strand
GAAGTAACGCAAAGAAAAACCAAAAAAGAGATTCGCTAATTCCATGCGTGGTACATGATTTATGTGCCACGCTTTTTTTACGCCTTATCACTAATAATCAATAAGGAGATGATGGAAAATGAACGAGACAAAGGATATCGAACTTGTAAAAAGCGTGAAGGAGCATGGCGTACTTATTATTTTCAAATTATTGTATGTAAACGACAGCAGTTTTTTTGAATGCTGCGATAAATCTCATAACAGCCGAATAAGCCAAGCTGAAACAGTATCCGTATACAAATATGTCCGTTCTTCCGATGATAAAACCTATGATGAGAAGGGCGACAGTGAATATCAGTCCAATGATACCCCGGGACAGCTTTAACTGCCATCCTGCCGATCCGTTGTTCTTTGCTTCGACAGCGCGCAGTACGTCAACGACACCGGTAAAGGCGTAGATGCCAAGCAGATAGATCAGTACTATGATGCGGCTGTTCATCGAGGAAATCGATGAAGTGAAGAGCGCTATGTCTATCGATATGATTCCACGAAACAGAACCGATTTCCCTCCGACCATGTGTTTGGCCATCTGGAAATAATACCACAGCTGATGAATCCCATAGAAAAGCAATGAGATACCGAGTATCGGTGGTATCAGGATATATGTATCCTCAGGCATGAGAAAAAACACGAGAGCGGCTAAAAGTATAAGAATACCAGCCAAACAGCTTTTGATCCTTTGAAAAAGACTCATGTCAATCCCCCTTCCTGCGATGATCTATCGAACGACCTGCAAGCTTGTTTCCTGAATGGAATATCTGTGCAGTTACCATACTCTTGTGAGATATGGCAGCCGAAATAAACTTTCCTAAAAATGTCTCGTCTCGATCATCCTTCGATGCTTCCATATACTCTGCCTGATACTCCTGTTCATCAAAGGGTTTTAGTTCATATCCGGACAGGCGCGTTCCCAATGCGCGCCAGTCATCACCCGCGTCAGGTTGGCGTTTTCTGAGGATAGTCTCAACATCATCCTCGATAGAGGCAATGGCGTCGTAGTCATAGACGCCCCGTTTGAAGCTCTCATTTTCGCCATGGAGATACTTGAGAGCTGTGATCATCTGACAAAATGCCTTTTTGAAATCAGACGGGTTGTCTTTGATGATCTCCTCATAGTCACCCCATGCCGGCATATATCGATAACGAAGGAAGCTCAGATCAGGGAAATGTCCGATCCTTCCGTGACCTAGGTTCATTATGTTGTTCTCGCTTCCGGTTCCCAGGCTTCTGGTATACAGATGTTTGTCGAGGTCATCAGGCGCTGACGCCGAGTGGCGGAAGGTAGGTTTGATATCTTTGTATCCGTCGCCGTCCGGCTCCGTTTCAAAAAGATAGTACTCCGTGATATCATTAATGACCATCGAAGGTGTTCCGGCGAAGTTCTGATGTGCCCATGTGTCTGATACTACGTGCATAGCCAGTCCGATCGCCTGCAGAGAGCTGTTCTTCGCAAGATCCACGGTTTGCTCCACAAGATCAGAATCAGGTCCGCATATAAGACGGTATTTGCTCAGGTATTTTTTTGAACAACGCTTTTTCGGCGTAGCGTACAGATCACGCGGAAGAAAGTGAAACGAAGACCAGATCCTCGTGATGTCCTGCAGGCCGATCATGTCTGTCCTGGCATCCATCATTTCCAGAGACAACTGGGTGGTGGCTGCCGTGTCCGGGCCGCCTATGTGAGACAGAAGAGAGCGGCTGCATACATCGACAAAGTTGTCCGAGTACGCGATGGTCTGGCTCTCCTCGTGTGAAAACCCTGCCAGTACAGCGGCACAATAGGTTGCATAATAATGAAAGTCAGCGTTCATACCGTGCCTCCCTTCACTCCGTACTGCATGTCCTTTCTGATACGTCTGAGCCGGATGCTGCTCGTCATCATGATCATAGTACATATGATCGAGGTGATCTCAACGGTAAGAGCAGCCAGTCCGCTGATCAGATCGTCTGGTTCCTGAAAAATTATCGTATAAGCCTGGATCGCGCTGAATACTATATCAAGAAATAGCCCTATACCCGCGAGAACCAGATACAGAGGAGTTTTATGTTTTCCTTTTCCTTCGCCTCTGGCGGACAATCCGACGTAAACCTGAAGCAGGCATAGTATACCTATTACTACGCCTACAAACATATATACAGCAACCTTTATTTCCGGTGGGACCAGTCCGACGATTTCATCGTCGAATATGAACAAGGTAAGAGCACAGCGAATCAGTGACCACAGACCGAAAAGTGCGACTCCTGTCCCGACAGTGACAAGGTTTACTTCCAGTCGTCTTATTCTGGCTTCCATAGAGAATCCTCCTCTTATACAATCATGGTAACATTATACGATAATTATCGGTTATGCGCAAGAGGCCGTTTTTCGGGGATTGTATCAAGTGTTTATGGGTTTTTCCCTCTTTCCTTTATTCACGCTATTTTCCGGATGTTGAATTATAAGGGCTTTTGTAACACCATCGCTCAGCCTCAGATATACCTGCCAGACTCACGAACGACGGTCGACTCGACGCACCTGTCGATACCTCAGGTCCGCCCTCGTCAAACTCGCTTGCTGCGTGCGACGCGACACTCGTCACACCTCATATGGCGTGACTCCTATCGCCTCTTCGCAGCTGACGCTCAAACAGTTTATCGTCATATTGATCATATCGTTGATAGTGAGTGTCATCATGATGATCATTTACTGCTCGCCGCTTAGTATCTTTTTTCTGATGCCTGACACCGGAACGGATGATATAAGGATCGTGCTGAGTCAGTATTATCAGGAGTTTAACCAGCAGATATCCGATTATGAATCAGATGGCAAGACCATCACTTATCAAAACTCGGAAAATGGAGTCATGATGGTAAACTTCAAAGACACCCTTATAAGCTGGAAATGGTTCAGACTGATTTGTATTGAGATAATCATTCTTTTTCTGTTATTGTATTTTTCATTTTTTTTTGATATAATGACTTAGATGTTTTTGAAATATCACATTCCGAGTTGCCGGATCGAATTTTGATGGACGACCTGATCTCATACGGAGGAAAAATGAAAAAACTCTTCAGACT
>JAZASH010000141.1:0-3097 GCA_036343395.1 Eubacterium sp. | reverse complement strand
GATGTATCAGAAGAATATGGACGATGAGTATGTCATCGTTTTCCTGCGCGGCGATCTCGATGTCAACGAGACCAAGCTGACTAACTATCTCGGCGAGGATATCCATCCGGCTGAGGTGACACCGGAGAGCGGACTGCACGCAGGGTATACGGGTCCGGTCGGACTCACAGTGGCCGGCAAGCCGACGATCATCTACGATAAGTCGCTCGAGGGGACCAACAATCTTTCCTGCGGAGCGAACGAAGAGGAGTATCACTATACGGGGCTTTGCATGGAGAGGGATGTTCCGGATGCGGAGTACATCGATGTGGCGAAGATCACGGAGGGTGGTATTTGTCCGAAGTGCGGCAAGCCGATGATCAAGATTTCGAGAGGTATCGAGGTGGGTAATATTTTCCAGCTCGGTACGAAGTATACAAAGTCGATGGGAATGACCTATCTCGATGCCGAAGGGCAGACACAGACGCCGATCATGGGCTGCTATGGTATCGGAGTCGGTCGTCTGGCTGCGTCCGTCTGCGAGGCGCATCATGATGAGTACGGCCCGATCTGGCCGATCTCCATCGCGCCGTGGCAGGTGCATCTTTGCTGCCTGCGTGTCGATGATGAGGCGACGCATGCTTTTGCGGATAAGCTCTATGATGAGTTGCAGAAAAAGGGTATCGAGGTGATCTACGATGATCGCAAGGCTCGTCCGGGGGTTATGTTCTCGGATGCCGATCTGCTCGGTGTGCCGATCCGACTCGTAGTCAGCCCGCGTAACATGGACGAGGGCGTCGTCGAGCTCGTCACCCGCGATAAGAGCGTGCAGGAAAAGGTGGCGACGGACGCGGTAGTTACTCGCGTTGAGAATCTAATTAATGAATTAATGTAAAAAAAGGAACCAATTGGTTCCTTTCAGACTGTAGACAAAGTCCGCCTGATACATCCATGGCAGCAGAAAGCAAAGAAGGTCAAGATCGTAGATGCCTGATACCTTGGCGTTCAGGAACCCCTGTACTCCAGACATAACATGGTCAGATCATCAAACTGTTCAGCGTCACAGGTGAAATCATTGATCGCAAGGTGCATTCCGGCCAGGATATTTTCCGGGCTGCTGTCATCTGTCTGATTGATGGATGACAGCAGCCTGTCAGTTCCGAACTGCTCCTCCGCTTCGTTATTTGCCTCCGGTACACCATCCGTATATACAAAAAGCTTTGAGCCGGACTTCAGATCGATCTCGTATTCAGTGTATTTCATGCCCGTCCGTCCGCCGAGGACAAGCCCGTGCTTATCCTTCAGATATTCAAAGGAGCCGCCGGGATCCTTGATGACAGGGAACTCATGCCCTGCGTTGGCAGCGACAAGCTTTCCGGTGGATATGGTGAGTATTCCGAGCCATACAGTAACGAACAGGCTGTTGGTGTTGTTTCTGCACAGTTCTTCATTGGTATCCGCAAGAGCCTGAGCGGGAGATCTGCTCTTTATTATCTGATTTGCAAGTACGCCCTTGGCGAGCATCATGAACATGGCGGCGGGGATACCTTTCCCCGATACATCCGCTATAACGATATAGAGATGATCGTCATCGATCAGAAAGAAATCATAAAAATCTCCGCCAACCTCTTTGGCGGGTGTCATGGACGCAAACAGATCAAACTCGTCACGCTCGGGGAAGGCGGGAAATTTATTTGGCACCATATCCATCTGAAGAGTAGACGCCAGCTTAAGCTCCGTATCGACCCTGACCGTATGCTCTGACATCTCTTTCTGCCTGTTTATGAGCTTTTTTCCCTGTAAGGCGATGATGACACAGCCCGTAGCCACTATGGTTACGAATACGAGATCCACGGCATACCCGTAGATCAGGACATTAAAAAGATATTGTTCCTTATCAAATGCTATTATGCCATCCTCAAATATTTTATAAAGCCAGGTATAGCTGCCGAGATCTATGACCGTTCCGGCGGGAAGCTCAAGACAGTTAAGATCTATGGCGCCAAAACACGCACCAAGGGCCCTTGCTATCAGGAAAACCAAAAAGGTCGTGCCGGAAGTGATAAGCGTATATTTTTCCGAGAAATATCTGCTTGAAAGCACGATGGGGATAACGATTATTATGGTCACGTTGCATGTATATATGACCTCGATCATGGCTAACGCAAGGATGACTGAGGTCATCAGTAAATGCTTGATCCAGCGCTTTTTATATTTGAAATATATGCTGACCGAGGATGACAGGCAAAGAAGCATGATCGCTGAAAAAAAGGCTATCCTTGTTTCGGTCATTTCGTACATTTCGAGTATTTTCAGCTCGGATATAAACCAGAGAGAGGCAAAAAAAAGAGCTGTTACGAACGAGATCATAACCATTGCCCTGTTTGAGGAGAACTCGTTCTCCTGAAGAACATCATAGTTTTTTGTAAGCTCCATGATCTTATCCTTTCATGCATCGATGTTTGTTGTGTGGCAGCATTCGGGCAGTGGACTGCAGCCGATCTGTCTTCGCATTCGGCTTGGCTTCCTGAGCAATACTATACATTAAATCTACGGTAAGGTCAAGTTTATATCTGATATCAGATTGATACTTTTTATAAAAATACGTCATATTTTGTTTACATATCGGCAAAATTCTGTTATAATCCTAATAATGATCGAGAAAAAAAGGAGACTTGTTATGCTTAATATAACAAAAGAAGAAAACGGAAAAGAGATCACGCTTATTCTTGAGGGAAAAGTCGATACTACCGCTTCTCCAGCCTTATTTGAGGAGGTCGAGCCGCTTATGGAAGCGTTTGACACCATCATCTTTGACCTTAAGGATGTTTTATATGTATCGAGTTCGGGATTAAGGGTCTTTCTCGATACCGATACGAAGATGATCGATACAAATAAAACCGTAAAGTTTAAAAACATCCCGGATTCCGTCATGGAGATATTTGATATGACAGGGCTTGTCGGTGTTTTGAATTTTATCTAAAGGACAGACATAATTATGACAGCACAAATGCAACTACAGACATCTGTGGAAATATGGGGCGCTTTGCTCTGTGCTGTTTTTTGCTTTGTGGTTTTTCTGACGAGAAGGTTTAACATAAAAGCAGCACGCAGCCTT
>JAZASH010000140.1:0-3121 GCA_036343395.1 Eubacterium sp. | reverse complement strand
TCTCCGCTCTTACTAATCGCTGGAAGTGCCCTATTTTAGGGGCTTTCAGCGTTTTTCTTTTGCCTAAAATACTGGTTACCACTGGTTACCACGGATATTGTGATTTCAAGAGTAACAAGCACAAGATGTAGTGTTTTAGGCGTAAACGGTACATCGGACGTCATAGACAGCCGAACCGAGATTTGATATAATCCTCCCCAAGACCCGACTGGGCGGAAGGGAGGATTTTTTTATGGCAAGATATGTCAGGGACATGGACGAGGCGATCCGATGGTTTCATCGCATTCAGGAGTTTGAAATCGCTAAAGCGGAGAATCGATCGGTTCGAGCCAATCGGTGGTGTGAAGAGCGGGGGCTCAACATAAACAGTTTTCGCTACTGGAGACGGAAGTTCATCAATGACGGCGTAAGTACTGAGGAAGATGTGATCAAGGGTGTGGATCGGAGCCCTCAATTCGTAGAGATCTCCGGTTTGCCGGTCGTAGCGGAGCTACATCAGGAGGATCAGGAAAAATCAGTCGCCCCGCTTCCGGCGTTGCGCCTAACCAAAAACGACCTGCAAATTGAGCTCGCCGGAGATGCGGATGATCGATTTCTGTTGCTGATCAGAGAGGTGATTGCCAATGCTTAAGGACGTTGTAAACCAGTTTGAAAAGATCTACCTTGCCACCGGCTATACAGATCTTCGCAGAGGGATTGATGGGCTTGCCGAAGTTATCCATCGGGAGTTTGACCTGAATCCCTATGACAAGGACATCTTATTTCTCTTCTGTGGCCGTCGTAGCGATCGTATAAAGGGATTATTGTGGGAAGGGGATGGATTCCTGCTTTTATACAAACGCGTCGATTCCGGTCGCTTTCAGTGGCCAAGAACAGAAAAGGACATCTGGGAAATCACAGCAGATCAGCTTATCCAACTTCTCAGTGGTTTTTCGGTCATCCGGACGATTAATCCGGTAGAGTATAAGTATGTAAGCTAAAAAAATTGCACAAAATTTTTCATGGTGGAACATTGGGAAAAGGGCGCCAAGGCGCTCTTTTTCGCTGTTTTGAATACTATCTTCCCCTCGTACAACTGATTGCACCAGGGTATTTCCACGCCCGGGATTCCGCATTATATAGACCAACATCCGCCTTTGATATCTATCGAAACGCTTTTTCGAGGGGGATTTTTATTGGCAAAAATGACGAATGACAAAAGCCTGAAAAGTTGCGTTTTTCCGTCGTTTGTGGTATGATAGACATATCAAAAAAAGGGAGGAACGAGCCGTGAAAAAGGAAATCACAAAGGATGATCTTCAGAACCTTGATAAGGATCTCATCATCGATATGTTCCTTCAACAGCAGGCAAATCTGCAGTCTATGTCAGAACGGCTGGATCATCTGACCGAGATGATTGCCCTGTCCAACCAGCGTGCTTATGGCAGTTCTTCTGAGAAAGGACTTTCCGATATCCTGATTGATAACCAGTTATACATCAGTTTCAATGAAGTGGAATACACCATAGAGGAGGCCGGAGATGCCTCCGATGAAGAGGAAGAGCGTATTGAGGTGCCTGCTCACACCAGAGCGAGAAAGAAAGGTGTCCGCAAGGAAGATCTCAACGGATTGCAAAGAGAGATTATCATACACGATGCTACGGATGAGGATAAGGCTTCTCTCGGGGACAACTTCCGTGAATTACCGGATGAGGTTTACGACAAGCTCAAATATGTCCCGGCAGCTTTTATTGTAGAAGAACATCATGTAAAGGTCTATGCCGGACCGGATGACCGGTTCGTGAAGGGCGAACGTCCGAAGGATGCCTTCCCGGGGAGTATAGCCACACCGGAGCTGGTGTCCGGGATATTCAATTCCAAGTATGTGAACGGTATGCCCGTGGCTCGGATTGAAAAAGACTTTGAACGGATGGAGATAAACATACGCCGTCAGACGATGTGCCGGTGGCTTGACAGGACAAAAACCCATTACATCACGCCGCTGTATAACGCGCTGAAAGATGCCCTTACAGGCTTTCATGTGATTCAGGCAGACGAAACCCCGGTGCAGGTCAACAAAGCCCATACAGAGAACAAGGACGGCTCTGAGGAGATCAAAAAGAAAAAATGCTACATGTGGGTGTATAAGAGCGGTGCCTTCGAGCCAAGGAGAATTGTCCTGTACGATTACAAGAGTGGTCGGAAGGGCGAGTATCCGGAAGAATTTCTAAGAAAGTTCCATGGCATCTGCGTATCCGATGGCTACCAGGTCTATCATACGATAGATGATGAACGGGAGGACATACAGGTCGCCGGTTGCTGGGCACACGCTAAACGCCCCTTCGCCACCTTGGTCAAAGCGCTCGGGAAAAAGGGAGCCAAGGGCTCGGTGGCAAAGGAAGCCGTTCGAATGATAGATACTTTCTATCATTACGAGAAACGATTTAAGGATATGCCGCCGGATGAGAGGCTAAAAGCACGGCAAGACAAGATCGCCCCACTCGTGGACGTCTTCTTTGAGTGGGCAAAAAAGATGGTGGATCAGGTCGGCTCAAAAGCAGTACGTGACGGCCTGAACTACTGCATCAATCAGGAAAAATATCTGCGGGTATTTCTGACGGATGGCGAGGTGCCGATTGATAACAATAGCGCCGAGCAAAGTATCCGACCATTTGTGACCGGACGAAAAGCATGGCTGTTCTGCGATACGGAATCCGGAGCGGAAACCAGCGCCATGCTCTATAGCATCGCAGAGACTGCGAAAGCAAACCGGCTCAAGCCGTACGAGTATATGAAATACATACTGACCGAAATGGCCGCGGCGAGAATCGATCGGAGCACGATCGACGAAGAGAAAATCAAGCAGATCCTGCCAAGGCTGCTACCGTGGTCAGATGCCATCCCGGACATCTGCCGAATGAAAGAAAAATAAAATCTTTAAGGGGCTGCAAATCCTGCATCCCCTTAATTTTCGACATTCCGATGTTCGTTGTACCGTTTACTTTTAGGCAGCGTGGTAATTAGTTTTCCGGTTCGCTTAAAAAATATCAATGAATCCAAATGAACTCAATTATGAACCGGTTTTCCCCGATCCCAGATTAGCAAACAATTCGGAAACATCATCGTCCTGATTTGTATCTCTG